>JABDJX010000032.1 GCA_013003245.1 Silicimonas sp. | reverse complement strand
ATACCTTCCACGATCCAAATCCAGGCGCGATGGTGCAGGTGGGGATTGCGCCCTGTTCGCCGTTTTCAGTTAGCCGCGAGTTGATGCGCGATGCCGCGATCCTTGCGCGCGACAAGGGCGTGCGGCTGCACACGCATTTGGCCGAGAATGACGAGGATATCGCCTATTCGCTGGAGAATTTCGGCTGCAGGCCCGGTCAATACGCGCAAGACCTTGGCTGGTCAGGCGAAGACGTCTGGCACGCGCATTGCGTGAAACTCGACGGGCAGGAAATTGATCTTTTCGCCCGCACCGGCACGGCGGTGGCGCATTGTCCGTGCTCGAATTGTCGACTTGGCTCCGGCATCGCCCCGGTGCGCCAGATGCGTGACGCCGGTGTGACCGTCGGGCTGGGCGTGGATGGCTCGGCCTCCAACGATCAGGCGAACATCGCCGATGAGGCGCGCCAAGCGATGCTGTTGCAGCGTGTTACGTTTGGGGCCGATGCGATGAGCGCACGAGAGGCGTTGGAGATTGCCACTGTCGGCGGGGCCACTGCCTTGGGGCGCTCGGACATTGGACGCCTTCGAACGGGCCTGCGCGCCGATCTGGCGATCTGGGATATCAGCGGTGTGGAAAGCGCCGGCAACTGGGATCCGGCCGCGTTCTTGCTGGCGGGACCGCGCCGCGTTAAGCACTTGTTTGTCGAAGGACGGCAGGTGGTTGAGGACGGGCGCTTGACGACCGTTGATCTTGGCAAAGCCATAAAACAGGCCAGGCAGGCGGTGGAAAAGCTCGCCTAGCTCGCCGAAAAAATCGCCAATGCCACCACCGCCAGCATCGCCAAGGCCATGCCGATATTGATCGCCCGCTGCGTGCGGGCAGGCAGGTTTAAAGCGCGGATCGAAACGCCGACCCACAGCCAAAGGATGTGGACCAGGATCCAAAGCACATTCCAGATCACCAGCTTCAGCGCCATCTCCAGCCCCGGTGAACCGGGCAGGAACGCAAACCCCGAAAAGAGCACGGTGTTGACCACATAGGCCTTGGGATTGATCGCCTGCAGCAAAATGCCACCCCGGATGCCGGGCGGGGCGGGCATGTCGATAAACCCAACCTTGGCTCCGGCAAAAGCGATGCGATAGGCCAGCCACAAAAGGTAGGCCGTGGACGCGACAGAAAACACCAACCGCAACCGCGGCTCGGCCAGCATCACGGCGGCCAGCCCGGTGATCACCGCGATGCAGACCATGTTGTTGCCCAAAAGCAGCCCGATCAGGTAGCGCGCGCCGTGGCGATAGCCATAGGCCGAGCCAACGCCTGCCAATGACAGCACGCCGGGGCCAGGCGTGATGATCAAAGCGATCACGGCGAAGACAAAACTCAGCACGTCAGACCGCCACCTTGCCCATGATCCGCACACCGCGGATTGCGCGGTCATCGCCCATCATGATGGTTGGGAAAACCGCTTCCCAAATGTCATCTGCGCGCGCTGCTCGCTGCGCAATCGCAGGGGTCGAAGCCAGATCAAGCACCACCAGATCAGCATCATACCCCGGCTTGAGCGACCCGATCCGGGTGCCCATGCCAAGCGTGCCCGCTGACCCGGCAGTTGCCAGCCACAACAACTCTGCCGGATGACAGGCGTACCCGTTCAACTGCGCCACCTCGTACGCCGCCGCCATGGTGCGCAGCATCGAAAACGACGAGCCTCCGCCAGTATCCGTGGCCAGCCCGATCCGCTGGCGCTCAGCAGCGAGGCCCTTGAGATCAAACAGCCCCGAGCCGATGAACATGTTCGACGTCGGGCAATGGATCAGCGCAGCCCCCACTTCCCGCAACCGTGCACGTTCGCGCTCCCTCAGATGGATCGCATGCCCGTAAAGCCCATTGGCCCCCAGCAATCCTGCCGCCTCGTAAGTCTCAAGATAATCGTCCGCCTCGGGGAAAAGCTCTGCCACCCAGGCGATTTCCTCGGTCTGCTCGGACAGATGCGTCTGCATCAGGCATTCCGGATGTTCCGCCCAAAGCACGCCCAGGGCTTCCAGTTGCTCACGCGTAGAAGTCGGCGAAAACCGCGGCGTGATCGCATAGCGCAGCCTTTCCCGCCCATGCCATTGCTCCAACAACCGCTTGCTGTCGTCATAGGCCGACTGCACCGTGTCGCGCAGCCCGTCCGGCGCATTGCGATCCATACAGGTTTTACCCGCCACAGAAGCCACGCCCCGGCTTTGCGCCTCTTCAAAAAACGCCTGAACGCTTTCGGGATGGATTGTGCAATAGCTGGCCACGGTCGTGGTCCCCGCCGCCAAGGTCAGATCGAAATACCGCCCCGCAACTTGCCGGGCGTACGCCTTGTCGCCAAACCGCATCTCCTCTGGAAAGGTATAGGCGTTCAGCCAGTCAATCAGCCGCTTGCCCCAACTCGCGATGATCGCTGTCTGCGGATAATGCACATGCGCATCAACAAACCCCGGCAGGATCAGCGCGTCGCCATGGTCGGTCACCGGCACGTCTGGGTGCGCGCGTCGGACGTCATCCGCCGATCCAACCGCGGCAATCTTCCCGTCGGTGATCAAAACGGCACCACGCGCATCATGGCGCGCGCTCTGCCACCCCTCAAAAAGCGGATTGTCGGGAAAAACCAGCGTCTGGCCCAGTAATATTTCGGATGTGTTCATGCCACTTGTTAAGACCGCCATCTTAAGGTTGTCCATCCCTGCTGATCGACTAGGGTGCTGGCAACGCGCAGGAGGCCTTCTGATGAGTGACACACCAGATCCCATTGAGGCGACAGAAGATGCGCAGGACGCCTATGCGCTCGACAACCGTTTCGTCGCCCAAGTGCTTGAGGCGGTGGCGGCAGGCGACCGAGCGCGTCTTGCCGAGCTGTTCGAGCCGCTTCACCCCGCAGACATAGCTGACCTGCTGGAGCAGATCGACGGTGCGAAACGCCGCGACATGGTTGTTCTGGCCGCAGATCTGATCGACGGCGAGGTTCTGTCAGAGCTTGAAGAGGACCTGCGCGAAGACGTCGTGAGCGCCTTGCCACAAGAGGCCCTGGCAGAAGCGGTGCGTGAGCTTGAATCGGACGATGTTGTCGATCTGATCGAAGACCTTGGCGAACCGCAACAAGAGGCCATACTTGACGCGCTGGATTCAACCGACCGTCTGGCCGTTGAACAATCGCTCAGCTACCCCGAAACCTCTGCCGGCCGCCTGATGCAGCGCGAAATGGTCACAGCACCCGAGCATTGGAGCGTGGGTGACAGCATCGATTACATGCGCGCGCAGGACAAACTCCCCGAGCAATTCTATCACATCGTGCTAGTCGACCCGCGCTATCGCCCGGTGGGCTATGTGACGCTGGGCCGGCTGATGGCCTCGCGCCGGGACACGATGCTGGTCGATATCACCGAAGACAGTTTTCGCACCTTCACTGTTGATGAAGATGAAGGCGATGTCGCATATGCGTTTAACCAGTACCACCTGATCTCGGCCCCGGTGGTCGATGCCGAGGGGCGGCTGGCCGGTGTTATCACCATTGATGACGCCATGGGTATTCTGGACGAAGAGCACGAGGAAGACGTGTTCCGTCTCGCTGGTGTGGGTGATGAAAGTCTGTCAAATTCGACATTGGAAATCGTCAAACGACGCTTCCCGTGGCTGGCGATCAACCTTGCCACGGCGGTGATCGCCTCGATTGTCATTTCTCTTTTCGAAGACGTGCTTTCGGCGGTTGTCGCTCTGGCCGTGCTGATGCCCATCGTCGCCTCGATGGGCGGCAACGCAGGCACCCAGTCGATGACAGTGGCGGTGCGCGCTTTGGCCACGCGCGATCTGACCGGATCAAACGCGTTCCGGGTGATCCGGCGTGAAAGCATTGCAGGGCTGCTGAACGGGCTGATCTTTGCGGTTGTGATGGGGATCGTCGGCTATATCTGGTTTGGCTCCACGGCCATCGGCGTCGTGATAGCAGCCGCAATGGTGGTGAATCTGCTGGTGGCAGGGCTTTCGGGCGTGATCGTGCCCTTGGTGCTGGACAAATTCGGCATTGATCCGGCGCTGGCCTCAGGTACCTTTGTAACAACGGTCACCGATGTCGTGGGTTTCTTTGCCTTTTTGGGCCTCGCCACCGTGGTGCTTTTGTGAGCGCTGCAAAATCGGTCCTTCGCAAAGACATGGCCACGCATCGCGCAAAGGCCCACGCCACGGTCGATCCCGCACCGGCCCTTGCCACGCTGATCGATACCCTGCGCCCCTTGCAGGGCCCGATCTCGTTTTACTGGCCCATCCGCACCGAGATCGATCCGCGCCCGGCCATGCGCGCGCTCGCCAGCACCCACGCCGTGTGCCTGCCTGTCACCCAAGGCTACGATGCGCTGATCTTCCGCACATGGACCGAAGATGCGCCAATGCACACCGACGGATTCGGCGTGCAAACCCCCGATGCCTCCATGCCGGAGGTCACGCCACAAACACTGGTGATCCCGATGCTTGCTTTTGACGCGGCCTGCCACAGGCTGGGCTACGGGGCAGGGCACTATGACCGCACGCTTGAAAAATTGAGAGAGAAAAGCACCGTCACCACAATCGGCTTCGCTTACGCCGCCCAAAGGCTTAAACAGGCCCTCCCAACCGACCCGACCGACCAATCGCTCGACATGATCATCACCGAACGCGGGCTCCAGACCCCTCATTCTTCTTGGTAAAAATACTCTCAGGGAGTTTGAGGGGTGAAACCCCTCATCAAAATATCGCGTACGAGGGCACAGCCCTCGTGCCTTTCGATCACAGCGGCCAGAAAAGCGGGATCAAAAGCGACGCGATGATCCCCACCGACAGGTTGAGCGGAATGCCCACCTTCAGAAAATCGCTGAAAGAATACCCGCCGGGCCCGTAAACCAGCATGTTGGTCTGATAGCCGATGGGCGTCGAAAACGCAGCCGAGGCCGCCACCATCACCGCAATGACAAAGGGGCGTGGATCGAAGCCCATTGATGTGGCCAGGCCGATCGCAATCGGTGTGACGACGACTGCGACCGCGTTGTTCGACACCATCTCAGTCAGAACCGACGTCAAAAGATAAATCGCCCAGATCACCGCCCAGGGCGGCAGTTGCGACAAAAACGGTGTGGCGGCTCCCACGATCAGGCTGACGGCACCGGTCACTTCCAGTGCCGCCCCGATGGCCAGCATCGAAAAGATCAGCGCCAGCAATCGCCCGTCGATCACCGAAAACGCCTCGTCGGCGTCAATACACCGGGTCAGGAAAATCACCGCCACCGCAATGATCGCCAGCGCTAGGATCGGGGCCACGCCCAAAGCCGCCAGAACCACGATGCCGCACAAGGCGACCAGGGCCAAAGGCGCCTGACGGCGACGAAACGCACGCTCCGTGGGTTGGGCGACGTTCACCAAACCTGCATCGGTGGCCAGCCGCGCGATATCCTCGGCTGACCCTTCCAGGAGCAGCGTGTCGCCTACGCGCACCACAAGATCATCCAGTTGCCGTCCGATGTTTTGATTGCGTCGATGGACCGCCAGCACGTAAACGCCGTAACGCCTGCGAATGCGCAGCGATCCCAGCGAGCGGCCCACAAGCGTGGCTCCGGGCGTGATCAGCACCTCCACGGTCGTGGTTTCTCGCGACGACAGCTTATCAACCAGTCGCACATCGCGGTTCTCCTGCAGGCCCAAAAGTTCGTCCATCTGGGTGCGCAAGACCACCCGGTCACCAGCTTCCAGCGTCACATCGCTCAGCTTACGCCGCAGCGAGGCGTCGCCGCGTAAAACGTCCACCAAACGCACGCCATCGCGGGCAAAAAGGCTCACGTCCGAGACAGATTGCCCGATCAGGCCGCTGTCTTCGGGCACGGCAACCTCGGTGAAAAACTTCCTTTTTGAGCTGTCGGACAACAGCATCGCCATGCTGGAGCGATCCGGCAACAGACGCGGGGCCACAAAGCGCAGGTAAACAGCGCCCCATGCCACAAGGAAAATCGCCAGCGGTGTCACCTCGAAGATGGAAAACGGCTCCAGCCCGCGCGCGCGCGCCACCCCATCGACCAGCAGGTTGGTCGAGGTGCCAATCAGCGTCAGCGTTCCCCCAAGGATTGCGGTATAAGAGAGCGGGATCAGCAGCTTGCTGGCGGAGACGCCTAGTTTTTTCGACAGTTGCACAAAGACCGGGATCATCACCAGAACCACTGGCGTGTTGTTCACAAAAGCGCTCGCCAGCACCACCAGCACCATCAGCCCACCGACTGCCATCGCCGGGTTGGTGTCGGCCTTGGCCTCTGCCAGACGGGTGAACCACGCCAGCCCACCGGTGCGGACCAGCGCTCCCATCACGATAAACATCGCGGCAATCGTCCACGGCGCCGGGTTTGAAAGCACGGCAACGGCGGCCTCATAAGGCAATACGCCCATCGCCAGAAGCGTGGCGGCACCGGCAAAAGCGGTAACCTCGGGCGGATATGTCTCGCGTACGAACAGCAGGAACATCACGCCCACGACCGCCAGGGTCAGATAGGCGCGCGCATCGGGCGAAAGAGAAAGCAGGTCAGCCATTTGGCGTCAGCTTCGCGTCTTTGCCCGGTGCCAGCAAGGGGGCTTGGGGGGCACGCGGGCGTGGTTGCACGAAAAACAGCCCCAAAAGCATCAAGCCCAATGCGGCCCAAAGCCATCCCGAGTAGGTCTCGCCCAGAAACAGGATCGACCACAGCACGCCAAAACCAGTGACTAGGTAGCTGACCTGTCCGGCAAAGACCGGGCCTGCGCGCACGACCATCCAGACATAGGTTGTGTAGACCACGATGCTGATGGTCGATGTCGCGATCAGCGCCGCATCGGGTGCGCCCCAGGGCCCGCGCGGATCAATAAACTGCCCCGTGCCCACCGCCAGCACCAGCCCAAAGGCAGCGCTCAGAACCGTTGCGCCGAAAAGCACTTCGATCGGGTCCATATCCGCCGTGCCCCAGCGCGCCAGCACGTTGCCTTCAAACGCATAGCAAAGCACCGAAACCAGCGACAGTGGCACAAAGACGATCACTGCCCGTTCGGGCAGGCTGGCCTCGGGACCGACGATCAGCAAAACGCCTGCAAGCCCAAGGCCCAGCCCGATCAGGCGGTTGAATTGAAAGCGCTCGTTGCCTAAAGCAAGCGCCACAGGAAAGGCAACCATCGGGATCAGCGCCAGAAGCATGGACGTCAAACCGGCAGGCAAGTGACGGATCGCTTCATAGCTTGTGGCGTTTGGAATGACCGTGCCCACCAGCGAGACAAAGAGGAACACGATGATGCCCGCGCGCGTGATCCGAAGGGGCTTTCGGCGATAAACCTGTAGCGCACCCAGCACCAGACAGCCGATAACGGATTGCCAGAAAATCAGCCCGAAAAACCGGTATCCCTCGCTGACCGCCACCTTGGAAAGCGGTTGTGTCGCCCCCCAGCCCGCGCCCATCGCGATCAGCACGGTAAAGAGAAAGAGCTTTTCGCGATTCACGTGGCAAGTGTCCTGAAAGGGCGAGAGAGATGCGTTCGACCGTCTTCGCGCCTTTGGTTTGCCACGACAAGCTTTCTTTGTTGGTCAGGGGTGAAAAAGCGGATTACACCCAAGGTGAAGAGATTAGCAGGTGTTCTAATGGACTGGTCAGATATCCTTACATTCGCTTTTGTCGCCACGTTGCTTGTGGTCTCACCCGGACCAAACGGAGTGTTGATCGCCAAGACCGTGCCGACCTCGGGCCGAAACGCCGGGCTGGCGAACGTGGCCGGGTTTCTGGCGGCGTTCTACTTGCATGGCGCTTTGGCGATCCTTGGAATTTCGATCCTTTTGGTGCAGTCGGCAGTGGCCTTCACGGTCGTCAAATACCTGGGTGCCGCTTACCTGTGCTGGATCGGGATCAAGGCGCTGATCGCCGCCTGCAAAGGCGTTGACAGCAAGACCGTTACTCCGGCCAAGCGGCAGCGCACCTTGCTTAAGGCTTTTGTCGAAGGGTTTCTGACCAATGCGCTGAATCCCAAGGTGTCGATGTTTTATTTGGCCGCCTTTCCACAGTTCATCACCCTTGGTGAGACGACGGCAGCGGCGTCCTTCATGTTGGTCGTGATCCATTCGGTGATCAACGCCGCCTGGTTTGCGGCGATGGTGCTGCTGCTGGACCAGTTCGTTTCGGTGGCGCAGAACGGGCGCGTGCAGCGCTGGATCAAGGGCGTGACGGGCGTTGTATTTATTGGCTTCGGGGCAAAGCTTGCCACCTACAGGCCATGACCTTTGAAATATCGGATTTGAGTGATGCCACGCTAGAGGCAACGGCCGCACTTTGGCACACTGGCTGGCACGAGGCACATGCGGCCATCACGCCAGTGGCACTCACGCGCCTTCGCACACACGACGATTTTCGGCGTCGGTTGCGGCAGGCCGATTTCCCAGTGCGTCTTGCGTTAAAGGGCGACGAGGTTCTTGGCTTTGTGGCCGTGATCGACGCGCAGCTATACCAGATTTTTGTCGCCAAGGCCGCGCAAGGCAGGGGTGTGGCTAAGGCACTGATGAATGAGGCGTTAACACTGATCCGCGACAGTGGCGCGCAGACGGCGTGGTTATCCTGCGCTGTCAAAAACCATCGGGCCTCGGCGTTCTATGAAAAGACCGGTTGGCACAACGTCGGTGAAAATGTGGTCAGCGTCGATACATCTGACGGCCCGTTCGATCTGAATGTCCTGCGGTTTGAACGCACGCTTTAGCCGGGAGCGGCCGGGGCCAGTTGCCCGCCATCGCGCACAGGTTCAGCGCGCACGGCTTTGCCGGTGCGGTCGTCGGTTTCGACAAAGAAGCCAGATAGAGTTGCTTCGCCCATAGCTGGCTGAAACCGTCCTTTGCCCATACCGGTCAAAAACCGCCGCATCGGCTCGGCCTTGTCCATGCCGATCACCGAATTGTAATCACCGCACATGCCTGCATCCGTCATATAGGCCGTGCCGCCGGGCAGGATCATCGCATCTGCGGTGGGCACATGGGTATGCGTGCCGACAACAACGCTGGCGCGTCCGTCGCAATAGTGGCCCATCGCCATTTTCTCGGACGTGGCCTCGCAATGTATGTCCACAACGCTGGCCTGCACCAGACCACCCAAGGGATGGGCGCGCAGAACCGCGTCGATGGCGGAAAACGGATCATCAAAGGCGCGTTTCATGAATACCTGGCCCAGCACCTGAGCGACAAGCACCTTGCGCCCGCCGCGCGCCTCGAACACCCGCGCGCCTTTGCCGGGTGCCGCCTTGGAAAAGTTGAGGGGCCGCAAAATGCGCGCCTCGCGCTCGACGCCTTGCAGCATGTCTTTTTGATCAAAGGCATGATCGCCCAGCGTCAGCACGTCTGCGCCCGCGTCCAGGAGTGTTTTGGCGTGATCGACGCTCAGGCCCGCGCCAGAGGTGGCGTTCTCTGCATTGACGATGACGAAATCGGCTTTCCATGCCGCGCGCAGGTCTGCAAGGCGCTCGACAATGGCGCGGCGCCCCGCGCGCCCCATAACATCACCTAAAAAGAGAAGTTTCATAAACCTCAGGTAGACCTCGCGCGGGGGCTAATCAAGCGAATGCGTTGCAAAACACTGTTTTTTCGCACAGAACCGCCAATACCGAAAACAGGAGCCTGCTGATGAACATCGACCTTCTCAAACGCCTTTGCGAAACCCCCGGTGTGCCCGGTCACGAAGACCGCGTGCGTGATTTGATTGTCAAGGACATCAAGGGCTTGTTCGATGAGGTTGAGGCTGATGCCATGGGCTCGCTGCATTGTGTACGCAAAGGCAAGGGCAAGTCGCCCGAGAAGATCATGCTTTTGTGCCATATGGACGAGATCGGGTTTCTGGTCAGCCATGTCTCGGATAAGGGGTTTTTGTATTTGCAGACAGTGGGCGGGTTTGATCCGCGCAACCTTTTCTCGCGCCGCGTTCTGGTGTGTACCGAAAAGGGTGATTTGAAGGCGGTGATGAACCCCGGCGGGCGACCTGTGCATATCGCCAGTGCGGCGGATCGCAAGAAGGTGCCGGAACCGCATGAGTTTTTTGTCGACACCGGCCTTGGGGCCAAGGCCAGGGATGTGGTCAAGGTGGGCGACATGGTTGTCATGGACGAGCCGTTTCTGGAGATCGGTGACAAGCTTGTGTCAAAGGCGCTGGATAACCGAATTGCCTGCTGGCTGGGGATCGAGGCCATTCGCGGTCTGGGCAAGACCAGGACCAAGGCGGAGATCCACGTGGTCTTTACCACGCAGGAAGAGGTGGGGCTGCGCGGTGCGCGCACGGCGGCCTACCGCGTGCAGCCTGACATCGGGATCGGGATTGATACGACGCTGGCGTGCGACACGCCGGGCGTGCCCGAACAGGACCGCACCACGGCACATGGCGAAGGGTTTGGTCTGCACTTGCGCGACAGCTCGTTCATTGCCGACAAGGAATTGGTGCGCGAAATTGCCGAACTGGCGGAGAAAAAGAAGATCCCCTATCAGCGCACGATGCTGCGCGCAGGTGGTCAGGATGGCGCGGCGGCGCAACAAGCGGCGGCGGGAGCGCGCGCCGTAGGGATCGTCGTGGGTACACGGTATATCCATACTGTGACCGAGATGATCGAGAAGAGCGATCTGGCCGCGGCGCGTGATATTCTGGTGGCGTTTTTGAAAGCCAGGTGATTTGCGCCGGGCTTCGCCCGTCGCTCCGCCGGGGGCTTTGCCCCCGGACCCCCAGAGTATTTTTGAATAGATGAAAAGCTAGGGGCGGTCTATTGGCTGCCAGCCTTTCATCCGGGCGCGGAACCAGCTGCGCTGGCGTTTGGCATATTGCCGGGTGGCGATGGTGGCGGCCTCTTTGGCGGCCTCAAGACAGAGGGTGCCGTTGATGTGGGCGATCAGTTCGGCGGCGCCAATGGCTTTGGCGGACGGGAGGGCTGGGTGAAAACCAGGCGCGTTGGCGCGGGCTTCGTCCAGTGCGCCCTGGTCGAGCATTTGATCGAAGCGCTGTGCTATGCGAGGGGTGAGCCAGTCTTTCGGGGCCTTTAGCAGCAGCGGTTGGGCGTCTTTCAAGGGCAGCAGCGGGGCTGGCGTGTCGTCTTGCCATGAAGCCAGGCCGCGTCCTGTTGCTGTCAGCACCTCCCAGGCGCGTTGGACGCGCATCGGGTTTTGGCGGTCAATGCGGGCGGCGGTGGCGGGGTCAAGTTCGGTGAGCAGCGCATCCGCGCCTTCGGCGGCGATGCGGGCCATGGCGGTCTGGCGGATGTCATCGGGCGTTTTGGGAATATCGGCGAGCCCGTCGGTAAGGGCGGTAAAATAAAGCCCGGTGCCGCCGACAATGACGGGAGGCGGCCCGGCGAGGTAAGGGGTGACCTCGCGCAGCCATGCACCGACCGAGTAGGGATGGTCGCCCGCGACGTGGCCGTAAAGCGCGTGGGGGTGCGCCGCCTCATCCTGCGCCGAAGGACGCGCGGTCAGTACGCGCCAGTTGGCGAAAACCTGCAACGCGTCGGCGTTCACGATTGCGCCGCCCAGTTTTGCCGCGATCTCAAGGGCGAGGGCGGATTTTCCGCTGGCGGTGGGCCCTGCCAGAAGCACCGGGCGCTCGCAGTCGAGTGATTTTAACAGATCGCGCATGGATCCCTCGTTGAACTGGCCCGCGTTTTCCGACATTTTCGCGCCGAGCGCAAAGACGACATCATTCCGGCGTCGCCGGCCGCATCAAAGGGACGATCATGACAGAGCCAAAAACCACATACAGCCGCGTTTTGCTGAAAATCTCGGGCGAGGCTTTGATGGGCGACCAGGGGTTTGGCCTGCACCCTCCCACGGTTGAACGGATCGCCAACGAGGTGCGCACGGTCCACGAGATGGGGGTCGAGATCTGCATGGTGATCGGCGGCGGGAATATCTTTCGAGGTTTGCAGGGCAGCGCGCAGGGAATGGAGCGCACGACGGCCGATTACATGGGCATGCTGGCCACGGTGATGAACGCGCTGGCGATGCAATCAGCACTTGAGGGCTTGGGCATTCACACCCGGGTGATCTCGGCGATCACGATGAACGAGGTGGCGGAACCCTATATTCGCCGCCGGGCGGTGCGGCATTTGGAGAAAAAGCGCGTATGTATTTTTGCGGCCGGCACGGGCAATCCGTATTTCACCACCGATACGGCGGCGACGCTGCGCGCGTCCGAGATGTCGTGCGAGGCGATCTTCAAGGGCACCAAAGTGGACGGGGTTTATGACAAGGATCCGCAAAAGCACACCGATGCCAAGCGCTATGAAACGGTGAGCTATGACGATGTGCTGGCCCAGCATCTGGGCGTGATGGACGCCAGTGCGATTGCGCTTGCCCGCGACAACAAGCTGCCGATCATCGTGTTTTCGCTGGATGAGCCCGGCGGGTTTCGCGGCATTTTGGCGGGTGAGGGGACCTATACCATCGTCAAGGATTGAGTGTCCTTTTCAGCTTGGCGGCGGCGCAAGCCAGCAAAGCACGTGAATAAAAGCGGTGAAGCGCAATGACGATTTTGAGCGTCAGCTTTTCGGCATCCCTTGGCCTGTTGCGCATGATAAGTGCCGAGCCAAAGTAAAGCGTCGTCGATGCTCTGTCCTTTGCATCGACCATGAACCAAGAGCGGGTCGTTTCATCGCGCGGGCACATCAGAAGTTGCGCCTGACTTCGCGTTTCGGTGCGCCAGACCGAGAACTGGTCACTCTCAGCGCGACCAAGGGCCACTGCCTGCGCATCGGTCGCCGGAGCCTTGGCGATATGTGCTAAAACGAAACGCTCTGCTTTGAAAAGCCATGTAGAATAGAAAGCTGCAACGAAGGCTGCCAGATCATGATCACCTGCTACCTGGACGGCAAAGCAATCGGTGTAATTTTGCGCCCGATACTTCAAAAGCAGCGCATCTGACGGGAGATCGCACGTTTTTGTAGAAAAAATGCCCATCTTTTTCATGCCCTCCCCATTTCATCCTGAAAAGCTGCTGCAGCTTACCGACACCATGCACAGCATTTCCACGCCTACTCTATACAATTGACACAAACTCAAGATATAGAAGCCGAAATGGCGACAAGCCGAGCTGAAAAACGAGTGGACGGGCATGGCAGACGAATTTGAGATTGATCTTGATGATCTTGAGCGGCGTATGGACGGCGCGTTGACGGCTTTGCGGCAGGAATTTCTGACATTGCGCACCGGACGCGCCTCGGCTTCGATGCTGGAGCCGATAACTGTGGATGCCTATGGCGCCGTAACCCCACTTAATCAGGTCGGCACGGTCAATGTGCCAGAGCCGCGGATGATTACCGTCAACGTCTGGGACAAAGGGTTGGTTGGCAAGGTTGAAAAGGCCATTCGCGAAAGCGGCTTGGGCATCAACCCGGTGATGGACGGCACGATCATTCGCCTGCCGATCCCTGAATTGAACGAAGAGCGTCGTCGCGAGTTGACCAAGGTGGCAGGCACCTATGCCGAGAACGCGCGTGTTGCGGTGCGTAATGTGCGCCGTGACGGGATGGACCAGATAAAGAAGGCCAAATCCGATGGCATGGGCGAAGATGACCAGAAGTTCTGGGAAACGGCCGTACAGGAATTAACCGACCAGGGCATAAAAAAAATCGACGATAGCCTGGAAAGTAAGCAAGAAGAAATAATGCAGGTGTAAAACACCACAGTGTGTGGCGTGGGGCCAGTGATCAGGAGACCCGATTTGGGCAAAGACAGTACGCGTAACGCGCCAGAGCATGTGGCGATTATCATGGACGGCAATGGCCGCTGGGCACAGGCGCGTGGCAAGCCTCGGCTTTTTGGCCACCACGCGGGCGCAAAGCGTGTGCGTGAGATTTTGGAGGCTTGCCCCGAGCAAGGCGTCAAGTATCTGACAATATTTGCCTTTTCGACCGAAAACTGGAAGCGCACCCAGACCGAGGTGTCGGGGCTGATGAAGCTTTTCAAGCGGTATTTGACCCACGAGACCAAGGCGTTGGTAGAGGCGGGCGTCTGCGTGCGCTTTATCGGTGATCGCATCAGGCTTGATGAAAACCTTGTCGCGTTGATGGACGAGTTGGAGCTTTTGACCTGTCACAACACCAAGGTGAACCTGACGGTTGCGCTGAATTACGGTGGACGGGACGAAGTGGCGCGCGCCACAAAACGTCTGGCCCGTGAAGTGGCCGCAGGCAAGATCGATCCTGAAAGTGTCGATGCCGAAACGCTTGCGCGCTTTCTGGATACATACGTTCTGCCCGACCCCGATCTGGTCATCCGCACCAGTGGCGAGGCGCGGATCTCGAACTTCCTGCTTTGGCAGTCGGCCTATTCCGAGTACGAGTTTATCGACACGCTGTGGCCTGACTTTACCCGCGATGAATTTGCGCGCGTGCTGGCCGGTTACACCAATCGCGAACGCCGTTTCGGAGCCGTGCCTGGATGACAACCGCCGGGGGGCAGTGGAACGATCTGGCGCAAAGGCTTTTGTCTGGCGGTCTGTTCGCGGTCCTTGGTCTGTTTCTGATCTGGGTGGGCGGCATTCCCTTCCACATTCTGGTTTCTGCGATCGCCGGGATCATGGTGTGGGAAGTCGCGCGAATGGTCGGTGGCGAAGACCGCTCTGTTCTTTTGGGGGCTTTGACGGGCATTGCCTTGCTGGTGCTGGTGGAATTGCCGCCCGGATTCGCGCTTCCGCTGCTTTTCGTACCGGCGCTGGTGGGTATCAGCCAGCTTAAGCAGCACAAAGTCACCTATGCGCTTTATACCTCGGCTGTTCTTTTCGCCAGCTTCGGCCTTGTTGCCTTGCGCGATGAATTTGGCTTCATCTGGATGATCTGGCTGGCCTTAATCGTCATATTTAGTGACATTTTGGGATACTTTGCGGGGCGCCTTATAGGCGGGCCAAAATTCTGGCCAAAGGTCAGCCCCAAGAAAACCTGGTCCGGCACCGTCGCTGGTTGGATCGGGGCTGCGGCCATTGGTGCGGTCTATGTGGCCTGGGGCAAGGCGGGGGCTGAAATCATCGGCATTTCCATCGCTTTGGCGATTGCCGGGCAAATGGGCGATGTGGCAGAAAGCGCGCTGAAACGCCGGATGAACGTCAAGGACAGCTCTTCGATCCTTCCGGGGCACGGCGGCATGTTCGATCGCTTTGACAGCATGCTGGGGGCGTCGATTTTGTTACTGCTTATGGGACAAATCGTAGGTTTTCCACCGGTGCCGCAATGAAGCGGGTCACTATCTTTGGGGCGACAGGGTCGATTGGCCAAAACACTATCGATCTCATCCGCCGCGACCGCGATGCCTATCAGGTGCAGGCCCTCACCGGCGGGCGCAACATCGAGCGCCTCGCAGCAGATGCCGTTGATCTGAAAGCAAAAGTCGCCGTTACCGCCTATGATGCTCACTATCAGGAGCTGAGCGAGGCCCTGGCCGGCACCGGCGTAAAAGCGGCCGCGGGCGAGGCGGCGTTGATTGACGCGGCAGAGATGCCCGCTGATTGGATCATGTCGGCCATCGTCGGTGCCGCTGGTCTGCCACCGGGCTTGGCGGCCTTGCGCAAGGGCACCACTCTGGCGCTGGCCAACAAGGAAAGCCTTGTGACTGCTGGCCCGCTCTTGCTGCAAACCGCCCGTGACCACGGCGGCACTGTGCTGCCCGTCGACAGCGAGCATTCGGCTGTGTTTCAGGCGCTCAACGGCGAGGACATGGACACGGTGGAGCGGGTGATCATCACCGCTTCTGGTGGAGCATTCCGTGACTGGCCGATTGAAAAGCTGAAAGACGCCACTGTAGACCAGGCATCGTCGCACCCAAACTGGGCGATGGGGCAGCGGATCACCATCGACAGTGCGAGCATGTTTAACAAAGCACTTGAGCTTATTGAAACCAAAGAGTTCTTTGGCGTCAGGCCCGATCAGATCGAGGCGGTCATTCATCCCGAAAGCCTGATCCACGCGCTGGTAGGTTTCAACGACGGAGCCCTGATGGCGCACGTCGGGCCGCACGATATGCGCCATGCGATTGGCTATGCGCTGAACCATCCCAAGCGCACCAAACTACCGGTCGAGCGGCTGGATCTGGCGCAGATCGGGCAACTGACTTTCCGTCCGCCTGATCTTGTGCGCTATCCTGCGCTTGGTCTGGCGCGCGACATCATGGACATTGGTGGCCTTGCAGGCGCTGCGTTCAACGGTGCCAAGGAAATGGCGCTGGATGCCTTTATCGCAGGGCAGATTAGGTTTACCGAGATGACGCCCGTGGTGGCCGAGGTGATCGAGAAAATGACAGCCGAACGTCTCGGAAATGCCGCAGTTACCCTTGATTCAGTGCGCGAGTCAGACCAGATGGCGCGTAAGGCCGCGCAATCGGCGATAGAACAGCAGAGGTAGTCCCTTGGAGCTTATTCCAACCGTCGGCGGATTGGCATTTACCATCGTTGCGTTTATCGCAGCGCTTTCCGTGATTATCGCAATCCACGAATACGGCCACTACATTGTGGGCCGCTGGAGCGGTATCAAGGCGGATGTATTTTCCATCGGATTCGGCCCGGTCTTGGCCAAACGCACCGACAAGCACGGCACTCAGTGGCAGATCGCGGCCTTGCCGTTTGGGGGCTATGTAAAGTTTCGAGGCGATGAAAACGCAGCTTCTGCACCGGCAGAAGGCGCGCTTGAGGGGCTGAGTGACGACGAACGACGCGCCACCATGCAAGGGGCGCCGCTGTGGGCGCGCGCGGCGACCGTGGCCGCCGGCCCGATCTTTAACTTTGCGCTGTCTTTCATCGTATTTGCGGGCCTGATCCTGTTTCGGGGTGTTACATCAGATCCAATCACTGTTGACGAGATTTCGCCGCTTCCCAATGTACAGCACGAATTGCAACAGGGCGATGTGATTGTCGCGATCAATGGTGAAACGCTGCCTCATGCCGATGATTTCCGTGACTTTGCCCAAACGCTGGAACCCTCACCGACGCTGACCTACACGGTTTTAAGAGATGGGGTCGAACGCGAGATCACTGGTCCCTGGATTTATCCGCCGCTTGTCGGCAGCACGACGCCCGACTCCGCAGCCTTCGACGCGGGTCTGACGGAAGGCGAGGTTATCACATCGGTCAACGGCATTCCGGTTTACGATTTCGATGATCTGCGCAACGCCGTCGGCGATTCAGAAGGCAATGACATCATTTTAGAGATCTGGAACCCAGGCGGTGAGACGCGAACTTCCACGCTGTCGCCAACGCGCCGCGATTTGCCTTTGGCGGACGGTGGGTTTGAAACGCGCTGGCTGATCGGGATGACCGGCATGATCGCTTTTTCGCCCGAGGTGACAACACCATCAATGGGCGAGGCGTTTACCTATGGCGTCGACCAGATCCAGTTTATTATCACCAGTTCGCTCTCGGGCCTTTATCACATGATAATTGGCCAGATTTCGACATGTAATCTGTCGGGCCCGATTGGCATTGCCGAGGTCTCAGGCCAGGCGGCAAGCCAGGGGTGGTTCAGCTTCATCTGGTTCATCGCGCTGCTGTCAACGGCCGTGGGCATGCTGAACCTTTTCCCGATCCCGGTTCTGGATGGCGGGCACCTTGTTTTTTACGCCTGGGAGGCCCTTACCGGGCGCCCGCCAAGCGACCGCGCCCTGAAATATCTGATGACCGGCGGATTGACGCTTATGCTGCTATTGATGGCATTTTCCTTAGGAAACGACCTGTTTTGCCCTTGATGGGTCGCTGATCTGCCAATCTGTCAACGAACTGCCGCGGCTGCGCCCAATTCCCGTCACAATCCCGTTTTACCCATGATGTTAGAAAGTCATGCCCAAGGGATGAACCGATGCAAACGATACAACAAAGCTTTAAAGGACTTGGTCTTCTGTTCACATTGAACCTAGACCGTTTCTTCGTGCTTTTTGCACTGAGCATTGCTCTGTTTCTGGCGTCGTATATCGGATCATACTAAGGTTCGTACCTTCTCACTGCACGCACACACACAGCACGCCGTCCCATTTTCGGGGCGGCGTCGTTCTTTGACACCCTCATAGAATCCCATTAGTCAGATCTTAACGATAAATAAGAGCTGGACGAGTGGGCATGGGACGGGCATTTTCTCAATTTTTAAGGTCCATCGGCGTTGGCCTTTTTGTGGGTCTTCTTGCGCTTCCGGCAACGGCGCAAACCCGTGTTGGCAGCGTCAGCGTTGAAGGCACACAGCGCGTTCCGCCATCCACTGTCCTGAGCTTTGCGGATTTAACGCCGGGCGAAGTGGTGTCTGACGGTGAATTGAACGACGCCCTTCAGCGCATCATGGGATCGGGCTTGTTCGAAACAGCTGAGATTGTGCCAACCGGCAGCGGCATCGTGATCACTGTCGTGGAACGTCCAACGATCAACCGGATTAGCATCGAGGGCAATCAACGGCTTGATGATGACGAACTTCTGGCGGTTGTCAGCTCATCGCCGCGCCGGGTCTATACGCCCACAACTGCGGCAGCAGATGCCGCTGCACTCACCGACTACTATGCGCAACGATCGCGCCTGGCAGCGCAAGTCACTCCAAAGATCATTCGGCGCTCAAACAACCGCGTCGACTTGGTGTTCGAGGTCAGTGAAGGCCGGGTCGTCGAAAATGAGCGCATCAGCTTTGTCGGCAACCGCGCGTTTTCCGACCGCCGCCTGCGCCGGGTGATCGACACCAAACAGGCGGGTTTTCTGCGCCAGATCATTGGGCGCGACACCTTTGTGCCCGAGCGCATTGCCTTTGATCGCCAGCTTTTGACCGATTTTTACCGCTCGCGCGGGTACGTTGACTTTCAGGTTCTGAGTGTGACGACAGAGCTTTCGCGCGAACGCGATGCAACCTTTTTAACTTTTAATCTGCGCGAAGGTCAGGCCTTTACAATCGGTGACATCAGCGTTTCGAGCGAGTTTGAGAACGTTGATATTGGAGCCTATCGCAACGCTCTTCGGATCAAGCCAGGGCAAACATGGTCGCCATCGCTGATCGAAGAGCAGATCGCGCGGCTGGAACGGCTGGCCCTGCAACAAGGTCTGGAATTTCTGCGTGTCGATCCGCGCGTTGAACGCAATGACCGTCAGCTGACGTTGGATATTGACTTTGCCTTGGTTCGTGGCCCCCGCGTCTTTGTCGAGCGCATCGATATCGAAGGCAACCAGACCACGCTTGACCGGGTCATTCGCCGCCAGTTCGACACCGTCGAGGGCGATCCGTTCAACCCTCGCGAAATCCGCAACGCGGCAGAGCGTATCCGCGCACTTGGGTTCTTCTCGGCTGCAGACGTGCAGACCCGTCAGGGCAGCGCAAGCGATCAGGTGATTGTCGATGTAGATGTTGAAGAACAGCCCACTGGCAACCTTTCGTTTGGCGGCAGCTTTAACGACGACACCGGTTTTGCGGTTGCCATTGGCTTTAGCGAGCGAAACTTCCTTGGGCGCGGCCAATCGGTTGCGGTCGATGTAGTTACCGGTGATGAAGATGCGCGCGTGGTTCTCTCGTTTGGCGAACCCGCATTTTTGGGCCGGGATTTGCGGCTTGGACTGGATGCCGAATACTCAACCACTGATTTTGAAAATGCGAGTTTTGACACCCGCACAATCAGCTTCTCGCCAAGTCTTGCGTTTCCTGTTGGCGAGAATGCGCGGCTGTCCTTATTCTATAAGATTGCCCGCGAAGAGATTGTAAACGTCTCGGCTGATACATCGCCAATCATTCAGGCCGAAGAAGCTGATCTTATTCGCAGCTCGATCGGCTATCGTTACACGCTTGATTACCTGCGCGGCGGTTTGAACCCAAATCGCGGCGTACTGCTGACCTTCGGACAGGAGCTTGCGGGGCTTGGCGGCGATGTGGAGACCTTGTCCACGACCGTGCGGGCCGTTGCGCAGCGCGATATCCTGAATGAAGAGGTCACTTTGCGCGCCATATTTGATGGCGGTGTCATCAATTCACTTGGCGATGATTCGACGCGTGTCACCGACCGGTTTTTCCTCGGCGCATCCCAGCTACGTGGATTTGAATCGCGCGGTGTTGGCCCGCGAGATACTGGCGCTGTCGAATCTGACGTCCTTGGCGGCAACAAATATGTCTCACTGCGGTTCGAGGCCGACTTCCCTCTGGGGCTGCCCGAGGAATACGGCATTTCGGGCGGCGTATTCTACGACATGGGCTCGCTTTGGGACCTTGATAACACTGCCGGTGCCGCCCTCGTGGACGACAGCTTTGAATTGCGATCCTCTGTCGGCGTGTCGTTATTCTGGACAACGCCGATTGGCCCGCTGCGGCTGAACTTTGCAAAACCGATCAAAAAGAATGACCTGGATGAAGAAAACACCTTCGCCATCACGATCTCGTCGCAATTCTAAGATTGCGGTCTGGTGTCTGGCCGCGTTTGCGTTTGTCGCTCCGGTTTTCGCACAGACAACTACCATCGACTTGCAGTCTCCTATTCTGGTGATCGATCAGGACCGCTTGTTTTCAGAAACGCGGCTTGGCACGGCATCGCTTGAGGAAATTGAAAGCGCAGCCAACGCGTTGAAGGATGAAAACCAGCGCATCGAAGAAGAACTGATCGGCGAAGAACGCTCATTGACTCAGCAACGCGCCACCTTGCCGGCGGCCGAGTTTCGCGATTTGGCGGATGCGTTTGACGTGCGGGTGCAACGCATCCGCGCTGAACAAGATGAAAAGGCCCGCGCTCTGACCCGCACGCAGGAAGAGGCGCGCGCAATCTTCTTTCAGGACGTGGCCGATATCATCTCAGAGATTGTGCGCGAAAAGGGCGCTGTTGTCGTCCTCGACCGCCGCGATGTGTTTTTGTCGGCTGGCCGGATTGATATTACGGACGAGGCAATCGCGCGGGTGAATGCCGCAGATCGGCGGGCCAACGAGTAAGCGCTCTACTTTTCGGCGATACCCCATTGCGCTATCGTGCTTACATGGAACAACCTGACCGACAAGAAATCGCCCACAAATTCGGCACTCTTATGCAGGGCCGGTATGGCGTAGATTTTGTCGAAGACCTGTTTTCCGACGATGATGATACTGCTCAGCACGCGGCAGAAGAGTTTTCGGATATCTTTTTTCATCAAGAAGACATTTACCCGCACACGCCCGCCGCGGTGCCGCATCTTTTCGGTGCTCTTAAACTGACGGGACCCGGTGCGCGTGCGGAGTTGATTTACCTGCTGGCCGGTGTGGCAACCGCATCAAATGTGTCCGGAGGAGAAAACGCAATGATCGCGGAAGCAGCCTTGCGCGTTTTTGAAAGGCTTGGAGAGCTTGAAGCCTATCTGGATGATCCTGACGCACGTGTGCGCCTCGCGGCTCTTATGTCGCTCACGGATCTGGCCCGCATCAACGCGCCGGGAATGCGATTTTCGCACGCGGAGCCGCTCTTTGTCGGAGCCTATCCCGGCGATTTTGAACCAAAGCAGTATGTGCGTCACTTGTCCCGACGCATCGGGCAATCACGCGACGGGTTCGATGCTGAATGGCGCGTGAACTGCGACGCCGCTCTGGCATTTCTGACATTCTCCCCGCTTCCTGAAAGTTCAGCCGATCCTGCCCCGCATCCCTATTGGAGCATGCTCGAGCGGCATTGAGCGTATGATTCATTCGCCGTTGTGCTTGCGTCACCCACTTGCTACGCCTTGTTAAAAAGGAGCAGTCATGGACGCACCAAGCAGCGCTGATCTGAAAACCGCAGATATCGATCTGATCAAGCGGATCATCCCGCATCGCTATCCGTTTTTGCTGGTGGACCGTGTGGTTGACATCGACGGCACCAAATCCGGTGTTGGCATCAAGAATGTCACGGCGAATGAGCCGCAATTCACCGGTCACTTTCCCGAAACACCCGTCTTTCCGGGCGTCTATATGGTTGAGGCGATGGCGCAGACGGCTGCTGTGATCGCGGGTGTCGGGCTTGATCTGGCCGACAAGAATTTTGGCGTTTACTTCATGGCGATGGACGCGGTGAAGTTTCGCCGCAAGGTCACGCCGGGCGACACGCTTCGGATGAAGGTGGACACGGTGCGCGGCGGCGGCAAAGTCTGGAAGTTTACCGGCCTTGCGACGGTAGAGGGCGAGGTCGCCTGCGAATGCGCCTTCACCGCAATGATGGACATGCCAAAGTGAGCATCGATCCATCAGCGCGCATCCATGCCTCGGCAGTGGTCGAAGACGGGGCCGTGATCGGAGAGGGGGCCATCGTAGGGCCGTTTTGTCTGGTGGGCGCGGATGTGACGCTTGGACCCAAGGTTGAGTTGAAGTCACATGTGGTGGTCACCGGGCGCACTGAGATCGGTGCCGAGACGGTGATTTTCCCCGGTGCGGTTATCGGTGAGATCCCGCAGGATTTGAAGTTCAACGGAGAGGCCACGCGCCTTGTTGTCGGCAAGCGCAACCGCATCCGCGAAGGTGTGACGATGAACACCGGGACCGAAGGCGGTGGCGGGCTGACCTCTGTCGGCGACGATTGTCTTTTCATGACCGGCGCGCATGTGGCGCACGATGCCCATGTGGGCGACAGGGTGATCGTGGCCAACCAGGGCGCGATTGCCGGGCACTGCGTGATCGAGGATGACGTGATCATTGGCGGCTTGTCGGGCATCCACCAGTTCGTGCGCATCGGCAAAGGCGCGATCATTGGCGCTGTGACGATGGTGACTAACGATGTGATCCCCTATGGCCTTGTGCAGGCTCCGCGTGGCGAGTTGCACGGCCTCAACCTTGTGGGCCTCAAGCGCAAGGGCGTGTCGCGATCCGACATCACGGCGCTGCGCGCGGCCTTTCAGATGCTGGCGCAGGGCGAGGGCGCTTTTGCCGACCGGGCCCGCAAGTTGGGCGAAGAGAACGACAGTGTTTACGTGCGCGAGATCGTCGACTTTATCCTCGGCGCCTCTGACCGTCATTTCCTGACACCGGAGCGATAAGCGATGCTGGCGCTTATTGCAGGGCAGGGTCGGTTGCCAGCCGTTCTGGTCGATGCGCTTGCCGATCTCCCCTACATTGCAACGCCGGAAGGGTCTGATCCAGATTTTTTAGTGCCGGATCGCCGCTTTCGGATTGAGCATTTGGGGACGTTGATCAACGAGCTAAAAGCTCTTGGTGTCACCGAGGTGTGCTTTGCCGGTGGGGTTGCTCGCCCGTCCATTGATCCCGCGCAGATTGACGCCGCAACGATGCCGCTGATGCCACGCATGGCGGACGCCTTGCAGCGCGGAGACGACGGTGCGTTGCGCGAGCTTTTGGCGATCTTTGAGGAGGCGGGATTTACCGTGCGTCCTGCAAATGCGTATTCCTCGGCGCTTCTTCCGGTGGCGGGCACCTTTACAACACGTCGCCCCGACGAGCAGCACAAAAAGGATGCCGCGCGCGCAGCCGAGGTATTGGCGGCGCTTGGCCCGCTTGATGTCGGGCAGGGATGCGTGGTGCATCAGGGACAGGTTTTAGCCATTGAAGGGCGATTTGGCACCGATTGGATGCTGGCCAGCCTGCAACATCGTCCTGATGGTCAGGGCGGCCTTTTTTACAAAGCCGCCAAACCCGGGCAGGATCGACGCATTGATCTGCCGCTGGTCGGTGTTGGTACGATTGCAGCAGCCAGCAAGGCGCGCCTTGATGGCGTGGTGGTCGAGGAAGACGGTGTCATGGTGCTTGATCTGGCGGCAGTGGAGCGCGCTGCAGATGAGCTTGGGTTGTTTTTTCAGGTGCGTCGCCCGTGAAACTCTATCTGCTGGCAGGCGAGCCTTCGGGCGACAAGCTTGGCGCGGCGCTGATGGCAGGGTTGAAAGAGCTTGCCCCGGACATTGAGTTCAAAGGTGTTGCAGGACCGTTGATGCAGGCTGAAGGCATGCAGAGCCTTTTTCCGATGAGTGAGCTTTCGGTGATGGGGATTGCCGAGGTTTTGCCTAAATACCCCGCTTTGCGCCGCCGCCTGAACCTGACAGCGCAGGATGTTATTTCTTGGCAGCCGGATGCACTTTTGACCATCGACAGCCCCGATTTCTCGCTGCGGCTGGCCAAATTGGTCAAAGCCGAAAGCACGATCAGAACCATCCACTACGTAGCGCCATCGGTCTGGGCGTGGCGTCCGGGGCGGGCGGGCAAAATGTCAAAATCCATTGACCACGTGCTGGCGCTCTTGCCCTTTGAGCCGCCTTACATGGAAGCCGCCGGCATGCGCTGCGATTTTGTAGGCCACCCTGTGGTGGCCGAGCCAGTGGCCAGCGACGCTGAGGTCGCGGCCTTCCGCACCCGCCACGCCATCGGCGCGGCTCCCGTGATTCTGGCGCTGCCGGGGTCGCGTCGCTCCGAAGTGGGGCGACTGAC
>JABDJX010000175.1 GCA_013003245.1 Silicimonas sp. | reverse complement strand
CCTCCATTGTGGCGTTCTCGATGGGCACCAACTCGTCCAGACGCCCTTCGGTGATGATAAAGCCGCCCACGTGTTGCGACAGGTGCCTTGGAAAGCCCTGAATTTCAAAGATCAGCTCCAGCGTTTGTTTCAACCGTCGGTCCTCGGGATCGAGGCCGATTTCGCGCAACTGCTGGGCGGCCATGCCGGAGGTGTCGAAAAAACCCCAAAGCTGAGAGGAAATCGCGCCGATGGTATCCTCGGTCAACCCCATGGCGCGGCCGACCTCACGGATCGCGCGTTTGCCGCGGTAATGCACCACCGTGGCACAGAGGCCTGCGCGTTCGCGGCCGTAGCGTTCATAGATGTGCTGGATCACCTCTTCGCGGCGTTCGTGTTCAAAATCGACATCAATGTCGGGTGGCTCGTCGCGGGCCTCGCTGACAAAGCGCTCGAAGACCATCGTGCCAATCTCGGGCGAGACGGAGGTGACGCCAAGGCAGTAACAGACCACCGAATTGGCGGCAGACCCGCGGCCCTGACAGAGGATATTGCGGGAGCGGGCAAAGGCCACTACATCGCGAACTGTCAGGAAATAGGGCTCGTAGTTCAGTTTGGCGATGAGCGTGAGTTCGTGGGTGAGCAGGGTTTTCACATGCTCTGGCGCACCAGACGGGTAGCGCCACTTCAGCCCCTCATACGCCAGACGTCTGAGCCGCTCAGTCGCTGTCTCGCCTTCGGCAATCTCGGAGGGATATTCATAGCGCAACTCATCAAGTGAGAATGTGAGACTGTCGGCCAGCGCCGCGGCACGATCAACGGCGCTTGCGTGGTCACCGAGTAAGCGTCGCATCTCAGCTTCAGAACGCAGTCGCTGTTCTGCATTGGCAAGCGCTGTGCGCCCCAGATCATCGACGCGGACGCCTGTGCGCACGGCACTCAGCACATCGGCCAGTTTGCGGCGTGCTCCGTGGTGCATGCGCGGGCTGGCGCTGGCCACTGTGGGGATGTTCAGATCACGGGCAAGGGTGGCAAGCCAGTCAAAGCGGGGTCTGTCCTGACCGTCGTACTTCGGGGCCATCAGCAGGTAACAGGACCGAGGGAAGCGGCGCGACAGTCGTTCCGCTTGTGGCTGCCATCTGCCCGCGCCGGGGTGCGCCATCTGCGCTTGTGGCGGGTGGATCAGCAGCTCCAGCCCCTCGCCAAACTCCAGAAGATCATCCAGTCGCAACTGGCAGGAACCCTTCTCGGCACGAAGCCGCCCGCGCGAGATCAGACGGCACAGGTGCCCCCATCCGGCGCGGTCGCGGGGTAGGGTGGTCACGGTGAAACCACTGTCCAGAACGACGCGGGCACCGGGGATCAGGCGAGGAACGTTCATGATCGCGGCACTGGCATCCTGAGGAGGCGGTGTGACGCGGGTTTCAAACGCGGCTTTGGGGCCGTCTCGAAAATCTTCGACCTCTTCGGGTGCAAGCGTCCCGGCCTTGGCGCGCGTTTTGCCACCCGGGTAGCTTTCCAGCAGTTGCCGCTTGGCCTGCCATGCCCCCAGCGGAGCGGGTGGGCCGATCAGATCAGCCTCACGCCGTTCTTTCACCTGGCGCGCAATCTCGCGCACGCGGGTGTGGGCGCGTGCAATGCCCGCGACCGAGTTTTCGTCGGCAATCGCCAGTGCGGTCAGGCCGAGAAGGGCGGCGCGGTCAACATATTCCTCGGCATGGCTGGCACCGGTGAGGAAGGTAAAGTTCGAGGTGATGTTCAACTCGGCAAAAGCCATCAACGCGAATCTCCACTGTTGAGAGAGTCGTGGGAGAAAATCGCTAAAATCACTGATTCCTGATACATTCTCCTAAGGTATTCCTGTTTTGTTCTTTTTGCTACACGTATCGTTCACGTGTGCAGGCCGACTTTCACGGTGCGATCACGGCTTGAGTTCCGGAGCCGTTGACCCAAGGGCAATTCACCCGCACAGTCATCCCAGTCGCAGCCAAGACGCGACAATTTGAGAAACTTTTTAATGTACGCCAGTGATGTCAATTTTGGACGTGTGTGTTTGCTGGTTGGGTGAATAGTGCTGCCAGAGCGCGGGGGCGCAACGGCTAGAGAGGGTGGGTAAATGGTAAGCGTTTTGCGAAGCTGAAGTGGGCTACTTCCCTTGTCCCTAAAGCCCCTTCAGCTCCGCAGGCGTTTTTGCGTTCAGAAGTCTCCGGGCACACAATTATCCGACACATGACACTGCAAAAGGCGCTCTTCTGACGCGCTGTTCCATGGGATGGCCGTGCCGCCGCAGGGGCCGATTTCCAGCGTCAGATCATCGCCGGCTTTCTTAACGATCATAAGCAGTTCTTCGTCTGCAGGAGGGCCAGCACACCAGACCGACAAGCACGTCAGCCGTACTGTGGCGCCAATCTCGACCGGGACGGAAAAGCCGCCTGGGCCAAGGCCTGTGCCGCTGATCAGAACCGGCGTATCGGTGGCGGTATCGCTGCCGTTTTTGGACGTGGGCACATCATAGGCGTCGACGGGCGTAATGCGGCCCTTGATCACGTAAAAAATATCCTTGCTGTCACGGGCGTATTCGAACATGCGCACAGCATCGGGCCGCATGCAGGAGAGTGCCATGGCAGGTCCTGCGGCCAAGGCGAGGACTAGGGTCAGGGCAAGGTTCCGGATCATGTCAGGTGCTCCTTGAATTCGGATAAAACGAGGGCGTAGACGTCGCGCTTGAAGGGGACGATGTCGCGCAGGACTTCATCGGGTGACGACCACCGCCAGCGAACAAACTCCTGATGGGGTTGGATGATTTCGACATCGCTGTCGCTTCCTGAGAAAGCCAGCAATACCCATTTCTGTTTTTGACCGCGATAACGGCCTTTCCAAAGCTTACCGATCAAATGGTCGGGCAGATCATAATTGATCCAGTCATACGTCTCGGCGATCGGCTCAACCAAAGGCGCAGGCACGCCGGTTTCTTCCAGCAATTCGCGCAATGCTGCCTGAACGGTGGTTTCGCCTTTGTCGATGCCGCCTTGAGGCATTTGCCAGGCACCGGGGGTGTCGACGCGCTCGCCTGTGAAAATCAGGCCAGACGGATTGCGCAAAACGACGCCCACGCAGGGGCGGTAGGGAAGGTCAGTTGTCATGAGTGTTACTTTAGGGTGTCGCGCATCAGAGGTTAAGGGGGCGTGGGCAGAGTTGGTGTTGCGTGCGTGCGGATAAGCGGTAAATGACCATGCTGTTTTGCAATAATGCGTCGGTATCGCGTAGGTGCCCGTGGTACAGGCATGCTGGGATGTGGGGATTTTCGACCGCGCCCAAGAAGTGTTAACCGACCTTTAGAAGAGTGCCCAATTTCCGCCTAATTGGCGTGCTGAATTCAATGAAAATTGTTTTTGAGAGACCGCTCATGCCCTTTTCGTGGCCCAGTTTTGCTGATGTTGTCTACCGTCTTCACCGCCTGCGCAGACTTATTGCCTGCGGCATTGTCATGCCCTTGGTCGTTTTTGCGATAGTGGGCGCGTTTGGTTTTGGCTGGGTTGGTTCTGTGGGCGGGCTCGCAGTAATGGCGCTGGTGTTAACTGTTCTCATCGCAGGGCACGCAGTGGCATTTCCCAATGCGCATCAGGAAACAGTTGTTCTATCCCTTTTGCTTACTGCACTTGGTTTTCTTGCGCCTGTTTTGGGCAGCTCAGTCTTTGGCTGGTTCCTGTTTGTGGTCTTTGGCTTTCTGTTTGTTTTTCTGGGTCAAACCCGTGTCTTATCGTGGGAAATGAGCCGCAAGACACATGAGCCTACGTTTCAATCCAAGGTCAAAACGCGTGCACCCTTGAAAGAGGCGCGCGCATGGTTTCCGTTGCGTCCTAATTCGACGCGGGGGCAGTATCGCTGTGGGCCAAAGAATGCAGAGGGCGTGTTTCCGGTCTGGTACGATATGCCGGTCACAACTGTCTTTGATGCACTTGATTTGCCAGAAGCAGCGGATTTGGGCGCTTTGGAAGACGCTTTGTCAGACCCGGAGACAGCCAGTTTCTTTGCCCAGGTTGAAGATGACGAAGAGGATTACCAGCGCACCAAGATCTTACAAAGCAACAACGCCAGCGGGCCTGTACTGGCTTTGGTCGAGCATCATTTCAAACCGCTTAAGAACGGATGCATGGTTGCTGAAATGGAGGCGGCAAACGACTATCCCTGGGGGCAGACGTTTTCGCTTTGGTTGAATGATTTCGCCAAGGACGGCTTGGTGTATCACCGTGATCTTCTTGAAGGTATTGAGACTCGATCGTTGCGTGCCGCACACCGCTGGTCGTTGTTGATGCTGTTAAGCAAGCGCGTGATGAAGCGGATGATGGGTGGGTCGATGGCGCAAATGGCTGCCGACAACCAGAGCGCCATTGAGCGCGAAGTTGAAAGTTCCCCAGAGGCTTTGGCCGCGCTTTTGCAGCGACTTGGATCGGACTTCACCTCGCAGGGTTATACATCGGGGCCGATGCCGCTGGTCACCTTGGAAGAATTCTTTGGCGGAAATGGCGATGATGGGTCCTTTCAGGCGGCGTCACTTGTCACGGCACGCACAGCGTTGGAGGGATTGCGCGACCGCGATGATGTGGCAGATATTCGCATGGGTGTGACGCAATGGGAGGGGCCATCGACGTGGCCCTTGGCGGAGTACGTGTATTTTGTGACTTCTGCTGCGGCCTCAGATGTAGAGGCCTGGCTGAAAGACGCCGGGATTTGGGTCAGCGAACTGGCCGAGGAAGGCGAGCATCGCAAGCGCGAAGATTTGGATGTGCCTGAAGGGTATCGGATGGTTTGGTGTTGGATCGACTAGCTTCCGACATTGGCAACGTCACTTGCCGGATGCGCCAAAATCGAAATCCCGGCTCTGGCGAAGGCGGCAACTGAACCGCTTTCTGTGGTGAGAATCGCGTACAGCCAAGTTGTTGTCCTACGCGGCACAAATCCAAAGGCTCTGAGCAAAGCAAACCCACTAGGTCAGCGGGTCTGACAACTCTGGATGCAGGTAAGCTTCAGGGAAGGGGTATGGTCTGATAGGGCCAAGCGGCACGACGTTGTTCCATGACCGGCCGAAGTAGCCCTGTCTGCAATGGGTCAGTGCGCTGCTGTTCGCAACTCCGGACAAAGCGTAAAGACGGCAAAGCCATTTCCAGAGGAACCGATAGTCCTGCACCTTTGCACCGTTAAGTTTCATGCGGACATAGTATACTGGATCGTGACGATACAGCGTTGGGAAGAGACGTAGATCGGCTTCGGTGAAAGCTTCTCTGCGGAGAAAGATATGATGCGAAGTCAACTCTGATGGCGGAGCAAATCGCGAAGTTCATTCTTGCGGATCTTCCCAGTCGAGGTTTTTGGGAGTTCACCGAAGACGATTTTCTTCGGACGTTGGAAACCCGCAAGTCGGGACTTGGCGTGAACCAGGAGTTCTTCTTCGGTGGCCTCGTCCGACAATTCGACGAAAGCACAGGGCACTTCACCCCATTTCTCGTCTGGCATCGCAACGACAGCGACAAGGCTTACAGCGGGATGCGCGTAAAGTGCCTTTTCCACCTCTATGGAGGAAATGTTTTCGCCCCCCGAGATGATGATGTCCTTGGACCGGTCGCGGATCTCGATATAGCCATCGACGTGCTGTACTGCGATGTCTCCGGACCAAAACCAGCCGTCCTTGAACGCCTTGGCTGTTTCCTCGGGCGCTTTGAGATAGCCTTTCATGACGATATTGCCGCGAAAGGCAACCTCGCCAAGGGTCTCGCCGTCCCACGGCACAGGCTTGCTGGTCCCGGGGTCCAGCACCAGCACGTCTTCTTCCAGTTCATAGGCAACCCCTTGGCGCGCCTTCAGATTGGACTGCTCTAGTGGCGATAGCGCAGCCCAGTCGGGTTTTTCGGCGCAGACGACGGCGGGGCCGTAGACTTCGGTCAGCCCGTAGACATGGGTCACGGAGATACCCATTGCTTCCATACCTTTGATTACGCTTGCCGGAGGCGGTGCCGCCGCCGTCATCATTTTGATTTTCTGAGGGAAGTCGCGCTTTTCTGGCGCACCGGCTATCAGCGACATCACGATCGGCGCGCCACACAGATGCGTGACAGCGTGATCAGCGAAGGCGTCGTAAATGGCATCGGCTCTGGGCGCGCGCAGAAATACGTGGGTTCCTCCCAGCATTGTTATCGTCCAGGGAAAGCACCATCCGTTGCAATGAAAGAGAGGCAGTGTCCACAGATAGACGGGAAAATGCGGCATTTCCCAAGTGATCACGTTGTTGACGGCGTTGGTCCAAGCGCCGCGGTGAGAATAGACCACGCCCTTGGGCCGCCCTGTGGTGCCGGATGTGTAATTCAGCGCCAAGGCATCCCACTCATCATCAGGCAGCGAATATGTGAAATCCGGGTCACCTTCAGCCAAAAGCGCGTCGAAGGTCACTGAACCAATCCGAGTGCCACCGGGCCCTTCGCTGTCTTCGACATCGACAACCAGCAGATCGCGACCGGACTGGGATACGGCCTCTGCCGCCAGCGATGAGAATTCGGTGTCGACGAAAAGCACCTTTGCCTCGCCGTGGTCCAGAATGTAGGCGAGCGTGCCTGCATCGAGCCGTGTGTTGTTCGCGTTCAAGACAGCGCCCAGCATCGGCACAGCGAGCGCGCATTCCAGTGCTTCGGGAATGTTTGGCGCAATCAATGCAACTGTGTCGCCCTTGCCAACGCCTCGCAGTGCTAGAGCGGAGGCAAGACGCTTGCACCGCACGGCGACCTCACCCCAGTTGCGGCGAATACTACCGTGGATTTGTGCGGGCAGTTCGGGATGGACCCGTTCCACCCTTTTCAGAACGGACACCGGCGACATTGCAGCGTAGTTGGCCGCATTTCGATCAAGTTCGGAACCGGAGAAGGTCATTCGCCTGTCCAATCAGGCATGGGCTCTTTACGGGTGAAGGCTCCGATTCCGGCCTTGGCATCCTGTGCCATCATGTTTTCCGCCATCGTTCGACCGGCAAAGGCATAGGCGTCTTCCAAGGGCATTTCGAGTTGTTCATAAAAGGCGCGCTTGCCGATTTTTACGGCGGCGGGTGATTTGTCTGCAATAATGCGCGCCATTTCCATGGCCGTGCTTTCCAAGTCACCAAGCGGCACGGCGCGGTTGATCAGCCCGATCTCCGCTACACGCGCCGCCGGCAGAAAGTCCCCCAGCAGAAGCATTTCCATCGCCAGTTTGCGCGGTACGTTCCGACTGAGCGCGACCATCGGCGTCGAGCAGAACAAGCCGATATTGACGCCAGAGGTTGCAAATTTCGCGTCCTCGGCAGCCACGGCGAGATCGCAGGACGCCACCAACTGGCACCCGGCTGCGGTGGCAATTCCTTTCACTTCGGCGATCACAGGCTGCGGCAAGCGCACCACGCGAAGCATCATCGCTGAGCATGTTGCAAACAGGTCCTGGAAATACTGGAACCCGCCGTCGTCATCCTCACGACGCTTGGTCATCTCCTTTAGATTGTGACCGGCGCAAAAGTGTTTTCCTGCGCTGCGCAGGATCACCGCCTTGACGGTGCGATCTGCTGCAATCTGGTCTAGCGTCCCGGAGAGCGCGGCCAACATCGTCTCGGACAGGGCATTGATCGACTGCGGCGCATTCAGTGTCAGTGTCGTCACTCCGTCCTGGTCGCACCGGAGCAGGAGGTCGTCGTTTGAAGATTTGTCATCGTACCCCATCAAACACCCTTCTTTCCCAGTCGTGTCGGCCAAGTCTAAATACGGCATTCTGGCCAGTCTGTTTTTTCATTCGACACCCTGACACCCATCTCAAATCGCAAGATCAAGGCGCGGCTTCCAGAACGGGCGAAACAACTCGATCTTCGGACAGCGGTTCATCACAACTTTCAGGCCCGCGGCTTCGGCCAGCTGCGCTGCCCGATCATCGTAAACCCCGATCTGACCCCAGATCACCTTGGCTCCGATCGCGATGGCCCTTTCAGTTATAGCAAAGAATTCCTCTTTCGGCCGGAACACTTCGACCATATCGACGGGACGGTCGATTTCTTCCAATGAATGACAGACCGGAATGCCGCGAATTTCGGTCAGATTCGGGTTTGGGTTGACCGGGATCATATCATAGCCGGTTTCATGCAGCACGCGCAGCACGCCGTAGCTGAACTTGGTCTTGTCGGCACTTGCACCCACCATTGCAATTGTTTTGACGGATTTCAGAATGTCGGCGAGGTATTTTGGATCGTAGTGATAAAGCTCGTCCATTGCAGCGGCAGGCATGGCTCAAACCTTTCTTGGAGTTGCGATGTCCGCTTTCAGCTCATGCGGCTCAAGCGGGTCAAGGAACGGGTTGCGATAGAGCTTGTCGTGGCTTTCGACGCCGATCTCTAAGGTGCAATCGGTTGTCGCGCGCGCCACGCACAACAGCACGTATCCATCGTTGATCTGCCGATTGTTCAGCGCAACCTGTCTGCGCTGGTCCACGTCACCCGCCGTCAGCTTGGCCGCGCAGGTGATGCACCCACCGTATCGGCAGCCATAGGGCAGATCGACACCTTGCTCGCGCAAGGCGTCCAAGAGGGGGCGCCGCGCATCGACCCGGTGGGTTGCACCATCGCGATTAGCGATCGTTATGAGGTGTGTCTCGTTCACAGCCAGATATCGCTCGTGCAATCGCCGCCGGGATAGCGCGTTTCGTGACAGCGGCTGGGGCCGTTGGGCTCTTGTCCGAAATCAACGATGAAATCCTCGTTGATCTTCATGCCGCCGTTTTCGATATCGCAGTCGATCATCACCATGACACCGCCCTGAGTGCGGATCTCAGGGTAGAACTGGTTGTCCCAAGTGCTGAACAGTGACGTGGTTACATAAAGCCGCTTGCCGTCGAGAGAGAGTTGATACATCTGCGGCCCGCCTGCGACCTTGACGCCGTTGACCTCGGGGGCCTTGCCCAGAAGCCCACCCATCCAGACCTGCCCGGTCAACACCGGATTATGCGGGTCTGAGATGTCGTATTGGCGCATGTCGCCGTGCAGCCAGTTGTTCAGATAGAGGTACTTGTCATCCATCGACACGAGGATCGCCGACATCACTCCGGGCACAGGAATCGGCCATTCCGGATGCGGTTCGTTTCCAATGTCGATAATCTTTTCCCACTCCCACTTGCCTGCGTCAGACTTCCAGAAATGAATAACGTTGGCACTCAGCGCGGCACCGCAAAAGCCGTGGCTGCTGTCCGGGTTGTGGTGGAATTTCACCTCAAGAGGGATCAGGCCGTCCTCTCCCAGATACATGGTCTCGACCGGCTTGCGCGCCTCGAAATCCCAGATATGCAGGCGGCGGCCATATTTTAGATGGCCTACCTCTTCGAGATCAAAGCCCGGCATGAAGGTGTTCGGCGCAGCCCATTCTGACGAAACCATCACGTTGTGGCGCGGCTGGTACCAGAAATCATAGCTGAACGGGATGTCGCCCATCGAGTTTTCCCAACGACCGACGATCTCGAATTCCTTGTTCAGATGAAGGTAGCCACCGGGTGCTTCGCCCTGAGCGTCGCCCAGAAACGAGATGATGATTTCAGACCCGAGGCAATGCACGGTGTGCGGTCCGCTGAGATTGGTTTTTGATTTGATCTCGGCGCCGTCAATCACTTTGTGCAAGCGCGGTGCGCGGCGGTCAGTTGCGGTATCGACGACGTGGATGTTGTTGGAGCGCACTCCCGGAACCAGAAGGTACTTGCGACTCATGCCGGCATCGTCGTGACAGGACGAACAGGCGTTCCAGCCCATATGATGCAACTCGTCCCCGATTCCGGGCATTTCAAGACGGTGAATGACTTGGGAATAGGTTGGGCTGTCGGGATCTGCATCGACCGTGGCAAGATAGTCCGGCTTTTGGATGCCGGTGCCAGTATAGATGGCAATCGTATAGAGCAACTTCTCGCGCGGTGCTTTGATCGCCTCAGCGGGGCTTGCGTATCCCGGGCCGCAGCATGCTCCGTCCATGTCACTGTCCTCCCTTGCGATCATGTAGTCTATCTCGTAATTTGATAATATGATTATCACAAGGTAAAAACCATGCATCTGGAACGGTTGACGCACATTTTGGAGATTGTCGGGCAAAAGGGCGAGGCGAGTGTTGCTGACATCTGCGCTCATTCGGACCTTCCGAAACCGTCCGCCTACAGGTTGGTTCAGGACCTCGTTGGTGTTGGTTTGCTGGAACCTGTTGCGCGCGGGCAATTCACAATCGGGGCGCGTCTCAAGCGGATCAATCGCAGCGACCAATCGGATCGCGCGCTTTTAGATGTCATTGCGCCACAGCTGAAAAAAGCGGCATCGCAACTTGGCGCGGCCTTTTTCCTGTCCCGGCTGCGCGGGAAGTCCGTCGAAATCATTCATGTCGAGACGCCAGACACCGGTATCTCCTATCTCCACCCCGGATTGGGAAAACGTCCTTTGCATGCCTGTTCATGCTCAAAAGCCGTTGCTGCATTCTTGCCCGAGCTGGTTTCGATGCACGAAATAGCGGGCCGGTTGCGGGCCTATACTGAATTCACGCTTACAAATTCCGGTGACCTCGAAGCCGAATTCGAAACCATACGCCTGCAAGGCTATGCTGAATGCGTGGAAGAAATCGAGCGCGGCATGTGTTCGGTGGCGGCCCCTCTTGCGCGATTTGGCACCGGGGCCACTATGTCCATTGGTGCCACCGGGTCGGTGCGCGTTTTTACTTCGGATTTCCGTGCAAAGCTCGGCCCCCAGCTCGTCATGTTAGCGAGCGAGATGTCAATAAGCATGGGCTGGGATATTGCGCAGGATATCAGAATTAACAGCCGCACCTGATTTGATAGTGAGCCTCATTCGACTGAGCACTGTATCTACTCACTTTTGTCTTTTGGTCAAATGAACCAAAGTTTCATCAAGCCCAGCTTCTGCCATGGAAGTTTTCGACATGTCATGGCGGACAGGATGTTTGGGCTCAAACTGGCCTTCCCCAACTTCGCCGCACTTCAAACGCCTCTTTCACCTGTACTGCAACCGCGCTATAGGCGCGCTATCCCAAGGACATAGGAGGTCAAAGTGGGCTATCGCGTCGCTGTCGCAGGCGCCACCGGTAACGTGGGCCGCGAAATGTTGAATATTCTGGCAGAACGCCAGTTTCCTGTTGATGAGATCGTGGCTTTGGCGAGCCGTCGGTCGCTTGGCACGGAAGTGAGCTTTGGCGACAAAACACTCAAGACCAAAGACCTTGAAACTTTTGACTTCACAGGGTTTGACATTGCGCTTTTTGCGATCGGCGCAGAGGCGACAAAGAAATACGCACCGGTGGCGGCGAAAGCCGGGTGCGTGGTGATCGATAACTCATCGCTTTATCGCTATGACGCCGATGTGCCGCTGATCGTGCCGGAGGTGAACCCGGATGCAATCTACGGTTACGCCAAGAGGAATATCATCGCGAACCCGAACTGTTCGACCGCCCAGATGGTTGTGGCGCTGAAGCCGTTGCATGATCGCGCGACGATCAAGCGTGTTGTGGTGAGCACCTATCAGTCTGTGTCGGGTGCCGGCAAAGAAGGGGCTGACGAGCTTTGGGAGCAGACCAAGTCGATCTACAACCCAACGTCCGAAGTGCCGCCAAGCAAGTTTCAGCGTCAGATAGCCTTTAACGTGATCCCGCAGATTGATGTTTTTATGGAAGACGGATCGACCAAGGAAGAATGGAAGATGGTCGCCGAGACGAAGAAAATCGTCGACAAAGCAATCAAGGTGACGGCAACTTGCGTGCGGGTCCCTGTGTTCGTTGGCCATTCCGAAGCAGTGAATATTGAGACCGAGGAATTCCTCGATGAAGACGAAGCCCGCGATATCCTACGCGAGAGCCCGGGCATCATGGTTGTCGATAAACGCGAAGATGGCGGATACACCACACCGATTGAATGTGTTGGTGATTATGCAACATTCATCAGCCGCATCCGGCAGGACAGCACAATTGAGAACGGTCTGAACTTTTGGTGCGTCAGTGACAACCTTCGCAAAGGGGCGGCGCTGAACGCGATCCAGATCGCTGAATTGCTTGGGAATCGGGTGCTAAAAAAAGGCTGAGGCCATTTTTGGTTGTCGCGTAACAAGGGCTTATCTGCCTTCGTCCTGCCACATTGTTTGCAGATGGGAAATCGCCCAAATATTTGGGCGATTTTTCTTTTTTATAAGGATTTCCTTGTAGCTAAGGCGCAAGTGCATCTGGATTTCTGGGAATCGCCGGGTGCCATGATGTTGACACAATTTGTCAAACTTCCGCCCCAATCAGGGCGAAACGTGACAATAATAAGCCGCGCAGGGAGCGACCTGATGAAGCCGATTACTGACGATGTTGTTCATTCATTGCTGCAAGGAATTGCAGTGCGTGAGAAATCCAACCGCCGTGCTGAGCGCACCCAAAAGAATTCTGCCAAGGTCATTGAGTTTGCAGTTCCTCATGCAAAGTGTGAAGTTGTTGCAATGCAAGGGCAGACCTCGCGCCGAACCATGTCGGGTGTATTCTGCTACGTATCTCGGTTGCGCGGTGTTTGATGTCTCAGGACTTCAATAATGCACCAAGTAACGGGTGTGAGCCCCGATCATCTACGGTCTGATCGGCCTTGGTGTGATGCTGGGTCTGGTGGCAGAGCCGATCGCCGTGGGCGTAGTTCACGGCGAAACCAATAGTCAAAGCACCCGACCCGCAACAGCATCCAGCTTGGCCACGATCTCCGGATCGCGATTGTCAGGCTGCGTCATTACCGCAAATTCCAACGCCCGGTCACACCCATGGTTACACAGGTCCCGCTCAGCCCCCAACCGCTGGGGCAACCCAGCCGCCAAAGCCCGTCCCTTCTCGGCATTGCCCATCAGCGTCTTTATAATCTCGGTTACATCAACCTCGCCATGATCAGGATGCCAGCTGTCATAATCGGTGATCATCGCCACCGACGCGTAGCAAAGCTCTGCCTCGCGCGCCAGTTTCGCCTCCGGCATGTTGGTCATGCCAATCACGTCAGCCCCCCACACCTCGCGGTACATCTTTGATTCTGCCAGGGTCGAAAACTGCGGCCCTTCCATTGCCAGATACGTCCCGCCATCATGCACCGTCGCCCCAGCGGCACGCGCCGCCGACGCACAGTGTGCGCCAAGACGTCCGCACGTCGGATGCGCCACGCTCACATGGGCCACGCATCCCGTACCGAAAAAGCTTTTCTCCCGCGCGAATGTTCGGTCAATAAACTGATCCACGATCACAAAATCTCCCGGCGCCATCTCTTCACGAAACGACCCGCAAGCCGAAACACTGATCACGTCCGTGGCACCCAGCCGTTTTAACGCATCGATGTTGGCGCGATATGGCACCGTTGTCGGCGTGTGCACATGACCGCGACCATGCCTTGGCAGGAACGCCATCTCAACGCCGCCCAAGGACCCACGCAGGATGTCATCCGACGGAGCACCCCAAGGGGTTTCGACGCGGACCCATTCCGCCCCGTCCAATCCGTCAATCTCATAAATACCGCTGCCGCCAATGACGCCGATCATCGTGGTGTCGCTCATGAATTTGCCCCCGGTCATGGTGTGGTTCCAACGGACACTGCCAAGTTGGTCGTTAAGACGCAACTAATGGCGCGCGCGCAAAGAAAAAGCCCCCGAAGATCGGAGGCCTTTCGTAAGTGGGTGGGTCCCTGGTACCGCAGGCTGGGTGGGGGCTGTTGAATCTGCGGCACCAGGGATAGCGTATTGTCGCTACAGGTCCTGAGATGCCAATCAACTGCGGCAAGATGACGAATGGGATCAGCCATCGGAAAGGTTTTTTTGTGGCGAAGTTGAGGCGAGGCTTGATTTGAGACATCCACGCAGGCAGGTTCGGTCTCATGACGGTACAAACACCCACACCTTTCCATAGACCAAGCCCGGTTCCCGAGAAAATTGCCTTTGATAGACAGGAACTTGGCGTGATTCTCGGGCTTTACGGTCGCATGGTCTCAGCCGGCGAATGGCGCGATTACGGAATGTCTTTTCTGAAAGATGTCGCGATTTTCTCGATCTTCCGCCGAGCCGCCGAACATCCCATTTACCGTATCGAAAAGCGCCCAAAACTGCGCGGGCGTCAGGGGATGTACGCGGTCATCGGCATGGACGGACAGATACTCAAGCGCGGTTCTGATCTGAAAGCCGTTTTGCGGGTGCTGGAGCGCAAGCTTATCCGGTCGGTAGACTAGGTCGCAGGCGAAGCGTGATCGGCCCGGTATCCGTGGCGGAAATGCGCGCCAAAGCCGGCTCAATCGCTTCTTCCACTACCGCCATGTGATGTGCATTGGCGTGAATCATCGCATCTGGTCCCGTGGCCATTGCCACATGACCTTTCCAGAACAACAAATCACCTGGCTGCAAAGGATCGCCAGCATCAAGCGCGATCCCAGCCATATTCATCTGCAAATCACTGTCCCCCGGACAGGAAATACCACAGGCGCGAAAGGCAGCCTGCACCAAACCAGAACAATCGATGCCTCTCGCTGAATTTCCGCCCCAAACGTAGGGTGCGCCTAGCAGCCTGCGGGCAACGGCGACTGTGTCGGTCTCAAAATCTTCGATGCGCTTCAAATGCACCGAGGGCATGTATTGATCAGGGCCAATGCAGCTCCAATCACCGGTCGTCTGAAACACCCGAACTTCCGATCCAAGATATTTGGGACTATCAAGCGCGTCATACTTCAGTTCGGGCTCTGCCCGCCAAAAGCTCTCCCGCGTCCAAACGCGATGGGTGGTATGTTCCGTGGCCAAAAGTGCCTGATAAAGGATCCAGCCGCAGTATCCGTCGTACTCTGAGAACCCAAAAGCCCACTCGTCTTGTATGTCGAGAACCCTGAATGCTTGACCGCTCAACAACTGACGGTCTCGTGCGCCATGCGGTGCGCGAAAGAAATCTGCGATCGAGTACACAACACGCATCAACTCTCCCTCAACAAATCTATCCGCCTCAATCTGCCCCTTCAAGGAAACATGCGCCACACGCCCATTGAAGGGAGTAGTGCGGAGGTCCATCAGCCCAGCACCTTGTAAAGCGCGCGTATGCCCTGTCCAACGCCGCCCTTGGGTCGGCCCGGAGCAGCAGTCGGATTCCAGCCGTAGATGTCAAAGTGCATGTAACGCTCAGTCTCGGTCACGAACCGTTTCAGGAACAACGCAGCGGTGATGGACCCCGCAAAACCGCCCTTTGGCGCGTTGTCCAGATCCGCAATCCCCGGCTCGATCATCGCTTCATAAGGTTCCCAAAACGGCATTCGCCAAACCGGATCGCGCACATCTTGCGACGCCGCCTCCAACGCCTGTGCATCAGCATCAGACGTGGTGTAATAAGGTGCCAGATCAGGCCCCACTGCCACGCGCGCCGCTCCTGTCAGCGTCGCCATCGAAATGATCAAATCCGGCGCATCTTCATCCGCCAAAGCCAGCGCATCGGCCAGCACCAACCGCCCTTCGGCGTCGGTGTTGTTGATCTCAACCGTCAGGCCTTTGCGCGAGGTCAGAATGTCGCCGGGCCGAAATGCATCGCCCGAAACTGAATTCTCAACCGCCGGAATCAACACCCGTAACTGGCAAGGCACATCGCCCGCCATCAGCATATGCGCCAGCCCCAACACGTTGGCAGCACCGCCCATATCCTTCTTCATCAACCCCATCGATGCACCGGGCTTGAGGTTCAAACCACCGGTGTCAAAGCATACGCCTTTGCCTACCAAAGTTATCTTCGGTCCAGACGTGCCCCAGCGCATGTCGATCAGACGCGGCGCGCGGGTTGAGGCCCGCCCAACCGTGTGGATCATCGGATGGTTCGCATCCAGCAGCGCATCGCCTTTGGTCACCTCAATCGAGGCACCTTGCCCATCGGCCAGCGCCCGCGCCGCCGCCTCAAGCTCGTCGGGCCCCATGTCAGAGGCAGGCGTATTGATCAGGTCGCGCGCCAATGCCTCGCCCGCGGCAATACGTTCCAGGCTCTGCGCGTCTATGCCTGCAGGTGCGGTTAATCCAGCCTTGGGCGCTGGTGCTGTGGCGTAGCGGTCAAAGCGATAACCTGCCAAAAGCCAGCCAAGAGCCGCTTCGTCCAATTCATCTCCGCTTAAGTCACTTTCAAACGTCCACACGCCTTCAGGCAACTGATCGCGTAAACCTGCCGCGACAAAACGCTTGCGGCCTCGATCTGCCGGACCGCCCATACCTCCTGCGGCAGCGGAAATACCGTCAGGTCCGGGGATCAGCACGACCTGACCCGCGTTTGCCTCAAAGCCCGCTGCGCGCAACCAGTTTTGATCAGCCTCAGAAAGTGTCGCTAGCCAATCCGAAAGCCCCTCTTTGCCGACCAGATATAAGGGACGCGCCGTTTGGGCCTCGTCCGTCGAAAACATTAGCGCTGTCAATTCGGTGTGTCCTTCTTTGCCTTACCTGAACAC
>JABDJX010000151.1 GCA_013003245.1 Silicimonas sp. | reverse complement strand
GGCGTTTCCAGCGAAATCGGCTCCTTGGCGATTTTCATCACCTTGCGGACCTTTTCCAAAGGCATCTGCAGCTTTTCTGCCAATTCCTCGGGTGTCGGCTCGCGGCCAATCTCGTGCAGCATCTGGCGGCCTGTGCGCACCAGCTTGTTGATCGTTTCGATCATGTGCACCGGAATACGGATCGTACGGGCCTGGTCGGCAATCGAGCGGGTGATCGCCTGACGGATCCACCACGTGGCGTAAGTGCTGAACTTATACCCACGGCGATACTCAAACTTATCGACCGCTTTCATCAGGCCGATGTTACCTTCCTGAATAAGATCAAGGAATTGCAGGCCGCGGTTCGTGTACTTTTTGGCAATCGAGATCACCAGACGCAGGTTCGCCTCGACCATTTCCTTCTTGGCCTGACGCGCTTCTTTTTCGCCCTTTTGCACCTGTTGCACGATGCGGCGGAATTCGGGGATATCGACACCCACGTACTGGCCGACTTGCGCCATCTCGCCACGCAACTCTTCGATCTTCGGGATCGAACGCTCCATCAGAGTTTTCCAGCCGCGTCCGGTCTTTTCACCCATCTCTTCAAGCCAGTTCGGGTCCAGCTCGCGTCCGCGATAGGCTTCGATAAACTCACGACGGTTGATCCGGGCCTGGTCAGCCAGCTTCACCATGTTGCTGTCGATCGACATGATCCGGCGGTTGATGCCGTAAAGCTGGTCGATCAGCGCCTCGATCCGGTTGTTGTGCAGGTGAAGCTCGTTCACCAGATCAACGATTTCCTGCCGAAGCTTCTGATACTTGGTCTCGGCCTTGGTGCTGAAGCTGTCGTCTTCGTTCAGCGTGGCCGACATGCGCATATCCTGCATGTCGGACAGCTTGGAATAATCGCGCGCGATCCGGTCGAGAATTTCCAGCACATGCGGCTTAAGGGCTGCTTCCATGGCCGCAAGCGACATGTTTGCCGCTTCGTCCTCGTCATCCTCGTCGTCTTGCTGGATGGGGTTGCCGTCAGCGTCAAGCTCTTGGGTTTCTTCTTCCTTTTTGGCCGTTGCGTCGCCGTTCGCCACGGGGGCAACGACCGGGGCAACCGTCTCGTCCTCACCCATGGTGTTGCCAAAGGTGGTTTCAAGATCGATCACATCGCGCAAAAGGATGTCTTCGCTCAGCAGTTCGTCGCGCCAGATGGTGATCGCCTGGAAGGTCAGCGGGCTTTCGCACAGCCCCAAGATCATCGTGTTGCGGCCAGCTTCAATGCGCTTGGCAATCGCAATCTCGCCCTCGCGCGACAAAAGCTCGACCGAGCCCATTTCGCGCAAGTACATCCGCACCGGGTCATCCGTGCGGTCAAGTTTTTCGGTCTCAGACGCTGAAACGGCGACTTCGCGGGAAGACGATGCCGCGACCACTTCGGTCGACTTGGCATCTTCGCCGTCGTCCTCGGCCTCTTCGTCCTCAATTATGTTGATACCCATTTCCGAGAGCATCGACATTACGTCTTCGATTTGCTCGGACGACACCTGATCGGGCGGCAAAACACGGTTCAGCTGATCGTAGGTGATGTAGCCCTTCTCACGGGCTTCGGCGATCATCTTCTTGACTGCGGTCTGGCTCATATCGAGAACGCCGTCGTTGTCCTGACCGTCGCCGTTGTTGCCGCCGTCGTTGGTGTCTTTGGCTGCCATCAGCGCCACTCCCGAAATCCAGTGATTCGAATCACCCGAATCATCTCGCGCGAATCAGAGAATCACAACCCGCACACCTAAATATTTAACAATCTTGGCACTTCTGCTACGCAGCGCCGCCCTTGCCTTTGTCAGACATAATGCGCCCGATCAACTCATCAAACGCGCTTTTCTCGTCCCGCTTCATCCGCGCGCCGTTGGGGCCGATATCGTATTCCGCCGTATCCTCGTCATCACTGCGGCCAGCCTTGTTCAAAGCCTCGGCCGCCTGGCCCAGGCGCCATGTCAAACCTTCGTCTACCAGACCTTCCAGATCGCGCATGGCATCTTCTATTTCCCGGCGCGCGCCGCGTCGGGCGGATAATTTCGCCAGCTCTTCGGCCACCGACATTGCGGCGACAGCCGCCGTTGCATCTTCCTGAACGCCCGGTGAGATGCGCACATGGCGCGGCTGAAACAGTTTTTCAAGGGTTTCTGCCCCACAAAGTCTTTCAATTTCGCTACGATCCCCCCCTTCGGTCTGCACAAGGGCGGCCCGCACGGCTTCATGCTCGCTTTGCGATGTCTCAAGCCGCTCAAGATCTGCGATGAAATCGGGCACCAACTGCGGGTGACGCACCAACGTGGCAAGGATCACCGCCTCTTTCAGCTGCTCTTCAAACGGCGCGCCGGCAGCGGCCAGCGCGCTTGCCTTGGTTTCGACCATTGGCGTTGCAGGCGGTGCAAAGCGACCAAACTGCTGACCACGGGGGCGGAACCCGCCCTGCCCTTGGCGCGCAGGCCTTTGCCCATCGAACAGGGTACGGCGCAGGCGGTTCACCTCGTCGCCATAGTGCCTGCGCAGCGACGGGTCGCGCACCTTGCGGATCGCCTCGCGCAAGGCGCGGTCCAGCGCCGCTTTCCGCTCGGGGCTGTCAAAGTTTTTGCCCTCTGTCTCGCGCCGCCAAAGAAGCTGCACAAGGGGCACCGATGCTTCCAACTGGCGCTGCATGGCTCCGGCCCCTTCCGCGCGGATTAAATCATCAGGATCAAGACCTTCCGGCATGATGCAAAAGCGCAGAGATTTGCCCGCCTCAAGCAAGGGAAGGGCCAGATCGATCACTCGCATCGCCGCGCGCAGACCCGCTTTGTCACCGTCCAATGCGATGATCGGCTCATCGTGGATGCGCCACAAAAGCTGGAGCTGATCCTCGGTCACGGCTGTGCCCAACGGGGCCACCGTCGCCTGAAACCCGGCCTCGGAAAGCGCGATGACGTCCATGTAACCCTCGGCCACGATCAGCGGCTGATCCTTGCCGGATGCCTCGCGCGCGGGGCCAAAGTTGAAAAGGCTGCGGCCCTTGTCGAACAACTCGGTCTCGGGTGAGTTGAGGTATTTCGCCCGCGCATTGGGGTCCATCGCGCGGCCCCCAAGTGCTATGGCGCGGCCACGGGCATCGCGGATCGGGAAAATGATGCGGCCACGGAACCGGTCATAGGGCGCGCCGCCATCGTCCGGCTTGGCACACAGGCCAGCGTCGATCACAAGTCCCGCGTCGATCCCCTTGCCGGTGAGGTGCTGAAACACGCCCTGCCGCTGATCAGGAGCAAACCCGATGTGCCAGCGCTCAAGGGCAGCCTCATCCAGCCCCCGCCCCGCGAGATAATCCCGCGCAGGCCCGGCAGCAGCGGTTTTGAGTTGCAGGCGGTAGTGCTTGACCGCTTCTTCCATCACCCGCGAAAGCTCGGTGCGCCGATCCGCTTTCTCCTGCGCTTTAGGGTCACGCGCAGGCATCTGCATGCCTGCTTCGCGGGCAAGGATTTTAACCGCTTCGATGAACGAGACGTTCTCGGTTTCCTGCACAAAGCTAAAGAGATCCCCCTTGGCGTGACAACCAAAGCAATAGTAAAATCCTTTTCGGTCATCTACATGAAAAGACGCAGTTTTTTCCTGATGGAAGGGGCATGGCGACCACATATCACCCTTGCCCTGATTCGATTTGCGGGCATCCCACGAAACCTTGCGCCCGACCACCTGACTGAGCGAGGCGCGGGTTTTTAGCTCATCAAGGAAACCGGGTGGAAGACTCATGGGCTGAATATCCGCCTGCTGTCGGAAAGAGTCCAGCAACAGCCGCAGTGCGGAGGTTGGAGACAATCTAACTCAAAGCCATGCACTGTTTCGGTATCCTGCAAAATGACCATATAATGCCATGATTCAATAGCGCGGGTCGGTACATGTTGCTAAGGTTAACGCTGTAACAAGTGTTGGGGACTTTATTATGAAACTGATTACAGCCGTAACGGCTGTGGTTTTGTCGGCGTCTGCTGCGTCGGCCACAACCATAGATTTTTCTTCAAACAATGGCGGCACGTTGAGCCATGGCGATTTTCTGGATGGTTCATTTGACTTCGGTGACGGCCTGACCGGCACCATCACGACCATCATGAACAATGATGATCGCGAGCGCGATGGCATCGCTCAGATTTTCGATACGACCGAAACGAACACCGAAGATCCGGATTTGGAGTTTCCAAACGACGATCTTGGCAATGTTCTGATCGTGAATGAGAGTCGGGATCGTGTTGATGACAACGCGCGCGGCGGCACTATTACCTTCATGTTCGATGAACTGGTCGTCTTTGAAGGCGTGACACTCGTCGATCTTGAAAGCAATCAACCGGTTCGCATCACATCCGATGGCGGAACAACAGATCCGCTTTCGAATGGTGACAACCAGTTCAGTTTCTTTGCTCCATCGACGTCAGAGCCGACAAATATCCTGTCTTTCAACTTTATTGGATCAGGTGCGATCGACAATCTGACCGTCTCGGCCGTGCCGTTGCCTTTCTCAGGCTTGCTCTTGTTGGGCGGATTGGGCGCACTCGGGCTTCAGCGCCGCAAGAAGGCCTGAACCTGAACGTTTTCTGAAAGCCGGGCGTGTCCAACGCGCCCGACTTTTTTTATGCTTAAAGCCCTTTGGCTTTATAGCTTGCAGCCACACGCTCAATCGCCACGATATAGGCTGCGGTGCGCAAATCACTTACATCGTCGCGCGTGTGCCACACGTGCCGCATTGCCTGGTAGGCCGCGCGCATTGTGTCATCCAAGCCCGAGCGGACAAGCTCAAGCTCATCCGCGCCGCGCAGGTACTTTTCCTTGAAGTTTCCAGTCATCGACCAAGCGTCGCCCAGATGCTCATCCAGACGCTCAAGCTCATTGATGATCAGCATGTGGCGGGATTCTTCCTGCCGCCTTTGCATGCGACCAAAACGAATGTGGCTGAGGTTTTTCACCCACTCAAAGTACGACACAGTCACACCGCCGGCGTTGGCGTACATGTCGGGGATAATCACGGTGCCTTTCTTGCGCAGGATGTCATCCGCACCCGCAGTCACCGGACCGTTGGCCGCCTCGATGATCAAAGGCGCTTTGACGCGGTCGGCGTTTGAGAGATTGATCACCCCCTCCAGTGCGGCGGGGATCAGGATGTCGCAGTCATTCTCCAGCACTGACGCGCCATTTTCCACGTAACCAGAGGCTGAAAAGCCTTTGACCCCGCCGTGTTTGGCGATCCAGTCGTGGACCGCGGCCACATCAAGCCCGTCTTCATCAAAAAGCGCACCATCGCGTTCGATGATCCCGGTGATTTTGGCACCGTCTTCTTCTGACAGGAATTTCGCTGCGTGGTAGCCCACGTTTCCAAGGCCCTGAACGATGATGCGTTTGCCATCAAGCGTCCCCGACAGGTTCGCCGCCTTCACGTCGTCGGCGTGGCGGAAGAATTCCTGAAGCGCGTATTGCACGCCCCTGCCCGTCGCCTCGACCCGGCCCTGAATGCCGCCCGCATGCGGTGGCTTGCCGGTGACGCAGGCTTTCGCATTGATGTCGGTTGTGTTCATCCGCGCGTATTGATCGGCAATCCACGCCATCTCGCGCTCGCCCGTGCCCATGTCAGGGGCAGGCACGTTTTGCGCCGGATCGATCAGGTCGCGCTTGGCCAGCTCATAGGCAAAACGGCGGGTGATCCGCTCAAGCTCGTCTTCGTCGTATTCACGCGGATCAATGCAAAGCCCGCCCTTTGAGCCACCAAACGGCGTTTCAACCAAGGCGCACTTATAGGTCATGAGCGCTGCCAGTGCCTCAACCTCGTCCTGATTGACACCCATTGAGTAGCGGATGCCGCCTTTGACCGGTTCCATATGTTCAGAATGGACGGATCGATAGCCGGTAAAGGTGTGGATGCTTCCGCGCAGCTTCACACCAAAGCGCACAACATAAGTCGAGTTGCAGACCCTGATCTTGTCTTCCAGACCCGGCGGCAAGTCCATCAGCGCCACCGCGTGGTTAAACATAAGGTCTACGCTTTCGCGGAACGATGGTTCGTTGGCGATGCTTCCGTCCATAGGATTCTCCCTTTTGGTGCCTTCTAGCGGCTTTTTTATTGATTTTGATTTAAACCGACCTGACGCTTTGACGCGAGGGAAATCGAAGGTGCGAAAACGCGCACCATTGTTTCAAATTGGTGTCCAGTCAGGGTACTATACACCGTACTGATGCCTATTAACCGAATAAAAACAAACATTTACGTCATATTTTGTCCAACTTTGGTCACATTTCTTTCATATAAAATTTTCCAAGACTTTAGTTCAATGCCCACAGTTGGGTTTCGTTTAAGAGTGATTTGTGAGGTCCCTGATGCGGACACGTGTAAACAAAATTAAGGATCTGGCAAAAGCGCTGAAAAGCGATGAGACTGGCTCTCTGACAATTTTCAGCCTCTTTATCTTTATCCTTATCCTGTTCATGGCGGGTATGGCTGTCGACCTAATGCGCTACGAGCACGAGCGGACCGGTCTGCAGAATGCAATGGACTCAGGCGTCATCGCAGCATCGAGCCTCAGTCAGGGTGTCGACTTTGACGCGGAAGATACGGAACGGCTTGTGAAGGATTACGTGGCGAAAGCGGGTTATGATCCCGACCTGGTGACTGTCACGCCCACCATTATCAGCCCTGATGGCTCCAGCGTCACAAGCCGCACGGTAAGAGCTGAAGCCAATTTCAAGATGGACACCATCTTTATGCATATGATGGGCATCGATGATCTTGATGGGGTTGCTTCCGGCACTGCACTTGAGGGCTCGGAAATTCTCGAAATTGCTATGGTTCTCGATATTTCTGGCTCTATGGCCAATGGCGATAAGATGCAAAATCTTAAGGACGCCGCAAAAGAATTTGTGACGACGGTTCTGTCGAACAACGATCCGTCACGCGTTTCGATCTCAATCGTACCTTATAACCAGCAGGTTTATATGGATGCCGAGCTGCGCGCGCGCCTCAACCTGACAACGAACCCTATTGAGGTGCCGGGTCCGATTAGCCATCCCGGTGCCATCACGACCTACAGTCAATTCGATCTAAGCTCGCCTTGTGCTGCATTCGACACCAGCGACTTCCAAAGCCGCAGCCTTGTTGCAGCGGGCACGACGATCGACACGTCAGCGCAGTTCGTGGACGACATGTTCTATTGGGCTTTGGACGGCAACGCCAACCAGCGCTACCAGGACCCTTATGAGTTTTCCTACTGGTGTGGTAACTTCCACCCCAAGATCCTGCTTTACCAGAACAACGAAACCGTTCTGCACAACTATATCGACACCTTGCGAGGCTATGGTGCGACGGCAATCGATATCGGCATGAACTGGGGCGTTGGCATCCTTGACCCATCGTTCACACCTGTCGTGAACGGCATGGTGGACGACAACCTTCTCATCGAAGGTATGCGCGGTCGCCCGGTAAACTACGGTGCGAACGGCGCCAGGAAATACGTTATTCTAATGACGGATGGGAAGAACACGCAGCACCTTGATCTCAAGGATGAGTACAAGTCCGGCCCAACCCGGATCTGGCATTCTGAAACTCAGGCCGACGGTGATGCGTACGATGGCTATCTTGTTGAAATGCCTGACAATGCGCCAGACGAACGTTGGTATGTGCCTGGCGATCCCTTTGACACGAGCGATGACCTCTATCTAACCGAATTGCCAAGCGACGCTATCCAGTGGGATTTCCAAAAGCTGTATCGCGAGTTTCGGACCAACGATGCAGCAAGATACTTCTTCGGCAATTCAGACTCCGCCGCAAAAACAGAGTTTCTTGATGTGGTGGTCGACACCGGCGGCTTTACTGATGCAGACGTGAACCTTGACCACGTGTGCGACGCTGCGAAAGCCAATGACAGAATGAACGTCTTCACCGTTGCCTTCGAGGCACCGGAAGAAGGCCAGACTGTCTTGGAAAACTGTGCATCAGGTGAGGGGAACTACTTTCCCGTCACAGGTGAGCAGTTGACAGCCGCCTTCAATGCAATCGCAGTGCAGATTTCCTTGTTGAGACTTACGGAGTAAATATGGTGAGTGGTCTCGTTAAAAAGTACAAAAAGTTCGAAGAGAACCAAGACGGTTCGGCGACAATCGAATTTACCCTGCTGTTCCCCGCGTTCATGGCCCTCTTTTTCATGGGCTTCGAATCTGGCTACTTCATGGTGCGCAACGTGATGCTGGAACGCGCAGTGGACGTGGCTGTCCGCGATGTGCGACTGGCAAATGGTGCCGTTCCCGAACTTGACCAGATAAAAACAAACATCTGCAATGTCATCACGATCACCGACGATGACTGCGAGTCGAACCTTCAGGTCGAAATTCGCCCCGTCGCCCCCGAACCAGGTGGGGTTGCGGCGGCAGGCAACGAAATTCGCTGCATCGACAAGCGTGTTGATCCCACCGATGACGCCAATGCAACCATTTATGCGACGGGCTCGGGCAACCAGCTGATGCTGGTACGGGTCTGTTCCTTGGCGCAACCGATGTTTCCAACAACCGGTATTGGCGCAGGTCTGAAATATGACAGCTTTGGCAACTATGCTCTTGTGGCAACGTCTGCCTTTGTGAACGAGCCTGCCGACAGCACCGACCGAGAAGATGTGCCGTTCTATGTCTCAGGCAACAATGGCTTCGGCAACGGCGACCAGGATGCACCGGGTGACTCTCTCGATTATAACAATGCTGAAAACGATCAAACGCCCGGCACCAGTGGCATTGGCGGAGGCTCAAACTCATGATCAATCGCTTCACAGATCGCTTTTCCAACAAAGAAGACGGAGGCATCTCGGTCGAGGCCGTTCTTGCCTTTCCTTTGCTGATCTGGGCGATCACAGCGACGTTCGTGTTCTTTGACGCCTTCAAATCGCTGCACATCAGTCAAAAAGCCACCTATACGGTCGCTGATATGCTGTCGCGGGAAACAGATGCGATCGACTCAGATTATCTGACCGCGATGCATGAGCTTTTTGTCTATCTGTCTCAGGACGATGAAGGCACAAGCTCGATCCGCTTCTCGGTTGTCCAGCACGGGCTTGATCCGGACGGCAACGAAGAAACCACCATGGTCTGGTCAGAGGGCATTGGCGGCGCGGAAGGTCATGTCGATATGGCCGAGATTGGTGATCGCATCCCCGAGATGGTGATCGGCGATCAGTTGATCGTTGTCGAAACCGAGCATGACTGGGCCCCGGGCTTTGCGGTTGGTCTGGCGTCTTACCGTTTCCGCGAAGTCTCTGTCGCACGCCCGCGCTTTGCGCCGCAGCTTGTCTATGACAACGGCAATAACGGGAATGGGAACGGCAACGGCGGCGGCAATGGGAGTGGCGGCGGCAATGGAAACGGCAACGGCTAATTTCCAGCGTGACCGACCATTCTAAACAAACTCCGCTTCGGCGGGGTTTGGTCTTTTAGAAC
>JABDJX010000145.1 GCA_013003245.1 Silicimonas sp. | reverse complement strand
AAGAGGACGCGCAAAACCTGATGAAACCCTTTGCTGATGGGCAGTTGCGCGTCGCCAAGGCGGTTGATGTGAATTGGAATGCGCCCTGATGAAACTCGTTTGCGCAGCGCTGCGGCATGGAATATGCTGCGCTGCAGAAACTGGGTGGAAGACGACCGATGGCAGGCAAAATCATTACCGTCGCTCAGCAAAAAGGCGGCGCGGGCAAAACAACTATCGCAGCCAACCTGGCCGTAGCTTTGTCGCGAAAGGGCAAAAAAGTGGCGTTGCTTGATACCGACCCGCAAGGCTCCCTCGGCCGGTGGTTCATGACGCGTCGCGAAGCGGGCGACCCGGGCATGGAGTTTTCGACAGCAAGTGCGTGGGGTGTCAGCTATGAATGTGACAAGCTGCGTACGGCGATGGACTATGTTTTTGTCGATACGCCGCCAAAAATTGACAGCGACCTGAAACCAGCCATCCGCGAGAGCGATTTGGTCATTGTCCCGGTCTCGGCAAGCCCGGTGGATGTCTGGGCGACCGAAGGCGTTTTGGATCTGGCGGCGCGCGAAAAAGCCGACGTGATGGTCGTTCTGAACCGCGCCAAGGCAGGAACGCGCGTTGCCGAAGACGTTGACCGGGCGCTGAAAGAACTTGGTGTGAAACGCGCCAAGACAACGCTGGGGCACCGCGTAGCCTTTCCCGAGACCATGGGTTTGGGCAAGGGCGCGCAGGAGCGCGGCAAGGGCATGTGGACTGAAGAGATTGAGGCTCTGACAGCAGAACTAGTAAAGCGAGTGGGGAAGTAACGAGTATATTGAGGGGTACGTTGGGCTTCTTTGGGGACGGGGTGAGCGCTGCTTCACCCCGTTTCTCTTTTCAACTCTCAAAACTTTCGCCCGGACGCGATTTGCGCAGGGTTCTTTCTTCCTTGATGGCTTCTGCGCCATGGACGGCAGCGTTCTCAACAGCGTCGGAAGCCGGGTCGTCGATGTGAGGCGCTTTGGCGGTGTTTCCCTCATCAAGATGAGACACCAAAGCCGTCTCAAGTTCGGCATGGAGTTCTCGCGAACGCTCAACATAAGCCTTGTTGTTGGCCACAGGTATCATAGGGTCCCAAAGCTCGGCCAACTCGCGGATCGACTCGCGATCTCTGCGATAAAAGAAATGCTCGATTTTGCTCGCCTCGATATCGGTTAGTCCCATGTTTTCAAGCGCATAGCGCCCGGCACGCAAAGAGCTGTCAAACATTTCGCGCACTGTGTTGTTCGCCCCGGCCCGTACCAGCTGATAGGTGTGCACGCGGTCATGCGCGCGCGCAATAATGTGCAGGTCAGGCCGTTGGGCGCGCGCGTATTTCACCAGGCGCACAGCACTTTCCTTGTCATCCAAGGCAACGACCAATACCCGCGCCTCCCCCAACCCGGCCGCATGCAACAGATCAGGTCGCGTGGGATCGCCGAAAAAGCCCTTGATGCCGAAATGGCGCATGGTCTTGATGGCTTCCATGTTGTTGTCGAGCACGACGGCCCGAAACCCGGCCAGCATCAACAGCCGGTTTACCGTCTGCCCGAAACGCCCAATGCCAACGATGATAATCGGCTGCTGCTCGTCGATTTCATCCGCCTCAGGCAGAGTGCTGGTGTCTCCCATTCGGTGCTGCAACCGTTCCCACACGATGAAGAAAAGGGGCGTCAACAGCATGGAAAGCGCCACGATCAACAGCATTCGTTCGCTGAGGCGCGCGTCGATAACCAGCAGTTGCGATGCAAAGGAAATGAGGACAAAACCAAATTCACCTGCCTGCGCCAGCCCCAAAGTAAAGAGCCACCGCGCCCGGCCCTTTATCCTGAAAATTAGTGTGATGGCGTAAAGGATCGCGCCTTTGACGGTCATAAGCAAAAGCGTCAGCGCAACAATTTGTAACAGGTCTCTCCATAGCGCAGAAAAGTTTATCCCCGCTCCAACCGTTATGAAGAATAGCCCCAAAAGCAGGCCTTTGAAGGGTGCGATGTCGCTTTCCAACTCATGGCGAAATTCAGAGTTAGCCAAGACCACGCCTGCAAGGAAGGTGCCCAATGCAGGCGACAGACCGACAATGGTCATCAGAAACGCGATGCCCAGAACGATAAGAAGCGCAAAGGCTGTGTAAAGCTCGCGCAATTTGGCAAAGTGCACAAACCGAAACAGCGGATGCGTGGCGAATCTGCCAAAAAGCACCACAAGTCCGATGGCCGCGATGGTGACCAAGGTGATGCCCCAACCCGGCAGGCTTTGCACCAACTCGATCATGAAGGTGGCGCCGCTTTCCTCGCCATGACCCCCGCTGCTTGTTTCAACGCCGGGGCGTTTGATCGACCCATCGGTGCCGAAAGACATGGCACCGGGCACCGCCAGAAGCGGCAGAAGCGCCAGCATTGGGATCACCGCGATGTCTTGGGTTAACAGAACCGAAAACGTCGCGCGGCCGCCGCCGGTTTGCATCAGGTTCTTTTCATTCAGTGTTTGCAACACGATAGCAGTTGAGGACAATGCCAGTATCATGCCCACGGCAAGCGAGGTTTGCCACGGCATGCCAAAGCCGTAAACGCAGATCGCTGTGACAGCCGCGACCGTCAGCGTCACTTGCAAGCCACCTAATCCCAACAACTTGTTGCGCATGTCCCAAAGGGCTTGTGGGCTCAGCTCAAGCCCGATGAGAAAAAGCATCAAGACCACGCCAAATTCAGCGAAGTGTTTCAGCCCTTCGGTATCAGTGACCAACCCCAAGAAAGGGCCGATGATGATGCCTGCAACCAGATACCCCAGCACCGAGCCAAAGCCGAACCGTACCGCAAGTGGTACGGCAACAACGGCTGCAAAAAGATAAATAACGGCTTGAAATAGAAAGCCTTCCATCGACGCTTCCTTAATGCGCGCATGTGCGGGCAATTGGATACAATGGAAAAGGAATAATCCGGTTAACCGGGCAAAGTCCACGCGGTTCTTTGGCAAGGCTGGCCATTACTCGCCACGCGGAAAGCGCTGCCTTTCTTCCAGATCATTCAGGTCCATGTGATTGCGCATGTACCGCTCAGATGCTTTTTGCAGCGGCTGGAAATCCCATGGGTAATATCCTCCCTGACGCAGGGCGTCGTAGACTACAAGGCGGCGGGCTTGGTTGGCGCGCACGTCGGCATCGAACTGCGGCAGGTTCCACAGCTTTTCCGCCTCTGACGACAGGCGGGCATAAGCTTCGGCGTGCTTTGGGTCTGTTGCAAGGTTTGCCAACTCGTGTGGGTCCGCTTGCACATCAAACAGCTGGTCAGGGTCAACTGAGCAGCGAACTAATTTGTACCGTGCGTCGCGCAAGGCCACAATGGGTGCGATCGAGGCCTCGGCAGCATATTCAATAGGAACAGAGCCACGCGGCGCGCCCCCCGCGACAGGGAGCAAGCTGGTGCCTTGGGTCCAGTTGGCAATTTCGCTCAGATCAATACCCGCAAGTTCAGCCAGCGTTGGGCCAACGTCCAAGGTGGAGACAGGTGTGTCGATACGACCGGGTTCAATACCGGGGGCAGCAATCATCAAAGGCACGCGGGATGATCCTTCGAACATGCTCATTTTAAACCAAAGGCCACGCTCCCCCAACATATCGCCATGGTCCGAGACAAAAATCGTGATGGCGTTCTGGCGACTGTCTTCGACGATTTGAAGCAGGTCGCCGATCTTTTCATCCAAATAGGAGATATTGGCGAAATACCCGCGACGCGCACGTGCGATGTGGTCGTCGGTGATCGTGTAGCTGCGCCAGTCGTTCGCATCGAAGATCCGTTTGGAGTGCTGGTCGTGATCCGCATAATCCATTGCGGGAACCTCTGGCGCGAGGTGCGTGCAATCTTCGTAGAGGTCCCAGAACTTTCGTCGCGCAACGTATGGGTCGTGCGGATGGGTGAAGCTGACCGTCAAGCACCAAGGACGGTCGTCTTGCGCACGGCTCAGATCATAAAGCTTCTGGCCAGCAAGAAACGCGACTTCGTCATCATATTCCATCTGGTTGGAAATCTCGGCAATACCCGCGCCGCTGACCGACCCCATGTTGTGATACCACCAGTCGATCCGCTCACCCGATTTGCGATAGTCTGGCGTCCAGCCAAAATCAGCCGGGTAGATGTCTGTAGTCAGCCGCTCTTCAAACCCGTGCATCTGGTCGGGGCCGACAAAGTGCATCTTGCCTGCCAGGCACGTCGCATAGCCCGCGCGCCGCAGGTGGTGCGCAAAGGTCGGCACATCGGCGCGAAACTCGGCGGCGTTGTCATAGATGCCAGTGGCTGACGGCAGCATCGACGACATGAAACCACCTCGACCGGGCGCGCATAAGGGCGATGCGGTGTAAGCGTTTGCAAATCTCGCTGAACGCGCGGCAAGTCGGTCAAGGTTGGGGGTGTGCAGCCAGGGTGCCGGGCCGTCAGGAAAAAACGTTCCGTTGAGTTGATCGACCATCACGATCAGGATGTTTGGATGCGCCATTGCTCTCTCCCACTTCGAAGAGAGAGCATCTGATCATATGAGCAAAGGTCAACTGCAGAAATCGCTAGCCGCGACGAACCTTCGGCATCGTTTTCTCGGCCTTTGGTTCCTTGATAAAGGGCACGGACTGGCCGCGCACAAAAAAGGAGTTTGGCTCTGTCACTGTGGTTACCGTCTGCGTCCACTGAGGCGAGAACGCCAGGCTAAAGACACCCGGTGCTTTGTGCACAAGGTTGTGCATCATCGAGATCATCACCACGACACCCAGGAATTGCAGAAAGTTATACATCGCCCCTTTGTAAGGCAGGATCAGGAACACAAGGAAAGAGGCAAAGAGAGCTGCAGCGGCTTCCATGGCCATCATGACGTTGGGGTTTGCGCCGATCATCGCTGCACCGTTGATGTGGAAGAAAGCGATACGCACAGCCACCACGGACAGCATGCCGACGAGAACGGCCAACCCTATACCAACGGGGCCTACGAAGGCCGCTTTCCAATCGGGAAGAACGCTGACAGGTTGCCGGGCCGCTTCCCGCGGTTCGCGCACTTCTGCCACGCGGTTCAGTCGGTCATGAAAGTCTTCATTTGGGCCGGCTGCGGGTGCACCACTCATGACAACGCTCCTTCAATGTCTGGCTTCGGTCTTTTCGCCAGAAGATGTCAAAAGAAGGGCGGTTTTCAGGGTTCTCTGTGCGGCCTCTCACGGCATGGGAATATCACCCATGGCCTTGGGTTGTTGGTATCCACGTTGCACGGCAGGGCGCTCGGCGATGCGGACGTACCAATCGCGCACACGTGGAAAGGCATTGAGATCAATCTCTTGCCACTCAAACCGGCTGATCCACGGCCAGGCGGCGATATCGGCGATGGAATACTCGCCTGTGATAAAATCACGTCCTTCAAGCTGCTTGTCCAAAACCCCGTAAAGTCGTTTTGCTTCAGATTGAAATCGGTTTTCCGCGTAGTCCGACACACCTTTGTTGAACCTCACGAAGTGATGTGTCTGCCCCAACATCGGGCCCAGACCGGCCATCTGCCACATCAGCCACTCCATGACCTGCCAACGTTCACCTTCAGGCATCAGCTTGCCGGTCTTCTCAGCAAGCCACAGCAGAATGGCCCCTGACTCCATCAGGTGAAAGCCGGTCTCACGCTCGACGATTGCCGGGATCTTGTTGTTGGGTGAAATCTTCAGGAAATCCGGCGCGAACTGATCGTCGTTCGAGATGTTGATGGCGTGCGCCTCATAGGGCAGGCCCAATTCCTCTAACGCGATGGAAACTTTGCGGCCATTGGGCGTGGTCCAAGTATAAAGGTCGATCATGGTGGTTCCTTGTTCATGTCAGGCGCGCGCCGGAGCATCGCTTCTCGAATGGCAATAAATGTGGTTGAGCCGATGATGACAAGGCCGCCTAGTATGACCCAGGCATCGATGGGCTCGGCGAAGAGCAAAACGCCAATGGCAACCGACCAGATCAACTGCAAAAACGTGACCGGCTGTGTGACGCTGACTGGTGCCGATGCGAAAGCAAGCGTCATTGTAAAGTGGCCCGCCGTTGCCAGCACGGCGATGACCGCCATCCAGCCAATCTCGGCAAAAGTCGGGGTTTGCCAGACCGCAAAGGCGAAGGGGGCAAGGCCGATCGTGACGGTGACCGACAGCATTCCTACGACAACAGAAGCCGGCACCTCATCTGACATCATCTTGGCGGTCAGGTAACTGACGGAAAAAACCAGCGCAGTGCCGATCATGGCGATATGCCCCTCGGTGATTTCCCGCACGCCGGGGCGCAATACGATCAACGCGCCGACAAATGCGAGGAAAACTGCGATAAGACGGCGGATCGCGACGCGCTCACCCAGAAAGAGCGCGGCGCCTAGGGTGACATAAACCGGTGTCATGTAGTTCATCGCCGTAACCTCGGCGATGGTGATGCGGGTCATGGCGTAAAACCACAGCATGACGCCAAAGGTGTGGGCCAGACCGCGGATGCCAAAGAGCTTGAGTTGCCGGGTTGTCAGATGCGCCTCACGCATGGGTTTGATCATCGGCAGTACGAAAACCAAGCCGATGGCATAGCGCATGAAGGCCGATTGCGCCGCTGGTAACTCTTGCGCGCCGTGTTTGACCACGGCGGTCACGGCCACGAACAGGAACCCGGTCAGGATCATCCAGCCTATGCCCGCCAATGGGTTGGTGGCACGGATCAGCTTGGGCTGTGCGGTGTCGGTGATATCAGGCATGGAGCTATCTCTGCGCCTCTTTTCGGCAAGGCTCAAGCCATGGCGACGGCGACTGCGAGACAAATCATCAAAACGCCGACGCCCGCATCCAAAACGCGCCACGCCGATGGTTTTGCAAAAACTGGCTGCAATCCGCGCGCGCCATAGCCAAGGATGACAAAGAACACGGTCGAGGCCGCCAGCGCACCCCAGCCGAACAGCCATCTATCGGCGCCATATTGCGCCGCGACAGCGCCGATCAGAATAAGAGTGTCGAGGTACACATGCGGGTTGAGCCATGTCAGCGCGAGGCAAGTCATCAACGCACCTTTGGCGGATTGTGCCTGGCTGCTGGCAGCCTCAAGCGCGTCATTCGCTTGAAACGCACGTTTCAGGCTCAGCAGACCATACCCGAGGATAAACGCCGCACCGCCCCAGCGGGTGATCGGCTCTAGCGCAGGAACACGTTCCATCAGCGCACCAAAGCCAGCGACGCCAGAGAAAATCAAAACCGCCTCAGATAAGATACAGGTAGCAACGACCAGACCCACATGCGCGCGGCGAATACCCTGGCGCAGCACGAAGGCGTTTTGCGCGCCAATAGCAAGGATCAGGGAAAGACTAAGCGCAAAGCCCGCGACAAAAGCTGTCATGTTTTGGCGATCTGTCCCGGTGTCAGAATCGACGCAATCAGAGCGGCCGCAAAAGCAGCGCTGGCGATCCAGCCAAGATACCAGAACTGGCCTGCAAGCGTGTTCTCGGCAAAGGAAGCGGCGAAAATCAGGCGGCCCTGATGGGCGGCAGTGCCAGCGATAGCCAAAAGGGCAATGAAAACAAGGAGTCGCGTGGCCCATCGCCATTTCATCGCACGCACCGTAAAGGCCAGAACCAGCCCAATCGGCGCGCCAATCCAGGCGGTAGTGATAGCCCAGAAGGGATGTGCGCCCAATGACTTGGGAATACCATAGTGCGATGCGATCACGACAATTGCACCAGCCAGAACATAAGCCGCAAGACCAGAGGTTTTCAAAGCGTGACTCCCGGCAGTTACCGCAACATATCCACTTGTGAGAGTGATAACGCTAAAGCCTTGCGCCTTCCAGATGCGTCTTAAATCATCGCCCAATCTTCGAAGCTGTGCCCTTTGGGGGCGGTTTCTTTCTGGTTCATCGTTGCTCTCCACCGTTAAAACGTGGGGGCGTTGGGAGAGGATGCGAGGGTTTTGTCGCGCTCGTGATGGGGTGTGAAAGATGTTTCAGAAACGAAAAAGGGCGCGCCGCAAAGCGCACCCAAATATCAAGGCGTTGAAAACGCGCGATAATTCTTAGGCGAGTGCCAGATTGACAGCCGACTCGCGGCCATCGCGGCCTGCTTCGATGTCGTACGTGACTTTCTGGTCGTCAGCCAAGCCTGTCAGGCCCGAACGCTCGACAGCCGAGATGTGTACAAACACGTCCTTGCCGCCTTCTTCAGGTGCGATAAAGCCGAAGCCTTTTGTTGAGTTAAACCATTTTACGGTGCCATTAGCCATGCCGTAAGTCTCCTTAAGTATTTGTGCTGCCTGCGGAATTGCAGCAGCCCGGCGGTCGGTCCGTATCGAGAAGACTGATCGCGGGTAGCGGAGACAGTGGTATCGACGCGAAGTTCTTGCGCAGGCCCCATATGGGGGTGTTGCCTGCAAAATGCAAGGGAATTGAGACTATTTCGGCAGGCATTCGCTTAATTGCGCGTGACTGCGGCGTACGGTCAGAATGTTGCTTTTGTACGGGTGCCAGCGGTCATTTTATGCGAAATGTACAGACGACCGTGCGCTGTGCTGAACGATTTGTAACCCGCCATATGTGCACGAGGTCCTATAGCGTTTGCGCTTGTGCTATCATGCGACCCAAGACGGATATCAAACCAAGGGAGAGGCCTCATGTCAGTTGCACGCGTCACAGAGATTATTGCGTCGTCCTCGAAAAGCTTTGAGGATGCGGTTGAAGAGGGCGTCAAGCGCGCCGCCGAGACGTTGAAGAACGTCGAAGGGGCCTGGGTCAAGGACCAGAAGGCCGTGGTGAAGAACGGCAAGATCACCGAGTATCGGGTGGTGCTGAAGGTGACCTTCGTTCTTGAATAGCGAAAACGTCGCAGGACGCGTGCGCTTCGTGACGGGCAAACGGCGCAAGCTGTGCTATACTGGACCCATCCAGTCAGGGGAGGGGTCTCATGCGATATGTGACAATCACGACCTGGGAGGTGATGGGCGGCGTCGACTTTGAAATGACGATGGAGCGCGTCCGCACCAAACGCCTGCCAGCGCTTAAACAGCTTGGAGCCGAACGGGTGCAGGTCATCCGTACCAGTGCGCGCACGATGGCGGCGATTTCCGAGTGGCCGGACAAAACCACGCGCGACACGGCGGCCGAGTTTATCGAACACGTCCGGCGCGAGGTGCGCACCGAGGATCACAGCCGGATGACCGGCGAGATGCTGGGTCCGGTTATGGCGGAGATTTGAGATGACGATGGCAGAAGTGACGGCGGTGTTCGGTTGGATGCTGGTGATCAACGTCGCAGTTTATACGCTGGCGGCGGTGATGATCATCTTTGCGCGCGACTGGACGGCCAAGCTGGAGGCGCGGATCACGGGGGTTCCGGCGAAGGAATGGCCGCGGCTGTTTATCGCCTACCTCAGCCGATATAAGATCGCGATTATGGTGTTTAATCTGGCGCCGTGGTTGGCGTTGCGGGTTGTGTTTTAGTTTGGGGGAGGGGAATCGGCCTTAGTTCGGAACCGTGATCCAGCAGCGGTGTGGTGCATTCTCCCGTCGGTCGCAGTCTGTATACCCGTTGCCCTTTTCGTCAAACCAATTGATCGGAATGCGCGTGTCCTTCCATTTCGCGTATCGCGTTGGGCAGATGATATAAAGCGTGCCGCGGATCGTCGTCATAGAACCACTTGTTCCTTTGGTGTGGAACGATTTGGAGAAAGGGTCACCGACATTACATGTCATGGGTTGTGGTGGGTTCGGAAATTTGATGCGTTTTGGAACTGCTTTGTCCTGCGCGATTACAGGAAACGCTCCGAGTGTGATTATCAAGGTTGCGATCAATGTGTGTTTCACAATGCTTTCCTTTGAAAAATGCTGTGCTTCAAGTGTTCTTCGAAAACGTGTCGATGTCTAGAATTTGTTGCCGCGCGTTGAGCAGGGACGCGCCCGAGCCTTGGGTGGGCGCTTTTGCTGCGATTGAACGGTGTACTTTATGGTGC
>JABDJX010000110.1 GCA_013003245.1 Silicimonas sp. | reverse complement strand
CCCCTCGGCGGGCGCGTCTTCAGCACCTTCGACACCCGCAAGGATCATCTGCTCTTTCAGCGGAATACCCAGTTTCGCATATGTTTCCAAAAGCTTGGGGTCCACCTCGTCCAAAGACTTCGGCTTTTCCTGCATGCTTTTCGGCTTGGCGTAATAATACTGATCCTGAAAATCGATCTCAGGGTAATCAACCATCGCCCACTCGGGTTCTTTCATCTCCAGCCAGCGCGCGTAGGCCTCAAGACGCCACTCTAGCATCCACTCCGGCTCTTCGTTTTTCTCCGAGATCAGGCGCACGATGTCCTCGGTCAGACCCTTGGGCGCGTACTCCATCTCGATGTCGGTTTCCCAACCGTATTTGTAGGTGCCCGAAAGCGAGCGCACCGCATCGACCGTCTCCTGATCAACGCCGTCTTTGACCTCTGGTGTGTCCAAAGCTGTCATCTCAATCGCTTCCTTCCTTACGCCGCGCGTTGGCGAAACTTCTTTTCCTGTGCGAGCCAAGCTTCTGCAAAGCCAAGCACATCTTGTTCTGTTGTTGTTGGCCCCAATGAGACACGCACCGCGCTCTCAGCCGCTTGATCGTCCAACCCCATCGCGCGCAGCACGCGAGGCACCTTAACTTTGCCCGATGAACAGGCAGACCCGGCCGATATCGCGTATCCGGCCAAGTCCATCTGCATCACCTGCGTCTCGCCCTTCCACCCCGGTGTCGCAAAACACGAGGTATTGGGCAGGCGTTGCGCGTCTTTCCCGACAAAAATAGTCTCTTTTGCCTCGTCTGCCAGAGTTGTTTCTAGAATATTTCTAAGTTTCTCAACCTTTGCCCAGCAACCATCGGCTAAATCCCGCGCTGCGGCCTCGCAAGCCGCACCAAATCCGGCAATGGCAGCGACGTTCTCCGTACCAGAGCGGCGCCCAAGTTCCTGCCCGCCGCCAAGCTGCAAAGCCTCGATATCCAGACCCGTCTTCACGATCAGCGCGCCCACGCCCTTGGGTCCGCCAAGCTTGTGCGCCGACAGGATCGCCAGATGCGCCCCCGACCAGTGAAAGCTCCACGGGATGCGCCCGACGGCCTGCACAACATCCAGAAAAAGCGCTGCGCATTTGACCGCGCCATAAGACCAAAGACCCTCCACGGGCTTGGCCGGCTCAGTGATGACGCCTGTCTCTGAATTTGCCAGCCCCATGGCCAATGTGTGCGAAGTCCCCGCATCACCGCCTGTCAGATCAAAATGCGCCCAGACACAATCATGCGCGGTCTCATCTACACAGACCGCTGAACCCTGCGGCATTTGCCGCAAAACGCTCGCCGCCTCGGTCGCCCCAGAAGTAAAGACAACCTCCGCCGTGTTGCAACCCACCAGTTCCGCTACCTGCGACCGCGCCCGCTCCACAATGCCACGCGCTGCCCGCCCCTCGGCGTGCACAGAAGATGGATTGCCCACAACATCCATCGCCGAAATCATTGCGCCCCTCGCCTCTACCCGCAAAGGCGCCGTCGCATTCCAATCCAGATAAACGCGCTCGCTCATCTGCCGTTCTTCTTGGCCAAAATATCCCGGGCGAGCGCGAGGGGGCAGCGCCCCCTCGCCTTGCGCGACGCCAAAGGCGGCGCAATGCCCTTATCAAAAGGCGCTCTCATTCCTCGTCCACCACTTCAAAAAGCTCAGGCACAGCCGGGCACGGGGCCAGCTCATTGGCAACGATGTCCGACAGCCGCGTTTGGTGCAGGAAAACGTAAACATGTGCCGAAAGCCCCTCCCACAACCGGTTGGTCAGCGATTGCGCCCGCGAGCCCGACGATCCGCCCGACGCACCGGCCCCTGCGTGCATCGCGTTCACCGTCTCATCCACCGCGCCGAGAATATCGCTCACCCTGATCTCACTGGGTGCGCGGGCCAAGCGGTACCCGCCACCGGGTCCCCGCACGCTATCCACCAGCCCGGCGCGGCGCAGCTTGACAAAAAGCTGCTCCAGATAGGGCAGAGAAATGTCCTGGCGCTTGGAAATCTCGGCCAGTGACAGCAGCGTTCCCTGAGGGGCGAGCGCCAGATCCACCAGCGCCACCATCCCGTACCGACCTTTTGTGCTCAGTTTCATCTGACCCGCCTAAAAGATTGACCTTTTCGCCCATGCACCTTACGTCCTCCGAGACCCGTGAGGAGAGAGGCCGCATTACTTTAGAACGTTTCTAAAGTGCCTGACCAAATTCGTCAAGAAATGCCTAAGGCCAACCTTTCAAAGCGGAAAAGAATAAAAAGGTAAGACCATGCCCGAAGTGATTTTTCCTGGCCCGGAAGGGCGCCTGGAAGGCCGTTACCACCCGCAGCGCACCAAAGACGCGCCAATAGCGATCATCCTGCACCCGCACCCGCAGTTCGGCGGCACAATGAACAACCGCGTGGTCTATAACCTGCACTATGCCTTTCATAACATGGGCTTTAACGTGCTGCGGTTCAATTTCCGTGGCGTTGGCCGCTCTCAGGGTGAATACGACCAAGGCATTGGCGAGCTTTCGGATGCGGCCTCAGCACTGGATTACCTGCAATCAATGAACCAGAACGCCAAACACTGCTGGGTCGCAGGGTTCTCGTTTGGCGCATGGATCGGCATGCAGCTTTTGATGCGTCGCCCCGAAATCACTGGCTTTATCAGCGTCTCGCCACCTGCCAACATGTATGACTTTTCCTTCCTTGCCCCCTGCCCGTCCTCGGGTCTGGTCATCAACGGCACCGGTGATCGTGTCGCCCCACCGCGTGATACGCATACGCTTGTCGAAAAGCTGCACGAGCAAAAGGGCATCACCGTCACCCATACCGAGATCGAAGGCGCCGGACACTTTTTTGAAGACCCGCATATGGAAGACATGATCGGCAATGTTACAAATTATGTTGAGCGTCGCTTGACTGAAAACACGCGCTGAAAACCGTGAAAGCGCCAGGCTCGGTTCCGGCGCTATGCGTCGAACCCGACCAAGATCTCCCTTTCGGCTGGCGTCTTTGCTAAAGAACCAGTTTCTCACGACACGTTCTATTGTTTCGAAATGCCGCCAAAAATAACGAAGCTCTAAGCAAATCAGTGGGTACGAGCCACGTTTACGCCTTAATTGAGCCATCGGATTGCCAGACAAATTTTGCGTAATAATGCAACGAAACCGCAATTTGATCGAGGGATCCATGGGTATTCAGAAGCGCATATCACAACGCATCCGGCGTTTCTTGGGAAAAGACGATGGCACGGCAACGGTTGAAGCCGTTCTGTGGTTCCCGATCTTCATCCTGATTTTCGGCCTGATGGTCGACGCTGCAATGATCTTCCACGGTCAGGCGAAAGTGCTGCGCGTCGTGCAGGACGCGAACCGCAACTACTCGATCGGGCGGCTCAGAACAGAGGCAGAGACGCAGGCTTACGTTGTTCAGACCTTGGCCAATCTCAATATCGCGGCAGAGGCTTTGACCATTGAGAACGCCGGTGTCGCAACCACCATCGTCAAAATCCCGGCGAGCGAGCTTCAAATCCTTGGTTACTTCACCGCGCTGAATAACCTGGAAATTTTAGTAACTGCTGATCACCTCATTGAGAATTGGGAGGTTTAAGAGTGATGGATATGCTGCCAACAAATTCACGCATTGCGCGTTTCACACACAAAGAAGACGGGGCGATGACCGCCTTTGGTCTGATCCTGACAATTACCATGCTGTGCGTCGGTGGCCTTGGGCTTGACTATGCAAACGGCATGATGGTGCGCACCCACCTGCAGGTTGCAGCGGATTCCGCAGCACACGCGTCATTGATGGCGCGCGAAGTACATAGCGACCCGAATGACGCAAAGGCAGTAGGCATCGCAGTGGCTCAGCGCGCCCTGCCTGTCGAAAAGTTTGGCGACACGATCAACGCAGGCGACATTGAATTTGGCACATGGGACGCGACAACAGCCGTCTTTACACCCGATGCAATGTCCAAGGATGCCGTGCGCGTAAGAACGGCCCGTATTGCCGCGCGGTCCAATGGTGTTGGAACCATCTTCATGCAGTTTCTCGGCCTCGACATTCTTGATGTACGCAGAACGTCGATCTTTGAGTCATACTATCCAACCTGTTTCCGCGAGGGATTTGTCGCTGAAAACCGCGTGGATGTGCAGTCGAACAACACCTACGGCAACGGTTTCTGCATCCACTCGAACGACCATGTCGAGATCAACAACGGCAACGCATTTATGGACAGCACGATCGTCTCGATGCCTGACAAGAATGATCTGGTTGTTCCCACAAGCTCAACGGGTGATAGCAACCCCGGACTGTACGACGCCTTAAGAAGCGGGTCCTACCGGATGCGCATTCTGCAACAGATCGATCGGATCATTGCGGGCGTCGAAGACCCCGACTCGCCCTATTTCCGGACAGATTATGTCGACATCAACCCCCTTTCGGGAGAACCTTTGGCGCGCGTTACGCTCTCTTCGACCGGATCAGGTGTAAAGTTGGCAGACTGGGTGCCAGGTGCGGTCCATGAATTGACCTGCAGTTCGCCCAGCAAAAAGGTCAATTTTGGCAATCCCGGCGATATTTTCCTGAAAGGTGTGGTTGTTACCAACTGTATCGTCCAGTTCGCGAGTATCGAATTGCACGACATTATTATCATCAATACAAACACCGATGAGAATTCCTTCAAAGCCTCCTCCGGCCTTCAGGTTGGGCGTAACGACGGGTGTAACAATGGCGGTGGCGCACAGCTTGTCACAAAGGGCGGTATGAACTTCCCTGCTGATCTTCAAATTTACGGTGGCCAGCTGATTGCAGTCAAAACCATCAGTTTTGCTGCACGACCAAACGGTATGGAAGGCGTCTCGATCGTCTCAGGTGACCAGATCGACGGATCATCCCTGATAGACGTCGGCTTCTGTGGCGGAGCTGGAATGGATAACAATTTCATGGCCGAGTATTTCCGACTGGCCGGGTAACGTGCAGTGACCCTTGTGCGGAAATCAAGCGGCCCGGGGCATGTGCGTCCCGGGCCGATTTTTTTTAGCGCACCGCGTTGCGCACAACGGTGATGCGATCCGCGTTGGGCGGGTGTGTGCCCAAAAACTGGTCCCCGGGATCGGCGGCATCCTGAAAATAAAGCACGCCGCGCAACGGATCATAGCCCGCCTGCTGCGCAATCCGCGCGCCCAGACTGTCGGCCTCAAGCTCGAACCCTTTTGAATAGCGCCGCGCGCCCACGGTGCCCCCGATATTGGTCGCCGTCTCGACACCGGCCTGGTCCAGACCAATAACCGACCCCAGAACAGCGCCCAGAATGGCGCCTGTCTGCGCCGAGCTTTGGGTTTGCTGGATGTGGCCCTCGATATGGTGCGCCGCCTCGTGCGCCAGCGCAAAGGCCAGCTCGTCACGGTTGCGCATCTCGCGGAACAGCGCAGGTGTGAAGGCAATCAGCGGACGCCCCGATTTTTCATAGGTCTGATAGGCATTCGCGCCCAAGCCCGCCCGATCATCGATGATAATCCTGAAATCGCAGTTGCGCTGCGGGCTTAGCTGACGACAGGCACGCTCGGCCACAGGCTCGACCCGCGCGACAACGGCGCGAAAGTCACTCACCGACTGCGGCCCGCCGGTGCGTTTGGCCGTTGATACGGGCTGGCTTGACGGCGCGGGGGCCGGCTGAACGGTGACGTCACAAGCCGCGACGGTCAAAACGGTAAGGATGGCGATGGCACGACGCATCGTATGGGTCTCCTGTTGATTTGATCGGGAAACTAGCAGGTTTGCAGGCGGCATCAATTCGCGAACACAGGCTTTGGCGGCAATTCCCCGCCCAAGGGTTGCACGCCGTGCTGCAAAGGCCCACGTTGATCCTCATGTTTACCATTGAACACGACTTTGACGCGACCGTTGTCACGCTGATCGACGAGGCCGCCGTCCACCGGCAGGAAGACATCACCATCAATGCGTTTGAGGATTGCGTGGTGATCGAACAGATCAACCCGCGCACCGAAGAGATGCAGCGGATCACGCTTTCGCTGGCGCAACTGGCCGATCTGACGGCAGCGCTGAATCTGCCCGAGGGCGTTTATACGCGCGCAAAATAGGAGTGAGCTGTGGGCGCGATATCACCAACCGGTTTCGCCGTGCTTCGCACGCCGATCCACCGGGGGCTTTGCCCCCGCACCCCCAGCATATTTCTGGACCAATGAAGGAACGCGCACGTCTTTGATCAGGGGCGTGGGGCTGCAGCGCGGCGCAGCCGGTCGTTTATCGCGCGGCCTATGCCCTCGTAAGGAACAGGGGCCACCGCAAGCCGCTTCACACCGCGCGCATCCGCCTCGTGGAACATTGCATAGAGGTTGGCCGCTGCCGCGCCCAGATCACCATCCGGCGAGAGTGACAAGTCCCCCTTGATCGGCCCGAAGCCGAGCAAAAACTCACTCGCACGTGCCTCTGTCGCATTCAACCTGATGCTGGCTTTCGGCGCATAATGCGAAGCCATCTGGCCCGGCGCTGTAGGCACATCCTCAAAGCTGGTCTCGACCCACATATCGATCAGACCGGGATGAAATGCGCCCTCGCGCAAGAGCGTTGGTCTGTCGCCCAGAAACCCGATGATCGTCGACTCCAGCCCCACCCGTGTCGGCCCACCGTCAAGCACGGCATCAATCCGGCCATCCAGACCGCGTAACACATGGTCGGCCGTGGTCGCACTGATCTTGCCGGACGGGTTGGCCGACGGGGCGGCAACAGGCCCGCCAAAGGCACGCAACAGCCCTAACGCTACTTCCTCTTTCGGCATCCGCAAGGCAACGCTCGACAGTCCCGCTGTCACCAGTGGCGACAGATCAGCATTTTCGCGCAAGGGCACAACGATACTGAAGGCGTCCGGCCAGAACTCCTCGACCATGTCGCGCGCCGCCCCTTCGATGATGCCATAGCGTTCGGCCATCTCGATATCGGCCACATGCACGATCAGCGGGTTGAACGACGGGCGCCCTTTGGCCGCAAAGATCCGCGCAACAGCCGCGCCATTGCGCGCGTCGGCCCCAAGCCCGTAAACCGTCTCGGTCGGAAAGGCGACAAGCCCGCCTGCCCGCAAGATATCCGCCGCCTCGGCAATCCCCGCAGCGTTTGGTTTCAATCGTTTGGTGCGATGCTCGCTCATACTCAGTGACGCTGCGTTTGGCTTGCGGCAGCCCATCTCCATTGCGACAGTCCGCGGCAACGGTTAGCGATGGATGCACCGTTTGCCAAGACAGAAGACAGGAGCTTCATTCCATGCCCTATGCGTCCCCGGTCAACGAATTCCGCTTCCTTATGGAGCAGGCTTTGGATTTCTCAAGCGTCGCGGCGACCGAGCGGTTCGCCGAAGCCACGCCTGAGACGGTGGATGCGATCCTGACCGAAGCAGCTCGCCTGTGCGATGACATTCTTGCCCCGGTGAACCGCGCAGGCGACGTGACCCCTGCCACACTTGAAAACGGGGTTGTGCGCACCTCGCCAGGTTTTGCCGAGGCGTTCCGCGCGATAGCTGAAGGCGGCTGGATTGGCCTGACATCGGACCCAGAGCACGGCGGCATGGGCCTTCCTACCACGCTTGGTACGGCGATAAATGACATGATGTCAGGGGCTTGCCTTTCCTTGCAATTGAACCCGCTTTTGACTCAAGGCCAGATCGAGGCTTTGGAAGCCCATGGTTCGGACGCGCTCAAAGAATTGTACCTGCCCAAACTGATCTCGGGTGAATGGTCGGGCACCATGAACCTGACCGAGCCGCAGGCGGGCAGCGATGTGGGCGCGCTGCGCTCGAAGGCAGAGCCGAACGGCGACGGCACTTTCAGCGTCAGTGGTCAGAAAATTTACATCACCTGGGGGGATGCGGATTTTGTCGAAAACATCTGCCACCTTGTGCTGGCGCGCCTGCCGGATGCGGCCCCGGGCACCAAGGGAATCAGCCTGTTCCTCGTGCCAAAGTTCATCCCCGATGAGGCGGGCAATCCCGGCGAGCGCAACGCTCTGCGCGTCGTCTCGCTTGAGCACAAGCTGGGCCTGCATGGCTCTCCCACCGCCGTGATGGAATACGATGGCGCCACCGGTTGGATGGTTGGTGCTGAGAACGGCGGCATGGCGGCGATGTTCACGATGATGAACAACGCGCGACTTGGCGTGGGCGCGCAAGGGATTGGCGTGGCCGAGGCCGCGTTTCAGCACGCGCTGGCCTATGCAATGGACCGCAAGCAGGGTGCGGCACCCGGCACCGGTACGATTATCGAGCACGCGGATGTGCGCCGGATGCTGACGCAGATGAAGGCCGATATTTTTGCCGCTCGCGCCATAGCGCTTGATTGCGCGATCTCAATCGACATGGGGCGCGCGACGGGTCACGACGACTGGAAAGCACGTGCAGCCCTGCTGACGCCGATTGCCAAAGCGTTCGGGTCTGACGTGGGCATTCAGGTCGCAGACGAGGGCATTCAGGTGCACGGCGGCATGGGGTTTGTGGAAGAAACAGGGGCGGCACAGTTTGCCCGTGATGTGCGGGTGACGGCGATCTATGAAGGGACCAACGGCATTCAGGCAATGGATCTTGTCGCACGCAAGATGATGGACGGCGGCGAGGCGGCGTATCGGTTGCTGGACGAGATCGAAGCCGAAGCCGAAGAGGCGCGTGAGGCGCTTCCCGAATTGGCAGGTGCCGTTTGGAGCGCCGCCGAAGGGCTGCGTGAGACGACCGAGTGGCTAGTGGCGCAGGACATGCAGGCGCGCTTTGGCGGGGCGACAGCCTATCTGCGTGCCTTTGCCCGCGTCTTGGGCGCGCATTACCACCTCAAAGCAGCGGTGGCCGAGAGTGGCAAAGGGGCCCGCACCGGTTTGGCGCAGTTTTATATCACCCGGCTTTTGCCCGAGCATGACGCGCTTTTGGCCGCCGTGCGCGAAGGGGCAGACGGGCTTTTTGATCTCTCCCCTGACGATCTGGCCGCTTGATGGCCGACGGCTCTGCGCGCAAGATCCGCACGCCCTTTCCCGAGCCACCCGCCGAGGGCGAGGCTTTGGAAGTGGCCGACGGCGTGCTTTGGATGCGTCTGCCGCTGCCGATGGCGCTTGATCATGTGAACGTCTACGCGCTGGATGACGGCGACGGCTGGACGTTGATCGACACCGGGTTCCAAAGCAATCGCGGGCGGCGCCTGTGGGAGCGTTTGCTGACCGGACCGCTGGCGGGCAAACCGGTGCGCCGCGTTGTCGTCACGCACCACCACCCCGACCACATCGGCATGGCTGGCTGGTTTCAAACCGCGCACGGGGCCGAGTTGATCACAACCCGTACGGCGTGGCTTTTTGCGCGCATGCTGCATCTTGATCTGCAGGAAACACCCAGCAAGGACGTGGTGCGCTATTGGAAAAGCGCGGGCATGGCGACCGACATTCTGGCCGCGCGGATGACAGAGCGCCCGTTCAATTTTGCCGACACGGTCGCCCCCCTGCCCTTGGGCTTCACCCGCATCGCCGAAGGTGGCCACTTGACGATGGGCGGGCGCAACTGGCGCGTGCGCATCGGGCATGGTCACGCGCCGGAACATGCCACGTTCTGGTCGCAAGACGATGATCTGATTTTCGGCGGCGACCAGCTTTTGCCGTCGATCTCACCTAATCTGGGAGTATACGCCACCGAACCCGAGGCCGATCCGGTGGGTGAATGGCTGGAAAGTTGCCGGGGGTTTCAACCGCTGGCGCATGATGCGCATTTCGTGCTTCCGGGCCACAAGCTGCCGTTTGTCGGCCTACCGACCCGGCTTGATCAACTGATCGAAAACCACATTGGCGCGCTGGCGCGCCTTGAAGAGGCGCTTGTGATGCCAAAGACCGCAGCAGAGTGCTTTAAGCCCATCTTCAAACGCGAAATTTCCGGCGGCGAATACGGGCTGGCTCTGGTCGAAGCCATGGCGCATTGCCTGCACCTTTGGTACGATGGCCGGGTCACGCGCACTTTACGTGACGATGGCGCATGGCTCTGGCATAAAGCCTGACATGGATGACGATATCAAAACGACTGCCGAGGTGGCCGAGGCGAGTGCCCTGAAACTGAGCGGCTCGGTGCACACAGAACCCGGCGCGCCCTGTGCCGAGACAGCGCCATTGCCCGAGGCCGTCAGCAAGAAGCCGATAGACCAGAAAAGCCCAGCGGAATGGGCCTATGAAAGGCTGATCCTTTACATCAAGAATTTCGAGGAAACTCTTGATAACGATCACGAAGCCGCCATGGGATTTACCGATACCGGTGGTGGTATTCTGAAGATTGAAGGTCTGGGGTATTTCGACCCTGACGTGGTAACGTTTTACGGCTCGGACCAGACTGGCGCGCGGGTGCAACTGGTGCAACACGTCAGTCAACTGAACGTGCTGTTGCGCGCCATGCCCAAGGCGCCCGATGCGCCAGAGCCGCGCCGGATCGGGTTCAAGCTTGAAAAGGCGCTGTCCGAGGGCAGTTAGGGTTTACTGCAAGAGAGGTTTTGCGCCGCGCTTCGCGCGTCGCGGCGCGCGCCCGTTCCGGGCGCGCTTTGTGCCTCCGGCGGGGATATTTTTCCCAAGAAGAAAATGCAGGAGGTCTATTCTGCCGCCTCAAGCGCTGCATTGCCTGCGCAGAAAACCGCATCGGGAAGCGCGGGATCGGTGATCGCCTCATAAAGCGCGCGGTAGTCTTCGTCCTGCATCAGGACCGCAATGCGGGCGCGGTGCCAGGCAACGGCGTCGGCGTGCAGCGCTGCCAGCGCGGCGTCAGCCATCAGGTTTGCCAGAACCTCTTTGGCACGCGGGATCTGGGCCTGAATGCTCAGGTCTGTTTCGGTGGTGTAGTTCCGCTCGGACCAGTAAGTCATGCCCTGATCCTGATCGACGTGATTGATCCGCCCACGCTGGCGTTTCACCAAAAAGCTTTCTGCACTGCGCAGGATGTAGTGGTTGAGCGTCACGAGGTTGTAGCCGATCGAGGCTTTACGCGAAAACCACGCGGTGTTGTTCACCGTCTTTTCCGGCATAACGCGCCCCGAGCCGTTGACCCAGCGAATGCGGTCTTCATCGCTGGTGTCGATGTTCAAAGGCCGGTGCACACCCAGTTTTTCGTACGGCGCGCTGCTGTGAACAAAGGTCTTGAAGCCCCAGCCGAGACGTGGGCGCGGCAGATACCGCGGGGCGCATTTGGTAAAGCGCTCGGTGATCCATGTGTCTTCATAGGCGTGTTGATCGGAGGTGCCGAAAAACCGCCATGTCATCGAGACGATGTTGGGGTCGTTCATGTCGCGGAAAAGGCCCGGCAGCGTGCGGTCGCCGTGGTGAATGGTGATGAATTCGTCAACATCGATCACGCCGACCCAATCGGCGGAGGTGACCACCGGGTGCCCGATCGCATCGTTGAGTGCGCCGCGTTGCGGTTTCTGGCCGCCCTCGCGGTTGAATGGGTTGTCGACGCGGGTCACGTGTCCAAGCTCTTGCATCCGGTCGAGGATGGCGTTGGTCGGGTCGTCGCAATCGTTGGTGTAGATCAGGAAATGCGTGACCCCGATGGCCATGTGATGGGCGATCCATTCAAGGATAAAGCAGCCCTCGTTCTTCATCGATGAGACCACGACGATCTTTTCGCACGCAAGGCGGGCGTCCAGAGGGGTCAGCATCGGGTGGCGCGGCTCGACGCGATCAAGCAACGCTTTGAAGGCAAACTCGTTTTCCTCGCCGAGCAGTATCAGATCGCCGAAAGCGTTGCGCGGGCGGTCCACGTCGCTGTCGTTCATCGTCACCTGCGGGTCGCGCTTTGGGGCGTCCTGCGGCGGCGGTGCGGGTGTGGTGACGGAATGGGCGATATCAAGCGCTGTTTCGTCAAGCTCGTGGCTGAGCGAATCACGGGCCAGAAAGGCGTGCAGCTTGCCAAAATCGTCATGCGCTTTCAGGGCCTTGATCCGGTCCTTGTGCCACACGACGGCGGCGTCATGCAGCGGGCCAATGCCAGGGTCTGCGGTCAGCAGCTTGCGATACCCTTCTGCCCGCTTCAGACGCGGCAGGATCGAGGCATCGTGCTGATCGTTGCGGTTGTGCAGGTTCCAGTAGCCCACGCCCTGATCACGGTTGACATGATTGGTGCGGCCCCGGTCGCGCTTGACCAGAAAGCTTTCGACCGAGCGCGTGGCGTAGTGGTTGAGGGTGACAAGGTCATAGCCCCAGCTATTGATGTTTGAGCGCCAGCCATCCTGTCGGTATGGCTCTGGCATCGGCTGACCAGAACCGTTGACCCATTTAAGTGGTCCCTCCTGCGGCTCTAGCGGGCGGTGCACGCCCATCTTGGCAAAGGGCACGCCGCGGCGGATCAGCGTTTTGAACCCCCAGTTCTGATGTGGTTTGCGGACCTTTAAGGGCGCGGCTTTGGTAAACTGGGCGGCAACCGGTGCATCCTGATACGCGGTTACACCGTTTGAGCCGAAGAACCGCCAGGTCATGGAGATCATGTCGGGGTCTGCTGATGCCTGAAACAGGTCATGAAGGGTACCGCCGCCGATGTGGATGTTGATGTATTCATCGACGTCCATGACGACGTAGGCGTCGGCAGCGGTCACACGGGGATGCTTTTCGGCCAGCGCCAGGGCGATGCGTTGCGGGCGTTCGCCCTGCTGCACCGGGTTGTCAACGCGGGTGACAATTCCGCGGGCGGCAAGCCCGTCAAGGATGTCGTTGGTCGGGTCAGAGCAATCGTTGGTGTAGACAAGAAAATGGGTGATACCGACCGACAGGTGATAGGCGACCCAGTCGAGAATGAACGGACCTTCGTTCTTCATTGTGGTGATGGCGACGACGTCATCGAGGGGGCGCACTTGCGTCGCTTTTTGAGGCTTGGGCTTGGGCTCGGGCGTCGCGGCGGCGTAAACCTCACCATGTGCAGCGGCGCGGTAGACCTTGGCGAACTCCGCGTCGCGATCCGGATTGGGCCAGTCGCGCAGCGGCGCGTCACACGGATCGATCTTGTGCTTTTGCAACAGCGTGCCGATCAGGCTTTCTGGATGCGGCAGGCCAAAGTCACGCTCGGCCATGCGTTTGCGGATGCGGCGTCCGTAAAGGTGGATCGATTGCGTCTCGTCGGTGATGGCAAGAGAGTGGTCGACGCCGGTTAGAAGAAGACGGCGGCGGACTTTAAAGCTGTAGGGATAAAGCGCCACTTGCGGCAGGGCGCGCGCCATCTCTCCGGTTTCGCCAAGGAAGTGAGTAATCGCATGCGGGCCCCATACACCCCATTTCTGCTCGCCGGCGTGCACTGGCGTTCCGGCGTCTTTCAGCTCTTGCAGCTCGCGACGGCGCGCGGGTTTGTCCCACGGCGGGATGGCGAATTCGTCGCGGGTGAATTCTAAAAGCGCGTGCAGCGTCGGGCTGTCAGATGGCAGACCCAGCACCCCACCATTCACGTGATGCTCGCTTTCCCATCCGTAGAGGTGGCCCTCAATGGGACGAAAGTGCTGGTGACAATAGGCATCGGTGTCCGCCCAGATCACGCGGTCGGCGTTCTCCAACAGGCGGTAGCGGAACAGATCAGAATGCAGCGCGGGCGAGCCGGTGCGCTCGTGGACCAGAAACCCCTCTTCGGGCAACACCTCGCCGGCATCACGAAGCTCAACGCCGTCCGGCACATGGCCAATCGGCTCGTAAGAATAAAGCACCACATGGTGGCCCGCATCCAGGAAAGACTGGACGCAAAGCTGCTCTAGGAAGCTAAGACTTCCGCGCATCCAAAGCATTGCAATTTGAGTGTCACTATCCATGAACGCTGCCCGTTTCTTACTTTTGGTAAGTGTACGCGCGTCGGGCGTCTAAGCCAAACGGGTTTCTAGGGGGCGCGATCGCCTGCTTTGATCCAATACCAAAATTTGACCTGCAAACATCAAATTATCGACAAAGTTTTATGGAATTGTTTATCAGGGCGCACAAAGACGTGCCGCCCTTTGTTAACAAGTGAATAGGTACAAGTTACATGAATATGAGTGTCCGCAGCCGCGTTCAACGCGCGCTCGTTTTTACCGTTTTGCCGATCGCCGCCATTGCGATGAGCACCGAAGTTTCCGCAGAACAAACAAAAATACAACGCTACGCACAAGAAATCGGCGCGAGCGAACGTGTGAATTACTCTGGTAAGCTGCGCATGCTCAGCCAGAAAATCGTGGCGTCAAGCTGCAACTTTGCCGCTGGAATCGACGCTGAAATCAGCAGCAAGGCCATGCAGGCCACCAAAGCCGAGTTTGAACTGGTCGCCGATGCCCTGGAGCACGGCAACCCGGATCTGGGCATCTTCGGCGAAGAAAAGCGCAAGAAGACCCGCGCCAGCATCACCCGGTTGCGGGACCAGTGGGCGCCGGTCGTCGCTGATCTGAATGGCATCACCAACGATCCCAAAGCCGCAAACCAAGCTGTTGCGTCGCTTGCCGTGAACAGCGAACTGCTGCTTGATAACGCCAAACTGCTTGTGAGCGATCTGTTGGCACAATACTCTGACCCGTCGATCATGACACAGGCCGATGCCATTCGCATCGACATCTCAGGACGCCAGCGCATGTTGACGCAGCGCATGTCGAAAAACGTCTGCCTTCTTGCCTCTGGCGTCGGGGGGGACACTGCCACGGCAGAATTGGCAGCGACAGCCGAGATGTTTGAGACATCTCTTCTGGCCCTAAGAGGCGGTTTTATGGAAGCTGGCATCAACCCGCCACCGAATGAGAACATCGCAAAGCACCTGCAAATCGTCGCCGAGGATTGGGAGGCTCTGAAACCGGCCGTTCAGGCCGTTTTGTCCGGAACGGACCTTAGCCCGACGGACCGCGCCGTCGTTTTTCACGGCATGAACGAAATGACAGCAGACATGAACACCGTTGTCGGTCTTTACGTCGAGGCGTCAAAGCACGGGACGATGTAGGGAGCCCATTGGGTTGAGAGTGAGTAGGGATCGGCATGTCGTGCTGATCCCCTTTTTTGTTTTCCAGCATCACAGGCGCATTTGGAGTTGCCGGATATCGGCAGCCGGGACATGGTCAGGTGACCCTGATCGCGGAGGCCCGGCTTGATTATCGAGACCCAATTCTACCCCGGCGCACTGGGCGAAATCATCACGCTGCATGCACAGTATTACGCCGAGAATTGGGGGTTTGGGACGTTCTTTGAAGCCAAAGTGGGGCGCGAACTTTCCGACTTTGCCACACGATGTGCAACGAACGACCTGCTTTTGCTGGCACGTGATGACACGGGTTTAGCCGCATCGCTGATCCTTGACCTGAACGACTCCGCGTCTGGCGTGCGCGGAGGGCATCTTCGCTGGTTTATCGCCGCCGAGCGTTGCCGTGGGTCGGGCATGGGCCGCGCATTGATGGAAACGGCTATCACCCATGCCGAGAGACACTCTGGCGGCCGGATGTGGCTGACCACCTTCAAGGGTCTTGGCCCTGCCCGACATCTTTATGAGAGCTTTGGCTTTCATCTAGCCGCAGAGGCGCCGGGCGAAGCTTGGGGCACGGTTGTGACCGAGCAAGAGTTTCAACGCAAAGTGCCGTAAACTTGAAAAAGAATGGTTTCGCTCAAGCACTGGACCTCTTCGCAGCCCAGATCTGCCAGGATACCAAGTTATGGGTCTCGACCCATCACAAAGCGAGCAAACTCATCCCCTCCGGCATTTGACGCAAAGGGGATTTGCAAGGTACCTGGCAAGTCTTCGGTCACCCCTCCTTCGCCAACCGGCTCTCTGCGATCTCGACAAACCACGAGCAGCCAAACGGGATGGCCTCGTCATTAAAGTTGTACTGGGGCTGGTGCAATTCGGCGTTCTCCCCGATCCCAAGGTGGATATAGGCACCGGGGCGCTCGCCCAGAAGAAACGAGAAATCTTCGCCCCACATGGTCATCTGCGCTGTCTCGCATCTGCCAGAGACAGCTTTGGCGGCCTGCGCAGCGAAGTCGGTTTCGGCTTCCGAGTTGAACACGCCGGGATAATTGCGCTCGTAGCGGATCACCGCGCGGCAACCGTAAGCCTCGGCCGTGCTGCCGGCGATCTGGCGGAAACGCTCTTCGGTTATGTCAGCGCTTTGATCACTCATCACCCGCGTTGTACCTTTGATCAGCACGCTTTCAGGCACGACGTTATGGGCGGTGGTCACGCTTTCGATCGAGGTGACCGAGACCACGACTTGCTGCATCGGGTCGATATTGCGGCTGACGATAGTTTGCAGGCCCATGACCATCTGGCTGGCGGCGATGATCGGATCGACCGTGTCATGCGGATAGGCGGCGTGCCCGCCACGCCCATGGATCTCAACCTCAAAAAGGCCCGTGGCGGCGTAAAACGCGCCTGAGCGGATGGCGAATTCTCCCAAGGCGCGCCCGGGGATGTTGTGCATGCCGTAGACCTCGTCGATGCCGAAGCGATCCATCATGCCGTCGTTTACCATCTCGCGCCCCCCACCGCCGCCCTCCTCGGCGGGTTGGAAGATCAGCGCGACAGAGCCGGTGAAATTGCGCGTCTCGGCAAGGTATTTGGCCGCCCCCAGCAGCATGGCTGTATGCCCGTCGTGCCCGCAGGCGTGCATGGTGCCCGGTGTTTTGGAGGCATAAGGCACGCCAGTGTCCTCATGGATCGGCAGCGCGTCCATATCGGCGCGCAACCCAATGCAACGGCTCCCCTCGCCCTTGCCCTTGATGAGGCCCACGACACCAGTTTTGCCGATGCCGGTAACAACCTCATCACAGCCGAATTCCCTGAGCTTGTCCGCCACGATCCCTGCAGTGCGGTGCACGTCAAACTGAAGCTCGGGGTGTTCGTGAAAATCCTGCCGCCATCCAGCGATTTCATCGTGCAGTTCGGCAAATCGGTTGCGGACGGGCATTGGTCGAGACTCCTTGTTCTTGCGTCAAATGACTTAGCGCGGTTTGACCAAAATGAAAAACGCGGCCCCTTTGGAGCCGCGCTTTGTTCGACTTTTGATTTAGCCCTTAACTGCGGGCGTCGCCCACCAGCTTCCAGATCGCCGGGAATGCGATGACCGCAACCACAAGCTTCAGCGCATCGACCCAGATGAAGGTTTTCACACCGTAGGCGTACCAGTTCTCCCAGCCCAGTGCCGCACCCCAAGTGGCCGACAGCCAGACAACGCCGGGGATGTAGACGGCGAGGATGCCCGCTGCCATCGCCACCGCCATGCTCAGCGGGTTGCGGTCAAAGCCTGCGCGCGCCAAGGCGCCCACGGTGAAGGCCGCCAGCGCGAAGCCAATCAGATAACCGCCTGTTGGCCCCATCATATAGGCCAGCCCGATACCCTTTTCCGGCGTGCCCGCAAAGACCGGCAGCCCTTGGGCGCCCAGAGCGAGGTAGCCCGCCACGGTCGCAAAGCCCAAACGCGGGCCGTAGGCCGCCCCGATCACCATCACCACCAACATTTGCAGCGTCACCGGCACCGGCACCGTTGCAATCTGCACGCGTGCCGAGACCCAAAGGGCGAGAATACCAGCGACGAAAAGCACCAGACGCTTAGTCCAAAGAGCGGTGCCTTCGGTTTGCCAGACCAGATCGGTCAGAACGGGACGGGATGCGATGGTTGACATGGGGGCTCTTCCTCTCCGTGATGTCGTTTTGCGTGTTATCGCATTGCGTTGCAGAAGGGGCAAGACTCGTTACAGCGGCGCATAGGTGCTGGTCATCACGTAATTCTTCTTCGGCCCTTCAACCTGCCAGCGCGCGCTCCAGCGCGGCCAATCGGTGAAATCGTACAGCACCTCGTAGCGATCAGGATCGCAAAGGTGCACGGTTTGGTGGGTCGCCACCCCCAGCAAGACCGTGTGAAAAGGGCGCATATCGTCGAAAAACACATCCAGCCGACCCTTCTGCGCCGTCCAGATATAGCGCCGTGTGGCCTTCATCGTCTGGTTGCCCATAACCAGCGTGCCCTCTTCATCCTGAATAAGCCGCGCCCCTGACCGGCGAAAATGGGCATTACCCGTCAGCCTATTCTCTGACCCGTCGCCATGCCGGATCATGCGCGACAACCGCCAGTGCCCTTCCAGCGCCCAAAGCGAGCGAAGCCCTGTCATTTTCTCCAAATCTGCATTCACCTATTCAAAATACTCCCAAGGGGGTCCGGGGGAATGGAATTCCCCGGCTCAACACCATCAGCAAGAGGCGATTAAACCGAAACTTGTCCCCAACTGCTGCACAGTCTAAACGCACCCCCAACGCAGACGAAAGGCCCCTCTCGCATGATCCCCCGTTATTCCCGCCCCGACATGGTTGCCATCTGGTCGCCCGAGACCAAGTTCCGCATCTGGTACGAGATCGAGGCCCATGCCTGTGACGCGATGGCCGACCTGGGGGTGATCCCGCGCGAAAACGCGGACGCCGTCTGGAAAGCCAGGGACGTGGAATTCGACGTCGCCCGCATTGACGAGATCGAGGCCGTGACCAAACATGACGTCATCGCCTTTCTGACCCATCTGGCCGAACATGTCGGCAGCGACGAGGCCCGGTTCGTGCATCAGGGGATGACATCATCCGACGTGCTGGACACCTGTTTCAATG
>JABDJX010000083.1 GCA_013003245.1 Silicimonas sp. | reverse complement strand
CAAGCCGTTTCAAAACAGGGCTGATCTCGTGCGCCTTGCCTTCGGCAGCGATGTTGAGCACATCATCGATGTCGGCTTCGATAGACGCAGGCGCGGAAAGATCTACCTCCTCTGGCGTGAGCGGCGAGTCGTCGCCCGTTTTGTAAAGTGCTATCTTTTCAAGCGTTTGTCGGAAATCACCGGGATCGATGTTGCGCGAAAGATCGGTGAGGGTGGCCATCGCGTTCTGGCTGATATTCTGCAACCCGGCAGCCTCCAGCGCGGCCTCGATCTCGGCGCGCGAAGGCGGATCGTCGTAGATGCCAGCGGCAAAGGCGTTTGCGTGTTCTTCAAAAGCTTTGCGCAATCTGGACCGGGCCGCCAACTGGCCTGCAGTGACAATCACTTTCGCGTCGCCGTCCTGCCAATCAGCCAGCGCCGCCTTGATCGTGTCGGTCAGTCCATCGCCCGCATCTTCAACAAAAGCCACGCGCGGTCCTGGGAAAAAGCCTTGCGCCTTTATGGCATCAAGCAAAAGCGCGGGGTCCTTGCGCAACTCGGCCGCCGGGATGCGGCTCAGGCGCATTTCCTCTTCACCTGCTTCGCCGATCAGCGCTTTGATCACCTCTTGGCGGCGCAAGGCCACGCGCATGGCATCGGCACCATAGATCAAAAGCCCGGTCTTGGATGCGTCAGGCTTGGCGAAATAGGCAGGTGCGTCGCGTGGCGAAAGTTTCATGACAAATCGCGCGAGACCAGATCAGCGATGATCCGGTCGGCAAGAATCACCATCAGGCGGCGGCGTGCGTCGCGTTGTGCAAAGGTCGTGGCGACCGTGGTCGAGGTGGCAGAATAGCTGGTGAAACTGCGTTCCTGGCCCGCGGCAACCGCGCGCCCGGCACTGTCGCGCAATTCCCAATCCACCTGTCCATCCACGTTAAACCGGCTGAGTTCACCGTCGGGCAAGAAACCCAAAGCTGCTTCTTTCAGCCGAATCTCTGCGGTCATCTTCAGATCACCGGTGGTCGTGCGGCCCAGTCTGTCTTCCAGCCGACGTACAAGTGCGGCGCCCTCTTCGTCCGCCGGTGTCGCGAAATCAATGCGCCCGCGCAGGCCCTCGGCTGAACCGCCGGGCCCATAGACAGGTGTAAAGCCGCATCCGGCCAAGGCCGCGAAGGAAAGGCAGAAAAGGCGTCTGTTAAACAACGACATTGACGATACGGCCCGGTACTACGATCAGCTTTTTCGGCTGACCACCGGCCAGCGCTTTGATCACAGCATCATCGGCCAGCGCCAGCTTTTCAACCTCCTCATTGGGCAGATCGGCGGGAACAGTGATTTCTGACCGCCGTTTGCCGTTGACTTGGATGGGCATGGTCACGGATTCTTCGACTAACATGCTTTCGTCGGCGACGGGCCAGGGGGCGTTTGCGATCAAGCCTTCGCCGCCTTGATAGTCCCAGATGTCTTCCGCCAAATGAGGGGTCATCGGTGCCATCAATTGGGCCAGTGTCATGACCGCCTCGCGCTGCGTTGCATATGATGCCTTGGACTTTGAAAGCACACCAGTAAAGGCGTAGAGCTTTGCGATGGCGGCATTAAAGCCAAAGCTTTCGACACCCATCGTGACATCGTGAATGGCTTTATGCATGGCGCGGATCAGGTCTTCGTCGCCAATACCACGCGCGTCTTTGTTCATCTTCGCGATATTGCCGCAAAGGTTCCAAACGCGGTTCAGATGCTTGTGTGCAGCCTCGGCACCCGAAGCTGTCCATTCAACATCACGCTCAGGCGGACTATCGCTTAGCACAAACCAGCGGGCTGTGTCGGCACCGTACTGGTCGATGATCGCGACGGGATCGACGACGTTGTTCTTGGATTTCGACATCTTGGCGGAAGGGATTATTTCAGCTTCTTCACCAGTCGCTTTTACAAAGGCCTTTCCTTCCCGAAGCTCAATATCTTCCGGGAAGTGATAGACTGCTCGCCGAACAGCGATAGACAGATCGCCATTGGAAGACGCTTTGTCGTCGATTTTCATTGTTTTGTATATCGCGTGAGTCACCATCCCTTGCGTGAAAAGCGCATCAAACGGCTCAATCGCGCTTTCGGGTAGGTGGCCGCAGATATGCATCGCACGGGCGAAGAAGCGGGAATAAAGCAGGTGCAGGATCGCGTGCTCTATGCCGCCGATGTATTGATCGACGTTCATCCAGTATTCCGCATCCTCCATCACCGTTGGAGTGCTCGCGCGCGGTGCGGTGAAGCGCGCAAAGTACCAAGAGCTATCAACAAAGGTGTCCATCGTGTCGGTTTCGCGCTTGGCAGGTTTGCCACAGGACGGGCAGGCGCAGTTGCGCCACGTCGGGTGGCGGTCGAGTGGATTGCCGGGCACGTCGAATGTCACGTCTTCCGGCAACTCGACAGGCAGGTTCT
>JABDJX010000076.1 GCA_013003245.1 Silicimonas sp. | reverse complement strand
TGGTCGACCGTCGCGCAATCACCCTGCGGGCCGTCGCCGTAGCCGCCTTGAGCGTGCTGAGCTTGCGGCCAGAGGCGCTCTATGGCCCTGGCTTCCAAATGTCATTTGCCGCGACGACCGCACTTGTTGCCGTCTTTGGCACCTTGCGTTCCATGCCGGGCGAAGGGCGTCGCTGGCCCAAGTGGCTGACGTTTATCTGGGGCGTGGCGCTGTCGTCCTTTGTGGCAGGCATGGCAACGGCCCCGATTGCAGCAGCACACTTCAACCAAATCCCGCACTTTGGGCTGATCGCTAACGTGCTCTCGGTGCCTTTGATGGGCGCGGTGATCATCCCCGGAGCGGTGCTGGCGGCCATTCTAGCGCCGCTTGGGCTGGCATGGATCGGGCTGGCCGTGATGGAACCTGCGATCCTGTGGATACTTGCCGTTGCCGAGACTGTGGCCAATTGGGAAGGGTCTGTCAGTAAGGTGATCGCTCCGGGGCCTGAAGTGTTGCCAGTGCTCGCCTTTGGCGCGCTTTTGGTGGTGATCTGGCAGGGTCGGGGCCGCTGGGCAGGCGTGCCGGTGGCTATGGTGGCGCTGGCCCTTTGGACCAATGCAAAACGGCCTTTGATGCTGGTGGCTCAATCAGGTGGGATGATAGGCGTAATGACTGAAAAAGGGCGCGCCCTGACCAAACCCAAGGGAGAGGCCTTTGCCTCGGGCATCTGGCTGGAAAACGACGGCGACGCGGCGGATCAGGTGACGGCGTTTGACCGGGCGGCATTCGAGGAAGACAACCGGTTGCGCCGGATCCCCATCGGGGATGGCGTCGTGCTGCACGCGACGGGCAAAAAGGCATCGGCCAGAGCGCTGGACGCATGCCGGTCTGCCGCATTGGTGGTGGTGAATGTGCCCGCAAAAGCGCCCGAGGGCTGCACGCTTTATGATGCCGAGCGCTTGATGAAAACGGGCTCGCTTAAGGTTGAGCCGTCAGAGCAGGGGCTCAAAGTGACCACAGCCCGCGAGGTCAGCGGGCTGCGGCTTTGGTCTCAGTAACTGCGGATCAGTCCGACAAGGCAGCCTTGCACCTTGACCTGATCATCGCGGTAAAGCCGCGTCTCATAGGCAGGGTTGGCGGCCTCAAGGGCGATGGTGTTGCCTTGCTGACGGAACCGTTTCAGCGTGGCCTCCTGATCTTCGACCAGCGCCACGACGATGTCGCCGTTATCCGCCGAACCGGTTTCACGGATCACCACGATATCGCCATCGTTGATACCGGCGTCGATCATCGAATCGCCTTTGACTTCAAGCGCATAGTGATGGCCTTTGCCCGAAAGCATCTGACCGGGCACGGCCACCTTGTGGCTTTCCTCGCTGATCGCTTCAATCGGTACACCAGCGGCAATCCGGCCCATCACGGGCAACTCGATTGCATGCGCCTCGACCGGCATGGCGCGCGGAGGTGCTACGGTTTTGTCACCCTCGATCACCTTTGGAACAAAGGTTTTGGTCTTGTCCAAGGCATCGGGCAGCTTCACGATCTCGATCGCCCGCGCGCGGTGCGCCAGACGGCGGATAAAGCCGCGCTCTTCCAGTGCCGTGATCAGCCGGTGAATGCCGGACTTTGAGCGCAGGTCCAGCGCCTCTTTCATTTCATCAAACGACGGGGGTACGCCATCGCGCTGCACGCGCTTGTGGATAAATTCAAGTAAATCCAGTTGTTTGCGGGTCAGCATGTGCGCGAACCTCCTCTGCTCGATCGAACCGGTGTTTTGTTTATGTTCACAGGTGTTCTACGCGCGTTCCTGTTTTGTGTCAATAATTGTTAAAGATTTATGAACGCAACATTCTCACCTGCTGCGCGCGCCGGGTCATTTGCGGCGCGCACGATCAACGCATTGGCGGTGGTCAGCACGGTTAACAAAGCACTGTCCTGGCGGTCTGCCGCAGTCAGCACACCGTCTTGCAAACTGGCGCGCATGTAATGCTCGCGCGGCCCGTTCTTGCCAAGTGATGCGGCCAGCGGCGCGGTTTTTCGGGCCATGCGTTCGGCCTTCAATCCCTGCAGCGCGCGCAGGGCGGGGCGCAAAAAGACATGTCCGCACACCATCGACGAGACCGGGTTGCCCGGCAGGCCGACCATCGGCAGGCCATCAAGCTTACCGGCCATCAGCGGCTTTCCCGGGCGCATAGCGACTTTGTAAAACGATCTGTCCATTCCTTTGTTCATTGCAACTTTGCCGACCAGATCATGGTCTCCGACCGACGCACCGCCGATGGTGACAAGAAGGTCTGAACCTTTTGTTAACGATAATGCCGCCTCCAGCGAGGT
>JABDJX010000028.1 GCA_013003245.1 Silicimonas sp. | reverse complement strand
TTACCCTGGAAGACACCGAAAACCGCAGACGCTATCTCAACAGCCGCGCTACGCTGGAACAACTGCTGTCGCTGGGCGTTGTGCCGATTGTGAATGAAAACGACACCGTCGCCACCGACGAGATCCGCTTTGGCGACAACGACCGACTGGGCGCGCAGATCGCTGTGACCGTAGGTGCCGACGTGCTGGTACTGCTCTCGGACGTCGACGGATTCTATTCCGGTAACCCCAAGGAAGACCCGAGCGCCACGCGCTATGACGAGATCACCCGGATCACGCCCGCGATCGAAGCCATGGCAGGCGATGTTGGCACGGGGCTTTCAAAAGGTGGGATGAAAACCAAACTGATGGCGGCAAAGGTGGCAATGGCAGGTGGGGCGACCATGGCGATCACGCAGGGTTCAACCAGACATCCTCTGCAGGCGCTGGAAGAGGGCGCACCAGCCACGTGGTTTGCCTCTGACATCGACCCACGGCTTGCGCGCAAGCGTTGGATCGGCGCAATGAAGCCGCGTGGTGAAGTGCGCATCGATGCGGGTGCGGCCGGCGCCTTGGCGCGCGGCAAGTCGCTTTTGCCAGCGGGTGTCACCGCTGTGTCAGGGAAATTTGGGCGTGGCGATCCGGTCGCGATCACCGGTCCGGACGGGCAGATCGCGATTGGCCTTGCACGCTATACCGCCGCCGAGGCGCAGGCGATCAAGGGCCAGCGGTCCGAGCGGATCGAAGACATTCTCGGCTACCCCGGCAGAGCGGCGCTGATCCACCGTGACGATATGGCGGTGTAGCCAAGCCGTGTTAAGATGCAGGATGTTTTGAAGGAAAGCCAGATGAAAGACGTCTCGGATATACATGATATCATGATGAAAATCGGCAAGGGTGCCAAAGAAGCAGCCGCTGAGCTTGCCTTCGCATCGCCGTCTTCAAAAAAGAAGGCTTTAGAAGCCGCCGCCGATGCCGTGTGGGCCAGACGTGCCGATATAATCGAGGCCAACTGCAAAGATATGGAGTTTGGCCGAGAAAAGGGGCTTTCTGAGGCGATGCTGGATCGTCTGATGCTGGACGAGGCGCGGATCGAAGGCATTTGTGCCGGGCTGCGCGCAGTCGCGGCGCAGGACGATCCCGTTGGTCAGGTGATGGAAGAATGGGATCGCCCCACGGGCCTGCATATTCAACGCGTGCGCACCCCCTTGGGCGTTATCGGCGTGATCTACGAAAGCCGCCCGAATGTGACTGCTGACGCAGGCGCGCTGTGCCTGAAAGCGGGGAACGCGGTGATCCTGCGCGGCGGCTCTGAAAGCTTCCACTCGTCAGGCGCGATCCACGCCTGTCTGGTGGAGGGCCTCAAGGCGGCGGGCCTGCCTGAGGCAGCGATCCAACTGGTACCCACCCGCGACCGGGCTGCGGTGTCCGAAATGCTGACGATGACCGACCATATCGACGTGATCGTGCCGCGCGGTGGCAAAGGCCTTGTGGGCCTCGTTCAACGCGAGGCGCGCGTGCCCGTTTTCGCCCACCTTGAGGGCATCGTGCATATCTACATCGACGCCGCTGCCGATCCGCAGAAAACGCTGGATGTGGTGCTGAATGCCAAGACGCGGCGCACCGGCATTTGTGGCGCTGCCGAATGCCTTTTGATCCATGAAAGCGTTGTAAACACCATCGGCAAGGGTGTGATCCGCGCGCTGATCGACGCAGGCGTCGAAGTGCGTGGTGACACCAAATTGCAGGGCATTGAGGGTGTTCAGGCTGCTGATGAGACCGATTGGGGGCGCGAATACCTTGATATGATTATGGCGGCAAAAACCGTGGCGGATGTGGACGAAGCCGTCGCACACATTCGCGCTTACGGCTCAAACCACACCGATTGCATCATCACCGAGCACGACGCCACCACTGACCGTTTTTTCCAGCGGCTCGACAGCGCTATCCTGATGCGCAACGTTTCCACCCAGTTCGCCGATGGCGGTGAGTTTGGAATGGGTGCTGAAATAGGCATAGCCACCGGCAAAATGCACGCGCGTGGGCCTGTAGGTGCCGCTCAATTGACCAGTTTCAAGTATCTTGTTACCGGAGACGGCGTGGTGCGGGCCTAAAAGCTGACCGAAATCGCGCTGTCTTTCAGCATCGTGGTCACGCGTCGCCCGATGACCCGCGCTGCTGGCTGAACCAGGGCAAACTGCACCTCAGAGGCGTTCATCGCCGTGTCGTACTGCGGATTGGCGACCACCTCCCAAAGGGCTTCGTCAATCTTCAGACGCTCGGCCATGCCCATCAGGTTCCAGCGATCATCGGTGCGTGTCACCATCACGCGGCCTCCCCAGGGCAGCGCACTTTCCAGACACAGGATGATCAGAAACACCAGTTTCGCCTCGGCCCGTGGAATGTCGCCTGGCACGCGCCAATCGACCTTGATCCGGTTCGTGGTTTTGAACAGATCGTCAAGGATACAGCGTAATTCGGCATTTCCGATATTTGACGATGCCGAGGCCGCGCCAAAGGCAATCCGGAAATACCGGATGCGGGCGTTCGCGTTGTCGACGGATTCGGAAATCAGAGTGATCTCGGGCGTTTGCTCGGCCCCCGTCATCGCCAACAATTCGACACCATTTCCGATTGCGCCAAGTGGTGATATCAGATCGTGACAAATGCGCGATCCGATCAAAGAATTCAGTTCGGTTTCAGTCGCCATGCGGAAGCCCTTCCCGGGAAGTCGAAGTCATTGGAGCCGAAAGTTGACCGATCTTAACGCGTTTCTTGAACCCGGCATGCTGGTGCAGCATCCCACTCAGCCAGCTTGGGGGACCGGTCAGGTGCAATCCAATATTGGCGGACGCGTGACGGTCAATTTTCCCCAGACAGGCAAGGTCATTATCGACAGCAGTAGAATCGAGTTAGTTCCGGTCTTTTCGCCCAACTAAAAGCAGACTTGTAAAAACTAACACAACCTTAACGGGTGCGCAACGCATTTGCCAAACGAATGGCGTGTTGCCAAGCGCAAAGCCCGCACCTAGAAGGCACTTGCCCCAAAAATTGCGTTGGTCATGGACACTCAAAGCCTTCCTCTGACACTTTCCTTGGCGACGAGCGACGAGGACCTGCGCGCCTCTGAACGGCTGCGCTATCAGGTGTTTGTCGAAGAATTGGGCGGTGATGGCGCGCAGGTTGATCATGAAAACCGGTTCGAGAGGGACCGGTTTGACCCCTATTTCGAACATCTGGTTTTGATCGATGAAAGCCGTGACCGCGCAAACCTTGACCACGTGGTGGGGGTTTACCGGCTTTTGTCCAGCGATCGCGCGGCGGACTGTGGGCAGTTTTATTCCGAGGACGAGTTCGATCTGTCGGTGCTGAAAACGTCAGAACGGAAGCTTTTGGAGCTTGGCAGATCCTGTGTTCATCGCGATTTCAGGCGCGGTCTTGCCTTGCCAATGTTATGGGACGGTCTGGCGGATTACGTGCGACATCACGATATCGAGGTACTTTTTGGTGTGGCCAGCCTGCATGGCACCGATGTGAACGCGCTCAAAGGCCCTTTGTCTCACCTTCACCACGCCCATCTGGCCCCGCCCGAGTTACGCCCCAAAGCCCTGAGCGATGTGTATCAGCCGATGGACCTGATGCCGCCTGATCAGATTGATCGCGTTGCGGCCATGCGGCAAGTGCCGGCGCTGATCAAATCCTACCTGCGTGTTGGGGGCTTTGTGGGCGATGGCGCTTTCGTCGATCATGCGTTCAACACCACCGACGTTTGTCTGGTTGTTGATACTGCCCGGATGAGCGCCTCTGCCAGGGCGCGCTATGGTGATCTCGCGTGAGCCCGACGTGGACGTCGGACACCGCGCCTGATGCCTGGACGCTTTCCTTGGCAGGAGCGCTCCGCATTGCCTTGCGCGGCACCGTGCTTTTTGCCGTCGTCTTTGGCGGGTTGCTGATCTTGTTGTTGGTCCGGCTGATCGAGCGCCCGTTTCACGGCCCCCATCGCCCCTGGACACCGCATATCACCGTTGCGGTTTGCCGGCTTTCCTTGTGGATCATCGGGCTGCGCGTGAAAACCAGCGGGGCACCGACGCGGCACCATGGCGCGATTGTTGCCAATCACAGCACATGGCTGGATATATTTGTGCTCAATGCCGCAGCACCGCTTTATTTCGTTGCGAAATCCGAGGTGGCGCTTTGGCCCGGCATTGGGTGGCTGGCGCGGGCAACCGGTACGGTGTTTGTGCGGCGAGACCGGCGCGAGGCCCATGTGCAAAAGTCAGAATTCGAAGCGCGGTTGCTGGATGGACACCGGTTGCTGTTTTTTCCCGAGGGCACATCGACCGACGGGCAACTGGTTTTGCCGTTCAAGCCAACCTTGTTCGCGGCGTTTTTCTCCGAAGCATTGCGCGAGGCGCTTTGGGTGCAGCCAGTTTCGGTGCGCTATGAGCCGGGCGAGGGCGCTTTGCCGCGGCACTATGCATGGTGGGGCGAGATGGATTTTACCCCTCATTTGCTTAAGGTTTTGGCCACGCCGCGCCATGGGGTTGTACATGTCGTGTGGCATCCCGCCCTGCAGGTCGCAGATTTTCCGGATCGCAAGTCTTTGGCGCGCGCCGCCGAGAGTGCAGTGCGCGACGGGCATCGCGCGCAGATCGACTAGGACATTGCCGCGATAAGTCGTGTCAGGGCGGCGACGGCATCTTCTTCGCGCCAAATCTCGTCCCCGATTCCAAAGAAATCCGTGATCGGCGCCAACGTGCGGATCAGGTCTTCGTCCAGGTTGCCCTCAGCGACGATAGGCACTTCGATTGCCTCTGACCACCACGCGAAAAGCTCGGGCTCGGCGATGGTACCGTCACCCAGAGACGACGCGCCGACAGGGCCAAAAGCGACATAATCCGCGCCCGCTTCCCCGGCGGTCATACCGTCGTGCTTGGAGGCGCCGGCGAAGGCGCCGACGATCGCGTCACCGCTTAGTGTCTCTCGCACCTTGCGTACGGATCGCGCTCCGTCATTCAGATGCACACCGTCCAAACCGAGTTTTTCAACCAGCCCGATATGCGCCTCGATCACAAGCGCCACGTCGCGTGCATGGGCCACTTCGCGCAAAGCGTCCGCCGCCCGGGTGATCGCGCTTTCATCCCGGCTGGCCATGGCCAACCGCAGGCAGGCGATGTCGTGCGCGTCAAGGACGCGGGCCAATCGGTCTGGAAAGGTTGATAATTCCAAATCCGGCGGGGTCAGCAAATAAAGTTGCGGGCGGTCTTCTGCGGCCATGAGCGTGCGTCGTCCTATGCGATGATTTGCAGCCTATAGCCGCTTGGTCAACGCGGGGGAAGACTGTGGACGTTGGCGCGTGCCAACGCCATCAGAGAGCCGCGCCGCGTATCGTCGCTTAAGGCGTCGTCCGTGACATCCACAAGACCGCCCATTTTTCGTCCGGTGAACGCCATTTCGGACACGCCTTCGATGGTTAGCGCTTCTTTTGCGCGGGGTTTGCCAACGCGAAACATGCCGCCGCCTTTGTGCACGCCGCACAGCATGTGACCGTTCAGCATAAAGCAAAGACCACCGAACATGTGTTTTTCTTCAACGCGTGTCTCGTCAGCCAGATCTGATCGAAGCAGCTCTGCCAGTCCTTCGTCGTAAGCCATGGGGGTGCACCATTTTTACTGCACCCTCGATGTTATCACGAAATGCACCCTAGGCAGCAGCCGTTTTTGACGGTGCGTCCTGCAAAAAGGCGGCAACCGTCGCTGACAGTTCGGCTTTTAGATGGATCAGCCGTTCAATGAGTTCACTGTTGTTTTTGGCAAGCGTCAGGTTGGATTTGGCCGTGGTATCAAGTTTCAGCATAGAGGTGCCAAGGTCGCCGATACCATGTGCCTGGTGTCGGCCTGCATCCGAAAGCTGATCAATCATCTGCAGGACCTCACCCATCGTCTGGCGAATCTCGTCGATGGCACCGCCTGTGTGGCGCACATTATCGGCTCCCGCTTTGATCTGCTTGACGCTTTCCGAGATCAACCCGCCAATCTGGCTTGAGGCGTCGGCACAGCGCCCGGCAAGAGAGCGCACTTCCGAGGCGACGACGGCAAAACCCTTACCTGCGTCACCTGCGCGCGCGGCCTCTACCGAGGCATTCAGCGCCAACAGATTGGTCTGAAAAGCGATGTCGTCAATGGTGGCGACAATTGCGCTCATCTGGCCCGAAGCCTCTTCGATGCTGGACATCGTTTTGACAGCTTTCTCCGCGACGTCCTGGCTTTCGCTTGTTTTGGTGTCCAGTTGCCCGATTAACGTGCGGCATTGGGCCAATTGTTGGGTGTTATCATTCAGTGTTTTTGTCAGATCGTCTGTCGCGGCCACCGAAAGATTAACACTCGAGGCCTGACTTTCGGAACTGTTTGTCAGATCAGCGGTGCTGGTTTCCAAGTGTGCGACTGCGCTTTCGATGGAGCTGGCCCCATCGGAAATGCGGAAGAATGCGTCATGCAATTTCTCGAGAGAAGTGTTTGTTGCAGTGCTGATCTCTGCAAATGTGCCCTTGTAGTTTAAGTCCATACGTCCGGTCAGGTTTCCGTCGGCCACGGCGGTCATGATGTGGCGAATTTCGCCCAACGAGGTTTCGCATGTGCTGGCAATCTGATTGATCCCTTCACTGACTTCGCGCCAGACGCCTTCAAGGTTCTCAGTGCGCATTCGTTTTTTGAAGTTGCCGTTCGAACAGGCGTCAACCATGTGCTTGAGGTCTGCGACTGCCTTGTTTTGTGTTTCTGCCTCTTGCCGTTGCTGCTCTAAGACGGCCTGATCGCGCGCCCTCTGAGTGCCGACGGTTTCTTCCGCCGTCTCCAAAATCTTGTTGATCCCCGTGCCCAAAATCTTGCTGGCTCCACTCAGGTTGCGCAACCGCAACCGGCTTGTGAAATCGGCATCCTCGACCGCCTCGACGATCCTTTCGATGCCCTGCACCGAGCTTTCCTCCAACCTGGACTGAATTTCTGCCTGATCGCGGCGATCCAGTTCGCTTTGCTGGAACCTTTTCAGGGATGCCGTGATCTTGGCCAAATCCGGCTGCCGCGCCATCTCGACTTCGCTTTCGATATCGCCTTGAGCAAGGTTTTCAACGCGTCGCGTCACACTTTTGATGGAGCGCACATTAAAAACCACCAGAGCGGTCGAAATTGCACCCAAGACAAGCGTAATCAGGGCAAGTTGCGCCAGATTTGCCCTCAAGTCCTGTTGGTGCATTAGCGTATCTGATTGAATAAAGGACACAATTTCAGAAGTGCCGGCATCCTCAAGCGATTTATATAAAGTTATCAGTTTCGTGATCGTGGCGAACCAGTTCTCAGCGCCAACCTCGGCAATCGCCGCCACATCCGAAGACCCCGCGATTTGGGCGAGGCGGTTTACCGCTTGCTGTGCCTGCGAAGCATCCAATCGGGCCAATTCGCGGATCATGTTGGAAGATGCCGTCAGGCGATAAACTGAAATAAGCGTTTGCCGCTCGGTTTTCAGGGCATTGAACCGCTCCAGAGTGGCACCGGGAAAGGCAGTGCCTGCCTGTGTGGCTTGGGCAAATCCTGCGGACCCAATCGCACGTTCAAGGCCCAGAATGTCTTTCGCCGTCATGAAAATTGCCTGTCGTTGAACTGCGCGAGAGGCGTTGTTTGACGATATGATGCTGCCTAGAGGTGGAAGCAGGTTGATTGCGGCGCGATTAATCGCCGTGATTTGTCCGGCAGCATCCGCGACCGTTAACCCAAGCCGGTCGATGCGTCCCCGCAGCTGATCAAGCCCGGAAAGCTGCCGCATGACCGAGCGCATGCGCGATGTA
>JABDJX010000018.1 GCA_013003245.1 Silicimonas sp. | reverse complement strand
ACGCCCACCTTCGAAATCCAGTGTGGCGCGGTCGTGAAACCGGCCACAAAGCCCCTGATTGATCATCTTGTCAGGCGCGCCTGCAAATTCCAGAACGTCGCCGAATGGGGCAAAAACCTCTGCGGTCAAAGGCTCAATTGCAATTCGTGTGGTCATCCCAAAGCCTCGATCAGGCGCAACTCTGCAATGCGTTCCACCTGCCGGCATGCCTCGGTGAATTCGGGTTCACGGTCGTTTTCGACACGGCGCTGAAAGCTCGCCAATATGCTTGCCTTGTCATGATCCCGCACGGCGACGATAAAGGGAAAACCGAATTTTTCGATGTAGCGGGTGTTGAGCGCGAAAAAGGTCGCGTGCTCCTGCTCAGTAAGCGCATCCAGACCTGCCGAGGCCTGTTCGGCTGTGCTTTCTGCGGTCAGGCGTTTCGCCGCGGCCAGCTTGCCCGCCAGATCCGGGTGTGCGGTCAGAACGCCCAGACGTTCGTCTTCACTGGCGGCGCGAAAGACTCGCGACAGCGCCGAGTGCACGCCTGCCGCCGAGTCATGCGCCGCTCCCAATTCTAGCGCATGGGCGCGCTCAGCGATCCACGGGGAGTGCTCGAAAATACCGCCAAACGCCTCGACAAAACGCTCAAGCGGCATCTCGGACGGACGTTCGCCCTTTGGTGCGGGATGGGTTTTTGCCCAATGCGCCGCGATTTCTTCGCGCGTGGCGAACCATACGTCGTTGTGGCCGATCATATGCTCCAGCGCGCGCTTCAGTGCCGCCGCACGCCCCGGTCGCCCGATCAGACGGCAATGCAGCCCGATAGACAGCATCCGCCCGCCTTCTGCATAAAGCGTATCAAAACTGTCGCGCAGATAAGCCTCGAACTGATCGCCTGCGTTGAACCCCTGCGGCGTGGCAAAGCGCATGTCGTTGGCATCAAGGGTATAGGGCACGATCAACTGATTGCGCCGCCCAAAGCGCATCCAGTAGGGCAGATCGTCAGCATAGCTGTCGGCAACATAGGCAAAACCGCCCTCTTCGGCTGCAAGCCGCACCGTGTTCATCGAGCAGCGCCCGGTGTACCAGCCGCGTGGGCGCGTGCCGACAACGTCTGTGTGCAGCCGGATCGCTTGCGCCATATGCGCGCGCTCGTCCGCCTCAGAGGCGTCCTTGTACTCGACCCATTTCAACCCGTGCGACGCAATTTCCCAGCCCGCAGACTTCATCGCCGCGACTTGCTCGGGGGACCGCGCCAAGGCGGTGGCCACCCCATAAACCGTGACTGGCAGATGTGCCATCATCCGGTGCAGACGCCAAAACCCGGCCCGCGCGCCATATTCGTAGATGCTTTCCATGTTCCAGTGGCGCTGGCCTTCCCAGGCAGCGGCCCCGACGATTTCGGACAAGAAGGCCTCTGACGCCGCATCGCCATGCAGGACGTTGTTCTCGCCCCCCTCTTCATAGTTCAGCACGATCTGCACCGCGATGCGTGCCCCACCGGGCCACGCAGGATCGGGCGGCGAGGCCCCATAGCCGCGCATGTCACGAGGATATCTTGGCGCATTCTGCATTGTTTTCCGCCCCAATCTAAGGTTCTTTGTCCCAGAACACTTTTCTTCGAAGAAAAGTGCAAATCTTTTTGCAAAAAGATTTCACCAAGGGGCGGATATGACAGGCTTTCTGACAACCCATGTGCTGGACACCGCGCGCGGCTGCCCAGCTCACGGCATAGAGATCTGGCTTTACCGGGTCTCTGGCGACACCAACGAAAAGATCGCCGAGGCGGTGACCAATGCGGACGGGCGCACCGATGCGCCGATCCTGCCCGAGGCCAAGTTCAAGCTTGGCACCTATGAGCTGATCTTTCACGCCGGTGACTATCTGCGTGCGACCGGACAGGCCACGGAAGACCCGCTTTTTCTCGATCAGGTGCCGATCCGCTTCGGGATGAGCGAAGACACGCATTATCACGTACCACTGCTGCTCTCGCCCTATGGCATGAGCACGTATCGCGGGAGTTAAGCCCATGTCCGAACAGATCGAGCGGATCAATTACATGGCCGTCAATCCGGCGGCTCTTGCCGGGTTCTTCAAGGTCAAAACTGCGATCACCAAGATTGACGCAGGTCTGCGGGCGCTGCTTGAGGTACGGATCTCGCAGATCAACGGGTGCGCGCACTGCGTTGATACACATCTGGCCGAAGCACGCGCGGAAGGTGAGACCCAGCAACGGATCGATTGCCTTGCCGTCTGGCGCGAAAGCCCGTTTTTCACCCCCACCGAGCGCGCGGCGCTTGCCTGGGTCGAGGCCGTGACGCTGCTGCCGAGCAATGGCGCGCCGGATACGCTTTATGACGATCTGCGGGCGCATTTCACGGATGAAGAGGTTGTCGACATCACGATGATCGTGGCCTTGATGAATTCCTGGAACCGGCTGGCGGTCGGGTTTCGCCACATGCCCAAACAAAGGTAGACGGGAGCCGAGCCATGTACGATATCGCCGTTTTATGGTCGTGGGCCGAGTTCGCGGTGCGCTGGCTGCATGTGATCACGGCAATCGCCTGGATTGGCTCGTCGTTCTATTTCATAGCACTTGATCTGGGCCTGAACCGCAACATCGACGGCCCCGCTGACGGTGAAGAATGGCAGGTGCACGGTGGCGGGTTCTATCACATCCAGAAATATCTGGTCGCGCCTGAGGCAATGCCAGAGCATCTGACGTGGTTCAAATGGGAAAGCTACGCGACCTGGCTCTCTGGCGCCGCATTGCTGATGATCGTTTACTGGGTCGGCGGCGCGCTTTACCTGATCGAACCCGCCAAGGCGGATCTGGCGCTTTGGCAAGGCATCCTGATCTCGGCCGCCAGCCTGAGCATCGGCTGGCTTGTCTATGATTTCCTTTGCAAATCCCCTCTGGGCGAAAAGCCCACCACGCTGATGGTACTGCTCTTTGCGCTGCTGGTTGCGATGTCATGGGGGTACCACCAAATATTCACCGGGCGCGCGGCTCTGCTGCATCTGGGCGCGTTTACTGCCACCATTATGACTGCCAACGTCTTTGCAATCATCATGCCCAACCAGCGGATCGTGGTCGCCGATCTCAAGGCGGGCCGGACGCCCGATCCAAAGTACGGCAAGATCGCCAAGCTGCGCTCGACGCACAACAATTATCTGACGCTGCCGGTGGTTTTCCTGATGCTGTCAACGCATTATCCGCTGTCGTTTGCGACCGACTACAGCTGGCTGATCGCAGCGCTGACCTTTCTGATGGGGGTCACCATCCGGCATTGGTTCAACAGCCAGCATGCGCGCAGCGGCTCACCCCATT
>JABDJX010000249.1 GCA_013003245.1 Silicimonas sp. | reverse complement strand
GGTCCATGGCGCCGCCCATGCCCTTGACCAGCTTGCCGGGGATCATCCAGTTGGCGAGATCACCGTTCTCGGCCACTTCCATGGCGCCGAGGATCGCTGCCGCGATCTTGCCGCCGCGGATCATGCCGAAGGAGGTGGCGCTGTCGAAGTAGCTGGTGCGCGCCAGTTCGGTGATTGTCTGCTTGCCGGCGTTGATCAGGTCGGGGTCTTCCTCGCCCTCGAACGGGAAGGGGCCCATGCCCAGCATGCCATTCTCGGATTGTAGCGTGATGTCTTTGTCTCCGACATAATTGGCCACCAGCGTTGGAATGCCGATGCCAAGGTTCACGTACATGCCGTCTTCAAGCTCCTGCGCGGCCCGTTCGGCCATCTGGTTACGATCCCAAGGCATTATGCGTCCTCCCGCTGGCGCACGGTGCGCTGTTCGATGCGTTTTTCGTGCTCGCCCTGAATCAGACGGTGGACATAGATGCCGGGCAGGTGGATCTTATCGGGGTCAAGGCTGCCGGTCGGTACGATTTCCTCAACCTCGGCCACGCAGACCTTTCCACACATCGCCGCAGGCGGGTTGAAGTTGCGCGCAGTCTTGCGGAAAACAAGATTGCCGGTCTCATCCGCTTTCCACGCTTTGACGATCGACAAATCTGCAAAGATGCCTTCTTCCAGAATGTAAGTCTCTCCGTTGAAGTCCTTGTGCTCCTTGCCCTCTGCAATAACCGTGCCAACGCCCGTTTTGGTGTAAAAACCGGGGATGCCGCAACCGCCTGCGCGCATGCGCTCGGCCAGTGTGCCTTGCGGGTTGAACTCAAGCTCCAACTCGCCGCTGAGGTATTGCCGCATGAACTCGGCATTTTCGCCGACATAGGACGACATCATCTTCGAGACCTGCTTGGTCTGCAGCAGAATGCCGATGCCAAAATCATCCACGCCTGCATTGTTCGAGGCAAACGTCAGGTTCTTTACGCCGCTTTGTTTGATCGCCTCCAGCAAAAGCTCCGGGATGCCGCAAAGACCAAAACCGCCGGACGCGATAAGCATGTCGTCACGCAAAATGCCATCAAGCGCCTCGGTCGCGTTGGCAAAGACTTTCTTCATCAAAACTCTCCCTAAAGCTCGCATCGGGTTGTTGCCGCTTGGCTGGCGAAAGTCAATCGCTGCACTGCGGCGCCAGTTGTTTGGCAACGGCCAGACCTGTCCTGCGACACGCCCCGAATAGGCGCTGATTGGCACACTCTTAAGACCTTGCTGGCAATCTGCATTGACAATTCACATTAAGGCCCCACATCTTCCGCCGCCAATGCGCCCGAATTTTTGAAAGGTTTTTCATGCCAGTTGTCGTTGTCGAATCGCCGGCTAAGGCCAAGACAATAAACAAGTATCTCGGCTCAGATTATACCGTTCTTGCCAGTTACGGGCACGTGCGTGACCTGCCTCCTAAAGACGGCTCCGTTGATCCGGAAGACGGATTCGAAATGAAATGGGAGGTCGCTTCCGACAGCAAAAAGCACATCAAGGCAATCTCTGACGCGCTGAAAGACGACCCCGCGTTGATCCTCGCCACTGACCCGGATCGTGAAGGAGAGGCGATCAGCTGGCACCTTGAGGAGGCGTTGCGCAAACGCAAGGTGATCAAGGCCGACACGCCGGTCAGCCGGGTGGTCTTTAACGCGATCACCAAGTCGGCGGTGACCGAAGCGATGAAAAACCCGCGTCAGGTTGATCAGGATCTTGTTGAGGCTTATCTGGCGCGGCGTGCTTTGGACTATCTGGTGGGCTTTAACCTTTCGCCTGTCTTGTGGCGCAAGCTGCCGGGGGCGCGGTCTGCGGGCCGTGTGCAGTCAGTTTGTCTGCGGATCATCGTCGAGCGCGAGATGGAGATTGAGGCGTTCAACGCGCAGGAGTACTGGACGGTCAAAGCCGTTCTGACAACGCCGCGCGGGCAGGATTTCGAAGCGCGACTCACTGTTCTGGGCGGCAATAAGCTCGATAAGTTTGATATCCCTAATGAAACCGCTGCTGAACTGGCGGTGCAGGCGATCAATTCGCGCGATCTCAAAGTATCATCGGTCGAAGCCAAGCCAGCGGCGCGCAATCCATCAGCGCCCTTCATGACTTCGACGTTGCAGCAGGAAGCCAGCCGCAAGTTCAGCTTTGGCGCACGCCAGACCATGCAGGTGGCTCAACGTCTTTATGAGGCCGGACACATTACATATATGCGAACCGACGGCATCGACATGGCGCCCGAAGCGGTGACCGCGTCGCGCGATGCGATCAAGGGGAGGTATGGCGACAGCTACCTTCCCCAAGAGCCGCGCATGTATAAGAACAAGGCCAAGAACGCGCAGGAAGCTCACGAGTGTATTCGCCCAACTAACTTGGATGCGGATACCGCCAGCCTGAAGCTTGTCGATGCCGATCAGCGCAAGCTTTACGACCTGATCTGGAAGCGCACGCTCGCTAGCCAGATGGCCTCGGCCCGGCTTGAGCGCACGACCGTGGATATCGCGAGCGCCGATGGACAGGTCGGCCTGCGTGCCACTGGGCAGGTTGTGCAGTTTGATGGTTTCATGAAGGTTTATGAAGAAGGCCGCGACGATGTTGTTGATGATGACGACAAGGTGCTGCCCCAGATCACGCAAGGCGATGCGACGGCCAAGAAATCGATCACGCCCGATCAGCATTTCACCCAGCCACCGCCGCGGTTTACCGAAGCGACGCTGGTCAAGCGGATGGAAGAGATCGGCATCGGCCGGCCTTCGACCTATGCCTCGGTTGTGACGACAATTCAGGATCGCGGATACGTTCGCAAAGAGAAAAACCGTTTGTTTCCAGAAGATAAGGGGCGGCTCGTTACGGTCTTTCTGACCAACTATTTCCGCAAATACGTCGGCTATGACTTTACGGCCAAGCTCGAAGACGAGCTTGACGACATTACAAGCGGTCAGCGCGAATACAAAGACGTGCTGAACCGGTTTTGGCGCGATTTCAAAGCGGCGATCGATGAAACGGCTGATCTTCGGATTGGTGAAGTTCTAGATAAGATCAATGAAGTTCTTGAGCCGCATCTCTTCCCGCCAAATGAAGACGGTAGCGACCCGCGGCTTTGCCCGAACTGCGAGATTGGACGTCTTTCAATGCGCACGGCGCGTGCCGGTGGCGCGTTTATCGGCTGTTCAAATTACCCTGAATGTCGGTATACGCGCGCTTTTGGCCCCCCCGGCACAGAGCCTGAAAGCGCCATTCCGCCAGAGGGCAAACTGCTGGGCGAAGATGCGGGTGATCAAATCTGGGTGCACAAGGGGCGTTTTGGACCTTATGTGCAACGCGGGCTGGTGACCGAGGAGAACAAGAAGCCGCCGCGTTCGTCAATCCCGCCAGAATGGCCACCTGAGGACGTAGATTTGGCGCAAGCGCTTAAGCTACTGGAATTGCCACGCAAAATTGGCGACCATCCTGAAGACGGTGTCGCCATCTGGGCCAACCTCGGGCGTTATGGACCCTACATTAAGTACGCAGAGTCGACCTCACACAAAGGCGGCGTAAATGCCAATCTTGAGAGCGTCGAAGAGGTTTGGACGGTTGGCATGAACCGCGCTGTTGAATTGATTGCCGCCAAAGTGGCCTCGCGCGGCGGACGCGGAGCGGCGGCAAAGACGCTTAAAGACATGGGCGAGCATCCCGATGGGGGTACTATTGCGATCATGGACGGCAAGTACGGGCCTTATGTGAAGTGGGAGAAGATCAACGCGACCTTGCCGAAAGAGACTGAACCTGAGACCGTGACTTTGGAGCAAGCTGTTGATATTGTGAACGAAAAGGCAGCTCAAAAGGGTGTCCGTCGAAAGAAAAAGCCAGCAGCCAAGAAAAAGACTGCTGCAAAAAAGCCGGCTCCGAAGAAGAAGGCCAGCTAGGCGTCAACCATGCGGGATAGAAGCCCACCAGGCTGGCGTTGGATCTTTCCGTCCAGCTCAAGCGCACTGATTTCCGGTGAAACCGTGCTGGCAGGCGCACCTAGATCGCGGATCAGTTGATCTTCGGCGATAGGGCTGGGGCCAAGGCGATCAAGAATTTGCGCGTGCAAAACAGCTGTGTTCGGTGCTATGGCCGGTGACTTTGTTTTTGTTTTCATGACCTTTTTCTCGACGGGCGGCTCTTCCAACGCGTCGATGACATCTTGCGCGCCGCGTACCAGCATGGCGCCATCACGGATCAACATGTTGCAACCAGATGCGCGGGCATCAAAGGGATGGCCCGGTACGCTAAGCACGTCGCGGCCTTGGTCCAAAGCGGTGCGCGCTGTAATCAGGCTCCCGGATTTTGCAGCCGCTTCAACGACGATAGTGGCGCGGGCAAGCCCAGAAATAATGCGATTGCGGTTGGGAAAGTGACGCGCTTGCGGGACGGTACCCACAGGCATTTCACTGATAAGTAATCCTTTTTCTTCGATTTCCTGGGCAAGAACGGTATTTTCTTTTGGATAGATGACATCAACCCCACCGGCCATTACCGCAATCGTGCCTGTTTCCAACGCGGCCACGTGGGCGGCCGTGTCGACGCCGCGGGCAAGTCCTGAAGTGATGGTAAAGTCGTGTGCGCCGAGGTCTTTTGCAAGCTTCTTGGCCATGCGTGTCCCAAGTGAGGAAGCGTTGCGTGCGCCCACGACGGCGATTGGTTTTTTCTGCAATAAACAGATGTCTCCGGTGCACCACAAAATGGGCGGTGGGTCGGGGATTTCGGCAAGGATTGGTGGGTATTGGGCGCTGCCGATGGCGATCGGGGTGGCACGGGCCAATTTCGCGCGATGCAATTCGTCACGGACGGTTTTTTCATCGCAGGGCTGATAGTTTTTGACGCCCGCATCTGCGGCAATCTGCGGAAGGGCTTCAAGCGCGTGTTCGGCGCTTCCGTGTTCTTCCATGAGCCTGAAAAACGTCGCGATCCCGACACGGCGAGATCGCAAGAGACGGAGCCAGAAGTGCCACTCTTCCTCTGTGAGGGGTGGGGTGAGAGGGTGGGTGGAAGGGGATAAATCCTTGGCCATCCTGTCTCCGTCTGCTTGCTGATACTCGTTATGCTGCGAGTCGGTTAATGACGAATTAACGTTGTTTTTAAGCGTCCTCGCTATTTCTGGGGAGGAAGCGCGAACGGTGACTTGCAGTGCCAGACTTGCGGATACTGTTTTAACGTTTTGAGAAGAGAATTTACGTGCAAACAAAGCACTCTGGCACAAGCCAGCGAAGCGCCAGCCAGCCAGCGATGGCATAGATTGCGCTGATCAAGACAAACATAAAAGTTAGGGGCAAAAAGGCGGGCCCAAACTCCCATTCCAGCGCAAAGAAAATCAGGCTGAAAAGCACACCGCCGAGCGCGCCCGCAAGCGGGGCTGTGGCCCATCCAATGAAGCCTTTGCGGCTGGCAAACCAGCCGATACCAAGCGCGATGGGAGTACCAGCCCATGCGAAAAGGCCAGTATAGCCAACGCCGAGAATAAACTCTCCGACCAGCCGCACTGGATGCGAGTCAGAGGCATCAAATGTATTGGCAGAAACGAGCATGATCGCCCCGAACGCCGCAGAAAGTATCGGGAACGCGACAAAAGCGCCAAGGGCAGCAAAAACAAGATCAAGGGGCCGAATTGTGCGGCTGAGCGTTGGGTCAACTTTAAAGGGTGGTCCCGGTCTCATGCCGGCGCGTCACAGCTTTTACGCAAAGACAACACGCTCCAATAGATCAGACCGACCAGCGCTCCTGCAACAAAAGGCTGCGGGATAAAGAAACTCATGGCGAGGAATTGGGCGCGATAGGCCGCACCGAGCAAAATGAGATAGGCTCCTATGAGCAGGACATGCATTGCTATTCCGGTGAGCAGGGGCGTGATCAGCGGGCCAAAGCGCAAGGGGCGGTTTGCCTTGTGGCCCAGCCAAGCGGCAAACGGCAGCAGAATAGCACCAATCGTTGCGCAAAGTGCCAGCAGACTGGGGAACAGGCAAAGCCACCGATTAAGCGTTGCGTTGCCCCCAAAGCTGCATCCCTCTGGTGCCATCCAGATAATACGCGCGACCACGACCATCGAGATAAGAGCTAAGGCCAAAGCAGCGATTGCGTGGCTTTTGCGACTGAGGTTTCTCACGCCGCCGAGCCACCCACGGTCAGGCCGCCAATCAGAAGAGTAGGTTGGCCGACGCCCACAGGCACCCATTGACCCGCCTTGCCGCAGTTGCCAATGCCGGGGTCCATGGCCATGTCGTTGCCAACAGCGCGGATCTTCTTCAATGCGGTTGCGCCATCGCCAATCAGCGTCGCTCCCTTGACCGGGGTGCCAACTCTGCCGTCCTTGACCATGTAGGCCTCGGTACAGGAGAAGACGAACTTGCCGTTGGTGATATCGACCTGACCGCCGCCAAAACCGACGGCGTAGATGCCGTCTTTCACGTCTGCAACGATATCGCCGGGGGTGGCGGTGCCCGAGAGCATGTAGGTGTTGGTCATCCGCGGCATCGGCGCATGGGCATAGCTTTCGCGACGTCCGTTGCCCGTGGGGGCCACACCCATAAGGCGAGCATTTTGGCGGTCTTGCATATAGCCGACCAGCACGCCGTCCTCGATCAGGGTGTTTTTCTGCCCCGGTGTGCCTTCGTCATCGACGGTGATTGAACCACGGCGGTCGGGGATGGTGCCGTCGTCAAGCACGGTGACGCCTTTGGAGGCGATCTGCTGGCCCATGAGACCTGCAAAAGCGCTGGATTTCTTACGGTTGAAATCGCCTTCAAGCCCGTGGCCAATTGCTTCGTGCAGCAAAATACCCGGCCAGCCGGGGCCAAGGGCAACGTCCATAAC
>JABDJX010000240.1 GCA_013003245.1 Silicimonas sp. | reverse complement strand
GCCAGGACGAAGCTTTGGCGCTTGCCGACGAAATCGTCGTGATGAACGACGCGGTGATCGAGCAGGCGGGGTCTGCCCGCGACGTGTTTAACGCACCAACCACAGCTTTCGTGGCCCAGTTTATCGGGGGCCATAACGTGATTGCTTTGCCCAAAGGCCACTTTGCGATCCGAACCGACGCTATTGGCTTTGCACCTTCCGGCGATGGCAAAATGCCCGGCAGCGTTCTGGGCGTTGAGTACCAGGGCGCTCACGTTGCGGTTTCGGCAATGATTGCTGGCGACCAAGAGGTCAGCGCCTCGATTCCCGAAGCGGACTTTTTCAACAACCCTTTAAACCCAGGCGATCAGGTCGGTTTGATCTGGGATGACGCAAACCTGCACGAGATAACGGCCTAGACAACACCCGACAAGGAGAGAAGACATGACCAAATTTTCAAGACGCAGCATGCTAAAAGGCGGTACCGCTTTTGCTGCGGGCACAACACTTGGCGCACCGATGATCTGGGCGCAAAACATCAAAGATGTGACCTTGCGCCAGTTTGGCACCGGCGTGTCAAACCTCAACGATGTGGCCAACAAGGTGAAAGAAGACCTTGGCTTTACGCTTGAGATGACCGCCTTGGATTCCGACAGCGTGACTCAACGCGCCGCCACCCAGCCTAACAGCTTTGACATTGCCGACATCGAATACTGGATCTGCAAAAAGGTTTGGCCAACCGGCAACCTTCAGGCGATGGATACATCCAAGATCAAGAACTACGACAAGATAGTCGGCATCTTCCGCAATGGTAAACTGAACCCCGACAGCACCATCGCACAAGGCACTGCTCCACACACTGTAGGCTTTACCGAAGGACCTGACGGCAAAGGCTTTGTTGACAATGAAAGCGGCTGGATGACGCTGATACCGACGATTTACAACGCAGATACTCTGGGTATCCGGCCTGATCTAATCGGGCGTCCTATCAACAACTGGTCCGAGCTTCTGAACCCCGAGTTCAAGGGCAAGGCGTCGATCCTTGATATTTCGTCGATCGGGATCATGGATATGGCAATGGTTGTCGAAAGCATGGGTGAATACACATACCCCGATAAAGGCAACATGACCCGTGAAGAAATCGATCTGACAATGAAGATCTTCACCGAAGCCAAGAAAAACGGTCAGTTCCGCGCGTTCTGGAAATCGTTCGACGAAAGCGTCAACCTAATGGCATCGGGCGAAGTTGTGATCCAGTCCATGTGGTCGCCTGCCATTACCGCCGTGAAGGCCAAAGGCGTCGAGTGTGTCTATCAGCCGCTGGAAGAAGGCTATCGGTCATGGGGCGGCGGCATCGGCTTGTCAGCGTCACTGACCGGCCTCGAACGCGATGCAGCTTACGAGTACATCAACTGGTATCTCGACGGCTGGGTTGGCGGCTATCTGATGCGTCAGGGCTATTATTCCGCTGTGCCGGAAACCTCAAAGAACTACATGTCGGAAAACGAGTGGGGGTATTGGTTCGAAGGCAAAGCCGCGACCGACACAATCACATCTCCTACAGGCGATGCCTTGGCACAAGCCGGAGAGGTACGCGACGGCGGATCATTCCAGGATCGTATGGGGGCCGTGGCCTGCTGGAACGCGGTTATGGACGAAAACCAGTACATGGTCCGCAAGTGGAACGAGTTCATCGCGGCCTAAGAACGACAGGGATGGGTGTAATGGCACCCATCCCACACTAATCTGGAAAGACTGATTTTGCTAAAGAACAACACTTTTGTTGGCTGGTTGATGGCACTGCCGATCATGGCAGTGCTTGTGTTTTTCCTGGTCCTGCCAATCGTCATGATCGTAATTGTCAGTTTCTGGCAAGCCACTGAGTTCTCAATCATTCCCGCTTTCAATTTTGAGAATTACGAGTTCTTGTTTGGCTCTAATGTGACTTACCGGGTATTCTTCAATACCTTTAAATACGCGTTCATTACTTGGGTCTTTACCTTGGGCATTGGATTTACCGTTGCCTATTTCCTTGCGTTCCATGTTCGCAGTCTGACATGGCAAATCGTTCTTTTCTTGCTTTGCACAATTCCGTTTTGGACCTCGAACATCATCCGCATGATCTCTTGGATCCCGTTTTTGGGTAGAAACGGCATTGCAAATTCAACGCTAATGTCATGGGGCGTTATAGACGAACCGCTTGACTGGCTTCTTTTCAGCGATTTTGCTGTGATCCTGGCCTTTGTGCATCTTTATACGCTGTTCATGGTGGTGCCGATCTTCAATACCATGATGCGTATCGACAAATCCTTGATTGAGGCGGCGCGCGATGCAGGTGCATCCGGCGCGCAAATTCTGTGGAATGTGATCATTCCGCTGACCAAGCCCGGCATCATGATTGGCACGATCTTTGTGGTCACACTGGTGATGGGCGATTTCATCACCGTACGTTTCATGAGCGGCTCTCAATCCGCCAATGTGGGACGGCTGATTTCAAATGACATTGCGCTTCTGGCTTATCCGTCGGCCTCGGCCACGGCTGTCGTGCTGCTGTTGACGGTGCTGATCGTGATCGGCATTCTGCTTCGCTTCGTCGACATCCGGAAGGAGTTGTAACATGGAGCCGCGCCCTCGCTCATTCTACGTACTAAGCGCCTTTTTCGCTCTGTTCTTGCTGTTCCTCTATGGTCCGACGATCACGATCGCCATCTTGTCGTTCCAGGGCTCGGGTGGCGGCCTGACCTTTCCAATGCGAGGCACGTCGCTACATTGGTTCCGTGACCTGTTTGAACAACAGGCCGTCGGCGATATCTGGGGCAGCTTCCGCCGCAGCTTTGCACTTGGCATGATGGTGATGGTCACGACAGTAGTCCTGTCGGTTATGGGCGGCTTGGCGTTCCGAAAAAGGTTCAAAGGCTCAAGTATCTTGTTTTACCTGATCATTACGTCGCTTGTAATCCCATCCATTCTGATATCGCTGGGCGTCGGCCTCATCTTTTCGCAATCCGGACTAAACGTGCATTGGTCGACCTCGGGATTTGGGTCGCAACTGACTTGGACACTGCCTTTCGGCCTTTTGATCATGTTCGCCGTCTTCAATCGCTTTGACAAAAGCTATGAGGAAGCCGCCCGCGATCTTGGCGCAACGTCTTGGCAAACTTTGCGCCATGTGGTGCTGCCAATTATCGGCCCATCCCTGATCGGTGTTGCCCTTTTTGGTTTCACGCTCAGTTATGATGAATTCGCCCGTACTCTTCTGACGTCCGGAAGTTACAACACTCTGCCTCTGGAAATTTTTGGCATGACGACAAACGTGACCACGCCGGTGCTTTATGCGTTGGGCACGCTGACAACAGTGTTCTCATTGATAGTTATTGCAGTCTTTCTGTGCCTGGCGCTTTGGAGCACACGCCGCAAGGCGCGTGCCGGGTCAGACGCGGGCAAGGGTATGTTATGATCGTTCTCATCAACCCCAACAGCACGGTTTCGATGACTCAGGCTATGTTGCGTACGGCGTGTGAAACCGTGCCAACGGCCGACTTCGACGGGTGGACATCACACGACGGACCACCGGCCATACAGGGACGTGAGGATGGACAACTTGCAGAGGCACCGCTTTTACAGTTGGTGGCACAAGCCTCCGAGCAAGGAGCGTCAGCGATCATCATTGCATGCTTTGACGACACCGCTCTGAACGCCGCACGTGCACTTGCGTGTTGCCCGGTAATCGGCATCGGGCAGGCCGCTTATCATCTGGCTGCTCTTGCGGGCGAGAGGTTCTCAGTTGTGACTACGCTGGAGGTTTCCGTACCCATTCTTGAAGCCAATATCCACGCCTACGGATTGGCTGGCCAACTTGGCAAAGTACGGGCAAGCGGTGTTCCTGTGCTGGCACTAGAGGACGACCCTTATGCGGCCACGTCGCAGGTGATCGCAGAACTTCAAAAGGCCGCACAAGAAGATCAGGTCGATTCAGTCGTACTTGGATGTGGTGGGATGGTTGATATCAACCAAGGCCAAACACCTGAGATACGCGTTATTGACGGTGTACGCGCCGCAGCTTCATTTGCATGCCAGTTTTGACAGGGTACTGACTTAGAGTCTGACGTTCGGTTTCCATGCACTTCCGCGACGACAAAGCAGACATTCATCCATTGTGCAGCATTGGTCACTTTGGGCTCGAAGCCGACAGATAGGCATTTCCCTCGGAAGACCGCTTTGCGGACAAAGTGAGCATTCGATGCACTATGTCCAATGGCGGCTTTTGATTGCGCAATGCTCCTCTCACTGGCATGGGCTTC
>JABDJX010000202.1 GCA_013003245.1 Silicimonas sp. | reverse complement strand
ACGTGATCCTGCCTTTCGTTCTGGGGGCAGCCATTGCCTATTGCCTCGATCCCATCGCTGACCGGCTTGAGCGTCTGGGCGCATCAAGGGCCGTAGCCACGGGTCTTATCACCTTTTTCGCGATTCTCGTGTTCGTCATTGCGGCGCTGCTGATTGTGCCGCTTCTGATCCGCCAGGCCAGCGATCTGATCGCCTCCGCTCCGATGATCGTATCAAACCTGCAAGCCTTCTTAACAGAGCGTTTCCCGGATCTTGGCGATGCCAATTCAACCATTCGAAGGTCGCTGTCGAGTATTGGTGAGACGATTCAATCCCGAGGGGATGAACTTCTTGAAACATTGCTGGCGTCCTTCTCGGGCGTGCTTAACGCAGTCGTGCTCTTTGTCATCGTTCCCGTGGTCGCCTTCTACCTGCTCTACGATTGGGACAACCTGATCGCCAAGGTTGACGGGCTTGTCCCACGTGACCATGCGCCTGTCGTGCGCAAGCTGGCAGCACAGATTGATCGCACAATGGCGGGCTTCGTGCGCGGGCAAGGCACGGTGTGTCTGATCCTTGGTATCTACTATGCCGTCGCGTTGATGCTGGTTGGCCTGAACTTTGGCTTGGTTGTGGGCTTTATTGCCGGTGCCCTGACCTTTATCCCGTACGTCGGCGCGCTTGTCGGCGGTGTGCTCGCCCTGGGATTGGCGCTTTTTCAGTTCTGGGGCGATTGGCTCTGGATCCTTCTGGTCTGGGCGATTTTTCAATCCGGTCAGTTTGTTGAGGGTAACATCCTCACCCCTCGTCTTGTCGGACAGTCCGTCGGGCTGCACCCGGTTTGGCTGATCTTCGCGCTGTCTGCCTTCGGCGCGCTTTTCGGCTTTGTTGGTCTGCTTGTGGCAGTTCCGGTCGCCGCCGCCATAGGTGTGATCTGGCGTTTCGCGATCGAGCAATACAAGGACAGTCGCCTCTATCAGGGTCTTGCAGGTCGTGCTGAGGCCGAGGCCGGCGAAGACTAGGGTCATGTCCGAACAACTGACATTTGATTTGCCGGTGCGTATCTCGCTGGAGCGCGGCGATTTTTTTGTCTCCGACGCCAACGCTTTGGCTGTTGCGCGGCTTGAAGGAACTTCCACTTGGACCAGTGGCAAGATTGCCCTGGTGGGCCCCCAAGGGGCGGGAAAGACCCATCTGGCGCATGTTTGGGCCGAGGCAGAGGGAGGCGCGTTGGTTGACGTTGGAGTTTTGGAAGCGGCCGAGGTTGTTCAAATCACCACGCCAATGGCCGTGGAAGTGCCTGACCACCCAAGTGCAGAGGCAGAGCACGTGCTGTTCCATCTGCACAACCACTTGGCAGCGTCTGGCTTGCCGCTGCTGCTCATTGCGCGCACGCCCCCCGCACGCTGGCCGCTTACTCTGCCGGACCTTAAGAGCCGCATGGATGCAACTGAGGTTGTTCACATCAATGCGCCCGACGATGCGCTTTTGGCCGCCGTGCTGGTCAAGCTTTTCAGCGACCGCCAGTTGCGCGTACCTCCGTCGCTGATCGCCTGGCTAACCAAGCGCATGGACCGGTCTTTTGCCGAAGCCCAGCGACTGGTGACAGAAGTGGACGCTGCCGCCTTGGCAGAGGGCGGAGGTGTGACGCGCAAGCTGGCACAGCGGATACTGGACAACGCCCCCGGTTCCGCGCCATAACCGTCATTCTGACGTCACAATTGAGAGCTTAAAACGGGGCCATGACCGCGCCAACCGACTTTTTGACCGCGCCAATCCCGGTGCCAAAAGCGTTGAAAGAGAAGGATTTTTCCGGACCTGATCGCTTTATGAACCGCGAGCTTTCCTGGCTTGCGTTCAATTGGCGCGTCTTGGAAGAGGCAGAAAGCCCGCGCGTGCCCTTGTTGGAGCGTCTGAGGTTTTTGTCGATCTCGGCCACCAATCTGGATGAGTTTTATACAGTGCGCGTTGCGGGTTTGCGCGAATTGGCCGATGCAGGAAACACCACGCCTGCGGCTGATGGTCTGACGCCTGCAGAGCAACTGGTGCTGATCAACGCCGATGCGCGCAAGCTTTTGGAACATCAGCAAGTGATCTGGGCCAAGCTCTCGGCAGAGATGGCAGAGGCCGGGATCACGCTTCTTAGCCGCATCGACATCACCAAGGATGACGCGGCACACTTGGATCACATGTTCATGACACAGGTGTTTCCGATCCTGTCGCCGTTGGCCATTGATCCGGCACATCCATTTCCCTTCATTGCGAACGAAGGTTATTCTCTGGCGCTGGAGCTAAAGCGCAAGTCCGACAAGCGGCTGCTGCGGGCGCTGCTTCCGATCCCTGCGCAAATCGACCGCTTTGTGCCGCTACCCGAAAAGAACGGTGGCCATCGGTTTTTACCGCTTGAAGAAGTGTTGCTTTTGCATCTTGATCGCCTGTTCCCGGGCTACGAGATGACCGGCAATTGCGCCTTCCGTGTCCTGCGCGACAGCGATTTAGAAGTTGAAGATGAAGCTGAAGACCTTGTGCGCGAGTTTGAGGTCGCGCTTAAGCGTCGCCGCAGGGGCGAGGTGATCCGCCTGACGATCTCGACCGGGGCGCCGGAAAAGCTGCGTGGCGTGATCATGGAAGAGCTTGATGTCGACGACACCGAGGTTGTCGAGCTTTCGGGCATGATCGGTCTTGCAGACTTAAATGAGCTTGTTTTGGATGTGCGGCCCGATCTGCTTTGGCCGGCCTTCATGCCGCGGGTGCCTGAACGTGTTCAGGACCACGATGGCGATATGTTTGCAGCGATCCGTCAGAAAGATATGCTGCTGCACCACCCCTACGAGACGTTCGACATGGTGGTCCGCTTCCTTAAACAGGCGGCGGCGGACCCGGACGTGGTGGCGATCAAACAAACACTTTACCGAACCTCGCGCAAAAGCCCGATTGTCAGCGCGCTTTGTGAGGCAGCAGAAGAGGGCAAATCGGTGACCGCCCTGGTCGAGTTGAAGGCCCGTTTTGACGAGGCTGCCAACATCCGTCAGTCGCGACGGCTGGAACGCTCCGGTGCGCACGTGGTCTATGGTTTTCTCAACTACAAAACCCATGCCAAGATCAGCACAGTTGTGCGTCGGGAAGGCGGTGAGTTGGTCACTTACACTCACTTTGGGACGGGCAATTATCACCCGATCACTGCGCGCATTTACACCGACCTAAGCCTGTTCACCTGCGATGCGGCGCTTGGGCGCGATGCCACGAAAGTCTTCAACTATCTTTCCGGATACGTGCAGCCCGTTGGGATGGAGAACCTTGCGATCTCGCCCATCGATTTGAAAAACACGCTTTTGGAACGGATCGCTGAAGAGGCCGAGTACGCGTTGGAGGGCAAACCAGCGGCCATATGGGCAAAGATGAATGCGTTGATCGAACCTGACGTAATTGATGCGCTTTATCTGGCCAGTCAGGCGGGAGTGAAAATTGATCTGGTGATCCGCGGCATTTGCGGTTTGCGCCCCGGTGTTAAGGGGCTGTCGGAAAACATCCGGGTGAAATCCATTGTGGGCCGGTTCCTTGAGCATTCGCGCATCGTGTGCTTTGGCGCAGGATTTGGTCTGCCGCACAAAAAGGCGCGAGTGTATATCTCTTCCGCAGACTGGATGGGCCGCAACCTGAACCGCCGCGTTGAAACACTGGTCGAGGCGACGAACCCAACCGTGAAAGCCCAGATCGTCAGCCAGATCATGGCGGCGAACCTTGCGGACGTTGCACAAAGCTGGATCATGTCGCCCGATGGCTCTTTCCACCGCCCCGGAGTACCCGAAGGTGAGGTTGCTTTCAATTGCCACAGGTTCTTTATGGAGAACCCTTCATTGTCAGGGCGCGGATCGGCGGGTGCGGGCGATGTCCCTGCGCTGACCCACTCGGACGACGAGACAGCGCCGCTCTAGGCTGGGCAAATTGTCACGCGTCCGCCTCAATCAGGCGCGATTTTCCCCATGTTTTGTTGACACAGGTTAAATTGCGGTATCGCTTTGACCAAATTTTTAACTTGCTATGCCAATCAAGTCGCGTATCGCTCGTCAACAACGACAAAAACCAGCAGGCGCATGAAAGACACTTTTGACCCCCCGCAGAGCCAGCCCGACACATTGACTGCAAGGGAGTGGGTCTCGACCCTTTCGAAGTATCGCGAACCCAGTCAGTGGCGCAGCAGCTTTGAGCTGGGCATTACCGTAGGCCCATTCGTTGCACTTTGGGCGCTGGCATGGTGGACCATGTCGATCAGCCCGTGGTTGGCGCTCGCCATCTCGATCGGCAATGCCGCCTTCCTGCTTCGGCTTTTTTGCATTCAGCATGATTGTGGACATGGTTCGTTTTTCAAATCACGTACGGCAAGCGACTGGGTCGGCCGCGTTCTGGGTGTGCTTACGCTGACACCTTACGACGTTTGGCGCCGCTCGCACTCGATCCACCACAGTTCGTCTGGCAACCTGTCCAAGCGCGGAATTGGTGACATTCACACGATGACAGTGGCCGAGTACAAAGCATCGAACTGGCTGCAGCGCTTTCAATATCGGTTGTATCGCAATCCAATTATCCTTTTTGGCCTTGGACCCGGCTACATCTTCTTTTTGCAAAACCGTCTGCCGGTTGGCCTGATGGAAAGTGCGAAATACTGGATCAGTGCCATGTCCACCAATGCGGCCATTCTCGTGGCCCTGACTGTGATCTGGTACTTTGGTGGGCTTGGCCCGATCCTGTTGATCTTCCTGCCCACGACGCTTTTGGCAGCAACGGCAGGCATGTGGCTGTTCTATGTCCAGCACCAGTTCGAAGACGCGCATTGGAACGAAGATGAAGACTGGGAGATGCACGAGGCAGCTCTGCACGGCAGCTCGCACTATGTGATGCCGCGTCCGCTGCAGTGGCTGAGTGCCAACATCGGCATTCACCACGTGCACCATCTTTACAGTCGCATTCCGTTCTATCGATTGCCTGAGGTTCTGCGCGACCACGCATATCTGGCCGACGCCAACAAGCTGACTATTCGCGAAAGCCTTGCATGCGCCCGCCTTCATTTGTGGGACGATGACAGTAAGCAATTGCTGTCCTTTGCGCAGGCAAAGTCGCTTTGCGCCAAATCGCCGCCGATCTGATTGGGATTGCCTTCAGGCGTAAAACGCCCTTTTCGATGATGCCAGACACCTGATAACCTGAGCGCGAAGCATAAAGGTGAGGGCGTTTAATGGCACAAGCACTGATCACATGGGGCGGTTGGGACGGTCACGAGCCTGACAAGGTGGCTGAGTTGTTTCGTGGCATGCTGCAAGACGCAGGCATGTCGGTTCAAGTGACCGATAGCCTCGGCTGCTTTGATGAGGCCGAAAAGCTCCAAACCTACGACCTGATCGTTCCGGTATGGACGATGTCAGAGCTCTCCCGTGAAGCTGCCGTGAACGTCTCGGACGCCGTGTCAAAGGGCACCGGGCTGGCAGGATGCCATGGCGGGATGTGCGATGCGTTTCGCAGCAACACGCTTTGGCAATGTATTACTGGTGCCAATTGGGTATCGCATCCCGGTGGGGATGGTGTGAGCTATCGCGTCAACATCGTCGACAACGATCATGAATTGACACAAGGGTTGTTGGACTTTGATGTCTCAAGCGAGCAGTACTACCTGCACGTCGATCCCGCCAACCACGTTTTGGCGACGACCCGGTTTCCAACGGTAGATTGGTTTCACAGCCCAAACGGTCCGGTTGATATGCCCGTGGTCTGGACACGGCGTTGGGGCCTTGGGCGGGTTTATTATAACTCCCTTGGGCACAAGGCTGATGTGATCTCTCAAGGTCCTTCATGCGAGATGCTGCGTCGTGGCTTGGTTTGGGCGGCTAAGGGGCGCGAAGCCGCTAATGCGGCAGGAGAGCGCCGCAGTGACTATATTTCAGAAGGCAACCATTACTAAATCCGCTTTTTGCCCTAAATGACTATTTGTTGGTCGGCAAAGGAGAGATCTCGATGCTTGTGAGAATACTTACCCTTGGTGTTTGCGTTGTTTCTGCTTTTTCGGTCGCAGCCCAGGTCTCGCAAGGCCCCAAGAACGTGCCTGAATTCAAACCTGCCTTTTCTAATCAGACGCGGGCTTCCGAATTGCCTCAACGGCCTGAGTTTGACGTGACGATCGTACAAAGCGGATTTGAGGTCCCTTGGGCGATCGAGGTTATGCCGGGCGGCGGCTATCTGGTCACCGAGCGACCGGGTCGTTTGCGCGCTGTGTTGCCGGGAAGGGGAATGACGAACATAGCAGGCGTGCCTGAGGTTGTCACACAGAGACAGGGCGGGCTTCTGGATGTGGCGCTGGCCGAGGATTTTGAAACCTCGCGCCGCATTTATCTGACCTACTCCAAACCGGTCGGACGCCGTTCGGTAACTGCCGCTGGCACAGGCGTGCTGAACGCCGACTTCACGCAACTGAGCGACTTCGTTGATATTTTCGTCGGCAACCCGCCGTCAAACAGCCCAATGCACTATGGGTCCCGGATCGTGCTTGATGGCGATCTGGCCTATATCACTTCAGGCGAGCATTCGTCGCGGGAAACCCGCGTGCTGGCGCAGGATTTGCGCACGACCTATGGCAAGGTGCTTCGGATCACTCTTGACGGGGAACCTGCGCCGGGCAATCCGTTTGCCGGGCAACCGGACGCTGATCCGCGCATCTACACTTATGGTCACCGCAATCCGCAAGGCGCAGATTTGCACCCGACGACAGGTGAGCTTTGGACGCTTGAGCATGGACCGCGTGGCGGTGATGAGTTGAACCAGATCGTGGCGGGTGCGAATTTTGGCTGGCCAATCGTCAGCTATGGCGAAAACTACAGCGGTGCGCCGGTTGGCACTGGACGATCAAGCGCGCCGGGTCTGACCGAGCCGCGTTATTATTGGGACCCTGTGATCGCGCCCGGCGGTTTTGCCTTTTACGAGGGTGAAATGTTCGACTGGCAGGGCGACATTATCGCAAGTTCACTCAGTCCCGGCGGCATTGTGCGGCTTACGCTTGAAGGAAACAGCGTGACAGGTGAGGCGCGGTATCTGCCGGATTTAGGGCGTGTGCGTGACATTGAAATTGACGCGGATGGTGCCATTCTTGCGGTGAATGACGATGGCAATCTGGTGCGGATCACACCAAGATAGAGTGGTTACAGGCTGCGTAGCTGCGCTTTTAGCCATGCGCGCTCGCTGTTGCTGGTGCTGAGCTGAATCGCCCTTTTATAAGCGTCTTCCGCTGTTTTCATATCACCTGCGCGGCGGGCAAGGTCGGCGCGGGCCGCATGATAGGGCTGATAGGCCGCCAAGGCAGCTTCAAGAGCTTTGATGTCGCGGAGCGCTTTGTCCAGTTTGCCCGTTTCGGCAAGCGCCACGATCCGATTGAGCGACACGACGGGAGACGGTGCAAGGGCTTCGAGCCGCGTGTAGAGCAACAGGATCTGCGGCCAGTCTGTCGCTTCGGGGCGGTCTGCCTGAACGTGCAGAGCACTGATGGCCGCTTGTATCTGAAATGGGCCGGGCAGGTGCCGGGCCATAGCCGTCTGCAGCAAGGCCAGCCCCTCTGTGATCAACTCTGCGTTCCAAAGTGACCTGTCCTGCTCGTCTAGCGGGATAAACCTGTCGTCTTTGTGCGCGCGAGCGCCCGAACGCGCGTGCGTCAGAAGCATCAGGGCCAAAAGCCCTTCTATCTCAGGCTCTTCCGGGGCAAGGTGTGCCATTAGACGTGCAAGCCAGATCGCTTCATCACAAAGGCTCAGGCGGATCGGCACATCGCCTTGTCCGGCCGTCCAACCCTCGTTGAAGATCAGGTAAAGCACTGTCAACACCGAGCTGAGCCGCGCGTCCCATTCGCTGCGCTCGGGCACGACATAGGGGATGGCCGCGACGCCGATTTTTGCCTTCGCGCGCGACAACCGCTGCCCCATTGCGGTGTCTGTATCCAGAAAAGCACGGGCGATCTCTCGTGTCGTCAGGCCGCCGACCGTGCGCAGGGTCAGGGCCACGCGCGTTTTTTCTTCAAGCGCGGGGTGGCAGCAGGTGAAGATCAGGCGCAGGCGCTCATCGGGAATATCTTCGGTGTCGTTCATGCGGGTTTCGGCGTCTTCTTCCATAAGCTGCGCAATGTCGGGTGCGCGCGCGGCAAGCCGTCGGCCTTTGCGGATGCGGTCGATGGCGGCGCGGCGCGCGACCTGCAGCAGCCATGCATCGGGACGGTCTGGCAGACCGGAACGTGCCCAATGGATCAAGGCGCGTTCTGTTGCATCCAAAAGCGCGTCTTCCGCCAGATCAAAGTCACCCAGCGTGCGGATCAGCGCTGCTAAAAGCCGCCCCCGGTCTTCGCGCATCAGTGTTTCGATACGCTTGGACAGATCGGGGGACGGGGCTGTCATCTATTCCGGGAACTCGATATGCATAATCGGCCGTAACTCGATTGTGCCGTGATCCGCCGTTGGAATTAGCGCTGCCATTTCAATAGCATGATCTAGGTCTTTGCAGTCGAGAAGATAGTACCCACCCAATCG
>JABDJX010000194.1 GCA_013003245.1 Silicimonas sp. | reverse complement strand
CGCGCAAGGCGGGGGCTCTGCCCCCGCACCCCCGGGATATTTTCACCAAGAAGAAAGAGATACTCAGGCCTTATCCCAGCGAAGCACTTCTCCTGACACATTGTCCCACGCCCCGCAGGTAAGCGCACGGCCCAAAATCCGCTCTGGGTTGGTCGGGGGCGGCATGCGCACCCCGTCGAGCTTGGTAAATCCAAATTTTCCATAATATGGCGCGTCGCCCACAAGCATCGCCCGGTCCCAGCCGGTCGCCCGATCAAGCGCGTTCTCGATCAGATACCGACCCAGACCTTCGCCCTGATGCGTCGGGTGTACGGCCACCGGCCCCAACAAAAGCGCAGATACCTGCCCCACCCGGACAGGCCAGAACCGGATAGCACCGGCGACTATCTTCAGATCATCGCGCGCCACAAGGCACAGCTCGGGCACAGGCGGAATTCCATCCCGCAGCCGGTAAGACGACAGCGCCTCGCGACCCGGTGCGAAACAGCGGTCGAAAAGGTCCTCGACCTCCCACCAATCCTCTGCCGCCTCTGTTGAAAGCTCTACGCCCATGCCCCTGCCCTTTTGACTGGAGAGCGACTAGCACATGCGCTAGGTCCCGATCAAACACCGATAAAGGGGCTTTGATCATGTTCTATCGTCCAGAAGACGGCCACGGACTGCCGCACAACCCGTTTAATGCCGTTGTCACGCCGCGCCCGATAGGCTGGATATCGACACGCGGCGCTGACGGATCGGAAAACCTCGCCCCTTATTCGTTTTTCAATGCCGTGGCTTACGTGCCGCCGCAGGTCATGTTTGCCTCGACCAGCACCAAGCCTGATCGCGATGGCACCAAAGACAGCGTCTCGAACATCCGCGACACAGGTGTGTTTTGTGTCAACATTGTTGAGTACGCCTTGAAGGACGCGATGAATGAAACCTCAGGACCCTGGCCCAAGGAGGTTGACGAATTCACCAGGGCCGGACTGGAGCGCGTCGAGTGCGAGACCGTGGCGTGTTCACGCGTTAAGGCGGCCCCTGCGTCGCTTGAATGCAAACTGACCCAGATCGTGACCCTGAGAGGCGAGGCGAATTTTCTTGTGTTGGGCGAAGTCACCGGTGTGCATCTGCGCGACAATTGCATCAAGGACGGGATGTTCGACATTCTGTCGTTCCAGCCGCTGACGCGCCTTGGGTATCGCGATTACAGCCGGATTACGGAAGTCTTTTCCCTCAAACGCCCCGGTGAATGAACCGGGCGACGAAAAAGGTCAGTTGGTTTTCTGGCGCGGAATAAACGGCAGCGGCATGGCAGGCACGCCGTCTTCAATCAGCTTTTTGGCATCTTCCGCTTTTGCTTCGCCATAGATCGGGCGATGTGGGGTGTCGCCGTCGTGCATGGCGCGCGCTTCTTCGGCGAATTTCGTCCCGACATAGTCAGAGTTTTTCTCGACATGGTCGCGCAGTGTCTTGATTGCCTCAACCAGCTTTGGATCCGGCGCGTTTGTCATCGCACTCTCAGATGGCTTGGACATAAGGTCCTGTGGAGTTGCCTTTTTGCGCGACGACCGCACACCCGGCGCCATCAACGTTTTCTGGACACTGTCGGATCCACAGTCCGGGCATGTCACCATGCCAGCCGCAATCAGCGACTCGAATGCGTCAGCCGTTTTGAACCAGCTTTCAAAGCTGTGGTCGTTGCCACATTTCAAAGCGTAACGGATCATCGCGCGTCCTCTTTCCCCACGAGGTATCAGCTAGTTTCCTTGATAAATGATTTCAATGGAAAAGCCTAAAGGGCTTTGGGGTCAAATCCTGCAAGGATTGATGCAAGTTCAGGATCATCCACCTTTTTTGCCGCTTTTTTAAGCGACATCCACTTACGGCGCCGCTCTGCCTTTTCGGGCCACGTGTTGAGGATCTTCTTCACTTTGACCGGGAACAGCGCCACGACGCATGGCAATCGTTCACCTTTTTCCAACTCTTTGTTATAGCTAAAAATTCCCAAGACAGTCGGCGTGACCTTTCCAGTCACACCGGCCTCTTCAAAGGCCTCTGTCGCGGCGGCTTCGGCTGGTGTTGCCCCATCAACCGGCCATCCTTTTGGAACGATCCAACGCCCACGCCTGCGCGAGGTGACCAACAAAACCTGAATTTTGTCACCGACCACGCGCCAACATACGGCACCAAATTGTGTTCTGACACCACGCTTGCCGTCATCTGGCAAACGCATCGGACGCTGCTTTATCCGTGCTATGCTCATATCACCTTTGGCTTTACGCCTGAATTGTTTGTTCTTCATTAACAACTGCAAGGTGTAGCATATCCACAGACCGCTGAAAAGTCAGGGTTTTCCGATTTGGCCGAGGTGTGGCTTCGTATGTCTCGCGGATTATCAGGCCGCCAAACCTCGCCCTTTCAACAGGGCGTCCGGCCCAGGCATGCGCCCGCGAAACGCAAGATAAAGCTCGGCCGGATCGACCGACCCTCCGACAGACAGTATATGCTGTTCCAACTTGCGCGATGTTTCCGGATCGAAGGGATCACCCGCTTCCATGAACGCCTCAAAAGCGTCGGCATCCATCACTTCAGACCACATATAGCTGTAGTATCCGCTGGAATATCCGTCGCCCGAGAAGACATGCGCAAAATGAGGCGTGGCATGACGCATGGCAATCGCGCGCGGCATGCCCAAATCGTCAAGCACCTCGGCTTGCCGTTGAATCGGATCTGCCGGTGGGTCACCGAGATGAAACTCCAGATCGACAAGGGCCGAGGCCACGTATTCGACGGTTTGAAAACCCATGTCATAGGTCGTGGCGGCCAGCATGCGCGCTAGCAGGTCTTCGGGCATCGCTTCACCAGTTTCCGCGTGGGTGGCGAATTCCGACAGCACTTCGGGCACCTCCAGCCAGTGCTCGTAAAGCTGGCTGGGCAGCTCGACGAAATCGCGTGCGACAGATGTGCCCGAGACGCGCTCGTAGGTGACGTCGGACAGCATCTGGTGCAAGGCGTGACCGAACTCGTGGAAGAGCGTGCGCGCATCGTCGTAGGACAAAAGCGCAGGGGTTCCTTTCGGCGGCTTGGCAAAATTGCACACGTTGATCACGACAGGCCGCACGTCACCGCCCAGCTTGCGCTGATTGCGCAGCGTTGTGCACCAGGCACCCGAGCGCTTGGAGCCACGGGCGAAATAATCGCCAATGAAAACAGCGATATGCTCTCCATTGCGGGTGATTTCCCAGGCGCGGGCGTCCGGGTGGTGCAGTTTCACGTCAAGCGGTGCTGCCTCGACACCAAAGAGCCGCCCGGCACAGGCGAAGGCCGCCTCGATCATGCGATCCAATTGCAGGTATGGCTTCAGTTCGGCCTCGTTCAGGTCATGCTCAGCGGCACGGCGCTTTTCGGAATAATAGCGCCAGTCCCACGGTTCTAGTGGGCCTTCAACGCCGTCTTCCGCCAGCATTTCGGTCAAGATATCCGCATCTTTCAAAGCGGCGGCGCGGGCTGGTTTCCAGACTTCCATCAAGAGGCCGCGCACAGCTTCGGGCGTTTTGGCCATCTCGGTTTCCAGCTTGAAATCGGCGAAGCTGTCATAGTCCAAAAGCTTTGCCCGTTCGCTGCGCAAACTCAGGATCTCGGCTGCGTTTTTGCGGTTGTCGGTTTTGCCTCCATTTGCGCCACGACGCGACCACGCGTTCCATGCCGCCTCCCGCAGCGCGCGGCGCGACGAAAACTGCAGGAAAGGCACAATGAGCGACCGCGACAGAGTGATCACCGGGGCGTCTGCACCCTTTTCTTCTCCGGCTGCACGAGCCGCGGAAATCAAGAAATCGGGCAATCCTGCCAGATCCTCGTCGGCCAGTTCCATGAACCAGCTGCGCTCATCTGCCAGAAGGTTTTGCGAGAATTCAGTTCCGAGAACCGCCAGACGCTCGGTCACCTGGCGGAACCGCGCCCGATCAGCATCTTCCAAAAGCGCGCCCGAGCGGACGAAGCCGCGCCGGGTCAGCATCAGCACGCGGTTTTGTTCATCGCTCAGATCAAGGGTGTCGCGGTTTTGCCAAAGCGTTTCAATACGTTGGAACAAAGCCATATTCATCGTGATCTCTGACGAATAAGCAGCCAGACGCGGCGAAAACTTTCGCATCAGCTCTTCGCGCGTGTCGTTCGCGTCGGTGCTGGCAAGCGTGTAAAAAGCCGACAAGACCTTGCCCAGATCATCGTCGGCAAGTTCCAGGGCGTCGATGGTGTTCTCAAACGTCGGCGGCTCGGGATTATCGGCAATTTCCGAAATACGTGCGCTGGCCGCATCCATGGCGGTGTCAAAGGCAGGCTCAAAATCAGCGTCTTCAATGGTATCGAAAGGGGGAAGCTCGAATGGTGCTTCCCAACTCGAAAGTAGCGGGTTCATAATCAAAAATTCTCCTAACACCCTATACGTAGGCAAGCCGTTACGGGGGTTCCAGAGGTTACGTTACGGCGCGGCACATCGGGCAATCTTTCAGCCGCTTTATGCCGATCACACGGGTCTCGCTGTAAAGCGCGTCGTAGATCAGCATCCGCCCCAGTAAAGGATCGCCAGCATCTGCCAATAGTTTCATCGCTTCGACCGCCATCATAGCACCCATCACACCGGGCAAAGGTCCAAATACGCCGCCCTCGGCGCAACTGGGCGCAAGTCCTGCGGCAGCCGGTTCGGGGAAGATGCAGCGATAGCAGGGCGCGCCGCGCGACGGATCAAAGACGCTGATCTGCCCTTCCCACTGGCTGAGTGCCGCCGACACCAACGGCAAACCCAGCTTTACGGCCACGTCGTTCACCAGATAGCGGGTTTCGGCGTTATCGGAACCGTCAAGGATCATGTCATAATCGCTGAAAAGGTCTTCTGCGATGTCAGCCGTTAACCGGCGGTGATACGGGCGCACAGTGACAAAAGGGTTTTGCGCGACCATCGCCTGTTCTGCTGAAAACACCTTGGGCATGCCGATGCGGGCATCGGTGTGGATGACTTGACGCTGAAGGTTGGAGTTTTCGACCACATCGTCATCGATAACGCCAATCGTACCCACACCTGCGGCAGCGAGATACTGCAAGGCCGGTGCGCCCAAGCCACCCGCGCCAATGACCAGAACACGCGCTTCTTTCAGGCGTTTCTGACCCGGCCCACCGATTTCGCGCAACACGATGTGGCGCGCGTTGCGTTCAAGCTCGCTGGCCGAGGTTTTGGTGCGGTCCGTTGTTTTTGCCGCGTTCTCGGGCCGCACGCGCGCTTTGATCGCCTTCAGGCCCTTTGAATAAACCCAGATCAGCACACCCAAAAGGCCGATCACGAACCATTCGCCCGCCGATCCTCCGGTGGCCTCGCGCAGCGGATGACCATCGGGGAGTGCTATTTGCATAGCCAAAACAGCTACATAGAGCAGCCCGATCATCAGGAAGCGCGCGGAATAGGGCGCGCGCGTCACATGACCAATGAACCAAAGGGCTGCCGCAATGACCAGAACCATCGCCATGGGTCAGCCGCGCCCCGTCGAGCCAAAACCGCCGGTGCCGCGGGCGGTGTCAGACAGGTGATCCACAAGCTCGAACTGCGCCTGCACCACCGGTGCGACCACGGCCTGCGCAATGCGGTCCCCGTGTTTGATGGTGATGGCGTCCTGGCCAAGATTGATCAGGATAACACCCAGTGGCCCGCGATAGTCGCTGTCGATGGTGCCGGGTGCGTTGGCAAGGCTCAGCCCTTGTTTTAGGGCCGATCCCGAGCGTGGACGGATTTGCATCTCGAACCCGTGCGGAATCTCAACGGCCAGACCAGTCGGCACAAGCGCACGTGCGCCGGGCGCAAGCGTCAGCGTGCCTTTATCGGGAAAGTTCGCGCGTAAGTCAGCGCCCGCCGCTCCGGGTGTTTCATAGCTGGGCAACGGCAGGTTTTGGTCAGCCCCCTCCAGCCAGCGCATCGAAACCCGTGGTGTCATGAAAGCGCGTCGGCGATACGCTGGGCCAGACGACGCGCGACCTGATCTTTCGTGGCGCGCGGCCAGCTATCGGCGCCGTCGGCGTCGATCAGCGTCACCGCGTTTTCGGACCCGCCCATAATGCCCGTTTCGGGTGAGACATCGTTTGCCACGATCCAGTCACAGCCCTTGCGCTTGCGCTTGGCTGTCGCGTTTTTGATCACGTCATCGGTTTCGGCGGCAAAGCCAACTATGAGCCTGGGCCGCCCCTTTTTCAGCTTTGAGATCGTGGCAAGAATGTCGGGGTTTTCGGTCAGTTCCAAAGCGGGTGGCTTGCCGGACTTGTCCTTTTTGATCTTGCCGCCTGACGCCGTTGCCATCCGCCAGTCGGCCACGGCGGCGGCAAAGATCGCCGCGTCAGCAGGCAACGTGGCGCGCACGGCGTCCAGCATTTCTTGCGCCGTTTCGACCTTGATAACGGTCACACTCTGAGGCGGCGGCACTGTGGCAGGCCCCGTGATAAACGTCACGCGCGCACCAAGGCCCGCCAGAGCCTGCGCAATTGCGGTGCCTTGTGCGCCAGAGGACCGGTTGGCGATGTAGCGCACCGGATCAATTGGTTCGGTTGTCGGGCCGGAAGTCACAAGGATGTGGCGGCCTTTAAGCGGACCATCGGCCAGCCGTTCAACAATCGCGGCGAGGATCGCTTGCGGTTCTGCCATGCGACCGGGGCCATATTCTCCGCACGCCATATCGCCCTCATCCGGGCCAACGCGGTGTACGCCATCGCCCTCAAGCAGAGCCACATTGCGCTGATTGGCCGGGTTCAGCCACATGCGCACGTTCATCGCAGGCGCGACCAGCACCGGGGTATCCGTCGCCATCAAAAGAGTTGAGGCAAGATCATCGGCATGCCCGCCGGCCATTTTGGCCATCAGATCGGCGGTGGCGGGTGCGACAACAAGCAGGTCGGCCGAGCGCGACAGTTCGATATGGCCCATCTCGGCCTCATCGGTCAGATCAAAAAGGTCTGTGTAGACTTTTTCGGCGGCCAGCGCAGAGGCTGACAGGGGCGTGACAAACTCCTTCGCGGCATTGGTCAGAACAGGTGTCACCGCCCCACCCTCCTTGCGGATCAGTCGGATCAGTTCAAGCGCCTTAAAGGCAGCGATGCCGCCGCCGATCACCAGAAGAATGCGTTTTCCTGCAAGCATATGTCTCACCAATTTGCTGCGCACAGGTTTAGGCGTGCGGGCACGCAGGGGCAAGCTTGGTGAAAAAGAAGCGGCGCGACCGGGGGGATGGTTGCGCCGCTTACACGAGGGTTAACCTAAGAACTCGAAAACCTCGCTTGACTGGTTTGCCAGCATCTTCCGCATCTTGGTGAAGGCTGCGGCCTCCAGCTGACGAACCCGTTCTTTAGAAAGGCTAAGTTCGTTGCCAAGCGATTCAAGGGTGCGGGGGTCGTCGCGCAATTTGCGTTCGCGCACAATATAGCGCTCGCGCTCGTTCAGGTTCGACATCGCTTCCAGCAGCCATGTGCGCAGCGTTTCGATGTCCTTGGTTTGTTCAACCTTGTCAGACTGGATGTCGCCATCGTCTTCCAGAGTTTCGATCCATTCGCGTCCTTCATCATCGGAAGACTGGGTCGCATTGAGCGAGAAATCAGAGCCGGACAAGCGGCCTTCCATCATCTCGACATCATGGAGCGGAACACCAACCTCTTTTGCGATCGCTTCACGCATCTCCTGGCGGTCAATTGCCTCGCCACGCGCAGCAGCCTCGCGTTCCATACGGGCCTGCACCCGCCGCAGGTTGAAGAAGAGCGATTTTTGCGAAGACGTCGATCCAGTACGCACCATCGACCAGTTCCGCATCACATAGTCCTGTATTGAAGCCTTGATCCACCAAACTGCATAGGTTGAGAACCGCACGCCACGATCAGGGTCAAACTTCTCTGCCGCCTTCATCAAACCAAGGCTGGCTTCCTGAATAAGGTCGTTCATTGGCGCGCCGTAACGGCGGAATTTGGACGCCATCGAAATCGCCAAACGCATGTATGCGGTGATCAGGCGGTGCAACGCCTGTTCGTCACGCTCGTCGCGCCACGCATAGGCCAAACGAAGCTCTGTTTCGGCATCAAGCAACTCTGCCTGCATCGCCGATCTGGAAAAAGCCCGGTCACTGATATCATCCAACGCCATCATCTTACTCCCAGCTTGTCTTGCTTTTGTTATTTATAGTTACGTAGCGTCCCCGGAACCGGATCACTTAAAGTCCTAAGAGTTTATTACTGCCCCGCGGACATAGGCTGGCGTGCTTAATCAGGTGTTAATCACAATGCGCGCAATAAATGGCGCAGATGGTAGCCCAAAGTTACACAGTTGCATTCGAGGGAATAGACGCGCGCCTTGTCGAGGTGCAGTGCGCCCTGTCGCCCGGTTTGCCGCATTTTTCCCTTGTGGGATTGCCAGACAAAGCCGTCAGCGAAGCCAAGGAACGTGTGCGGGCTGCGCTGAACGCCTTGTCGATTGCGCTGCCCTCGCGGCGGATCACGATTAACCTGTCGCCTGCCGATTTGCCCAAAGAGGGCTCGCACTTTGATTTGCCCATTGCGCTGGCGCTTTTGGCGGCCATCGACATTTTGCCTAAAGACGCGGTTGAGCGGCTGGTGTCCCTGGGTGAACTTTCGCTGAGCGGCAGCCTTGTGCCCGTCACAGGCGCCCTGCCCGCCGCTCTTGCCGCCGCCGAAGCAGACCGCACGCTGATGTGTCCGGCGGCCTCGGGCGCTGAAGCGGCCTGGGTCGAAAAGGCACAGGTTCTGGCGCCCGAAACATTGGCGGCGGCCATCCAACATCTGACCGGCGCTCGTGTCATGGATGTCAGCCAGCCTGGCGAGGTCGCGGGCACCACGGGCGGCCCGGATCTGAGCGAGGTCAAAGGACAGGAACGCGCCAAACGTGCCTTGGAAATCGCCGCCGCTGGCCGACATCATATGCTGATGATCGGACCACCGGGATCGGGCAAATCTATGCTGGCCGCACGCCTGCCGGGCATCTTGCCAATTCTCAGCCCTGAAGAAGCCCTTGAAACCTCGATGGTGCATTCGCGTGCTGGCCTGATTGAGGATGGCGGCATATCGCGCCAGCGCCCGTTTCGTGCCCCGCACCACACCGCGTCGATGGCCGCCATCGTGGGCGGAGGCAAAGGGGCAAAGCCGGGCGAAATCAGCCTGGCGCACAACGGCGTGCTTTTTATGGATGAGTTTCCCGAATACCCGCGCGGCGTTCTGGAGACCCTGCGCCAGCCGATCGAAACCGGAGATGTCACCGTGGCGCGCGCCAATGCGCATGTGAAGTACCCGTGCAAATTTCTGCTGATGGCCGCGGCCAACCCCTGCAAATGCGGCTATCTGGCTGATCCGTCGCGCGCCTGCGCCCGTGTCCCCACCTGCGGCGAGGATTATCTGGGGCGAATTTCGGGCCCGCTGATGGACCGTTTTGATCTCAAGGTCGACGTGCCTCCGGTGGCCTTTCAGGATCTTGATCTGCCAGCCTGTGGCGAAAGCTCCGCAGACGTGGCCATCCGGGTACAGGCGGCCCGCTCGCTTCAGCAAGAGCGGTTCGCGGGCATCAAGGGGGTGCGGGTGAATGCCGATGCCTCGGGCGCGCTGCTTGATCAGGTCGCCACCCCCGATGCAGATGGCAAGGCTTTGTTGCTGCAAGCCGCTGAGCGGGTCGGGCTATCGGCGCGCGGTTATCACCGGGTGTTGCGCGTGGCGCGTACAATTGCCGACTTGTCCGGGCACGAGCAGATCACCCGCACCGACGTGGCCGAGGCGATCAGTTTCCGGCTTGGGACGGGGGCGTAAGCCGCGCGCGCGCAAACTCTGCGGCCTTCTTCAAAGCCTCGAGCGCCTCGGGAACCCAGCCGTCGAATATCTGCCACACGTGCGGTGCATCGGGCCAGATATCGACGCTCGCCTCACCGCCAGCGGCGCGCAACACATCCGCCATGCGACGCGTATCATCGCAGAGGATTTCTGTCGCGCTGGCCTGCAGGTAAACAGGTGGCGGCATGGTCCATTGGGCATGAAGCGGCGAAACACGCGGATCTGCAGGGTCGGCCCCGGCAAGCACAATATCGCACAGCTCGGGCATGCGCGCTGCCACAAGAATCGCATCCGTCGCCTCGTTGGTCTCGATGCTGGGGCTTGCCAGCGTCAGATCGGTCCAGGGTGAAAACCCGATCAGCCCGGCAGGTGTTTCACCCTCGTTCAACACATGTGCCAGAAGCGCCAGCGCCAGACCGCCGCCCGCGCTGTCGCCTGCCAGAAGAATGCGCTCTGCCGGCAACTTGTGCACGGTGCGCAACACATGCCAGGCGCTGACCGCGTCGTCGAACGCGGCCGGAAAGGGTGTGTGGTGGGCAAGTCGATAATCAGGCGCGTAAACAGGCGTGCCGGACAGGCGCGAAAACGTCGCCAGCATGCCCCGATGTGTCCAGGCCGAACCTGCAACGTAGCCACCCCCGTGCATGTAAAGAATGGCGGCAGTGTCATCCGCGTCGCCCATAGTGATGCGCGAGATCGGTAATTCGCGCTTTGGTTCGGAAAGAGCCAGATAGTCAGTCGAGAATTTCAAACCCTTGGGCACGCGAAACACGAACCGTGCTGCGCGGATGAAGTCGCGCTCGGCCCTTTCAGGGGATTTGGTGCGTGCCAGAAAAGGGCGCGCGATGTGGCGCAGTCCAAAGTTCAAAAGCCCCAGACGGGTCATTTCGCCAGGCGGCCGTCAATGGCATCCCAGATCGCGCCAGCGACGTTGATGCCGTCAAAACGCTCAAGTTCCTGAATGCCGGTGGGAGAGGTCACGTTGATCTCGGTCAGATAGTCGCCGATAACATCGATGCCGACGAAGACCTGCCCTTTTTCGCGCAAAAGCGGGCCGATGCGGTCGCAGATCTCTTTGTCGCGCGCGGTTAGCCCGATTTTCTCGGGTCGACCGCCAACGTGCATATTCGAGCGGGTTTCTCCCTCAGCGGGCACACGGTTGATCGCACCGACGGGCTCTCCGTCGACCAAGATGATGCGTTTGTCGCCGTTCGAGACGTCGGGCACGAATTTCTGTGCAATTAAAGGCTCATTGTTGATCCCGATGAAAAGCTCGTGCAGCGAGACCAGATTGCGATCGCCCGAGGTAAGCTTGAAGACGCCGGCGCCGCCGTTGCCATAAAGCGGTTTGAGGATCATATCGCCGTGGCGCGCGCGAAAGGCTCGAATGGTGTTCAGATCGCGGGCAACGGTCGTGGGCGGTGTCAGGTCTTGAAACTGCAGGACCAAGAGTTTCTCGGGATAGTTCCGCACCCAGAAGGGATCGTTGACGACAAGCGTTTTACCTTTGATCGCCTCGAGCAGGTGGGTCGTGGTGATATATCCCATATCAAACGGCGGATCCTGACGCAGCCAGACGACATCGCAGGTTGCCAGATCAATCGTGGCTTCCTCGCCTAGGGAAAAGTGATTGCCCTTCTCGCGCCGCACGGTCAAAGGCCAGCCACGCGCGGTGACCCGGCCTTCGTCAAATGCCAGCTTGTCGGGGGTGTAATAAAAAAGCTCCGCACCACGGCTTTGCGCCTCTTCAGCAATGCGAAAAGAAGAATCGGCAGCGATATCAATCGCACCAATGGGGTCCATCTGAATGGCGACTTTCACGGGGCACCTGACCTTTTGTCATTCCTAGGTGCAGCGGTTGTGACCCAAGGCCTGCCCGCGTGCAACTTTGGAATAATTTAAAAGCCGGTCACGTTCCGCAGAATGTCCACCTCGCCTGTGGCATTCGTCAGCGCAACGTCGATGCGCATAGGTGTCAGTGACCCCAAGTCCTGCGTGCCGAGGAATTCTTCGGCAGCCAGGGAAATCCGGCCCAGTTGTCGCTGAGACAGGCTTTCGGCAGCCCGTGCGAATGATTTTGATTTTTTGACTTCAACGAAAACCAATTCATCGCCGTCGCGCAGGATGATGTCGACTTCGCCCGCAGCACCACGCCAACGCCGTTCCAAAAGGATCGCACCTGCGGTTTGGTATTCAAGTTCAACGCTGGATTCAGCAGCAAGTCCTGCATGGTAATTGGCAAGGCCGCGTTGCTGGGCGTCTGTGGGGAAATCAAAAGGCATAGTGTCTTATAAAAGCAAAAAGGTTTACGAACCCTCAAAGCTCAAGCCCAATTGATAAAGGTCGCGCTTTGAGACGCCAAATTTCTCGGACACCTCTTTCGCGGCATCCTTGAGTTTCTGGGTTTTCATCGCCACCCGCAAGGCTGCCTCAATCTCAGCGGGGTCCGCAACTTGATCACCTGCGCCGATACAAAGCGCAATTTCACCCTTCAGCTTGCGTCCCTCAATTTCGCTAAGCACGTCCACAAGAGTGCCACGGATGACCTCTTCAAATTTTTTGGTCAGCTCTCGACAAACCGCTGCCGGACGCTCTGCGCCAAGCACATCAACCGCGGCCTTCAGCGTGGCCTCAAGCCGCGCCGGACTTTCATAAAGGATCAGCGTTCCCGGTACGGACTTGAGGCTTTCCAAAAATTTGCGCCGCGCGCCCTGAGCATTGGGTGGAAATCCCGCGAAAGTGAACCTGTCGCTCGGCAGACCAGCCACGCTTAGTGCGGCAATTACCGCTGACGGGCCGGGGGCCGAAAACACGGGCAAATCTTCATCGATGGCCGCCTTTGCCAGTTGAAACCCCGGATCTGCAACCAGCGGTGACCCGGCTTCCGAGGCATAGGCAACAGTGCGCCCCTCTCGCAGAGCCGCCAGCAGACCAGGCCGCGCCCTGGCTCCATTATGGTCGTGATAGGCGATGATGCGCCGACCCTGCAGCGGCACGCCATGGATCTCCATCAACCGCCTCAGCGAGCGCGTGTCTTCGGCCGCCAAAACCTCGGCTGTCTTCAATATATCAAGCGCGCGCAGGGTAATGTCGCGTGCATTGCCAAGAGGTGTGGCAATGAAATAAAGGCCCGGGTCCAGCGGGCGGGGGCTGAAATCATCGCTCAAAAGACGGCTCGCATTTTACTTGGTCTTTGATTGTGCATAGGCGTAAATGTGCATAGGGTCGCGTCATATTTTTCGCCGTTTAGGAGACCTCTCGCATGGTTGCCCTTTTGTCGCTTCGCCGCAAGGTCCTGTCCTGGATCGCTGGTGCCGTTGCCCTGACTGCTCTTTCTGCCTGTGATATCTCGATGCCGGTGGGCGGAGACCTTTTGAACCGTACCGGCTCTGTGAAAGTGGCACTTCTGGTGCCCAAGTCTTCGGCCAATGGGAGTGCTTTGGCAACTTCGCTGGAAAACGCGGCCTGGCTGGCGGTGGCTGATCTGGATGCTGTCGAGATTGATCTGAAGGTCTATGATACGGCTGGCACATCCCAAGGGGCAACATTGGCCGCACAACAGGCGATCTCGGATGGTGCACGCATGATCGTCGGGCCCTTGTTCGCTGAATCAGCGAGTGCGGCGGGCGCGGTTGCGGCGAACCGGGGGGTGAATGTTCTGGCTTTCTCGAACAACCCTGCCATTGCGGGCGGCAACGTCTTTATCCTTGGCAATACGTTTCAGAATTCTGCCGACCGCCTGGTGCGCTTTGCAAGCCGTCAGGGCAAAAGCGCGATCTATCTTGTGCATGCCGATGACCCTGCCGAACGCCTTGGTGCGGCAGCCGTCGAGCAGGCCATTCAAGCCAACGGTGGACGTCTGGCGGGCACGTCGTCCTTTCCGCTTTCGCAACAGGGTGTGATCAACAAGGTGCCCGAGATTGCCCGCAACTATCGCGCCTCCGGGGCCTCGTCGCTGTTCGTGACATCCGGCACATCCGGCGCTTTGCCATTCCTTGCTGAATTGCTGCCAGAGAACGGGATCGATAGTTCCGTCGCTCAGTTCATCGGCTTGCAGCGGCTGGATATCCCCTCCAGCGCGCTGTCACTGAAGGGCTTGCAAGGCGCTTTGTTTGCTTTGCCCTCTCCCGGCCTGAACCAGCAGTTCAATAACCGCTACCAGGCAACCTATGGCACACTGCCCAACCCAATTGCAGGCCTGGCCTACGACGGGATCGCCGCCATCGGTGCCCTGGCAGCAGCGGGTGCGCCGCTGAACGCCAGCGGCATCACCCAAGGCCAAGGCTTTGCCGGTGTCGGCGGGCCCTTCCGCTTTTTCCGCAATGGAACAAACGAACGCGGGCTGGCCGTGGCGCAAATTCAAAACAACCAGGTGATCGTGATTGACCCCGCCCCAAGAAGCTTTGGTGGCCCTGGCTTCTGAGCCTGCCACCTCTGTCACCTTCGACGACCTGAACCTCAAACCAGCGGACATCTTTGACCGCGCCGCGGTTTGGGCTGATCTTACACGCGAAATCGATGCGGTCGGGCCGGACGCCAAGGCCATCCGCAAAGTGACGGTTGATATCCTGCGCGCTGCGATTGCGGATGGTCGCAGCGTGATTGCGGGTGCCTTTGGTAACCGGCCCCTGGCTGCGCGCCCGACGGTAAAAGCTTACAACTTTCTGACCGATGGCGTGGTCGAGGCTACGTTTCGCGTCGCCACCAACCACCTTCATCCCAACCCAAACCCCACCGAAGGCGAGCGGCTTTCCGTCATTGCCGTCGGCGGATACGGGCGCGGTGAGATGGCCCCGCACTCGGATGTCGATCTGCTGTTTTTGATGCCCTACAAGGTCACTCCATGGGCCGAGAGTCTGATTGAAAGCATGCTCTATGTCTTTTGGGATTTACACCTGAAGGTCGGACATGCGTCGCGCAGCATCAAGGACTGCCTGCGTCTTGGGCGCGAAGACTATACGATCCGCACAGCGCTCTTGGAAAACCGGTATCTGACAGGCGATTCAGACTTGGCCAAAAAGCTGGACGCAAAGCTGAAAAGTGATCTTTTCAAAGGCACTGTGTCCGACTTCATCGAGGCCAAACTGGAAGAACGCAGCCAGCGCCACCGCAAACAGGGCGGTCAGCGGTATATGGTCGAACCCAATGTGAAGGAAGGCAAGGGCGGGCTGCGCGATCTGCAGACGCTTTACTGGATCGGCAAGTACATCCACGGCGTGGAAAGCGCGCGTGAATTGGTGGCTTTCGGGCTTTTCAGCCAAGACGAATACGAGCGTTTCCGCGCTGCCGAGACATTTCTGATGGCTGCACGCTGCCATTTGCATCTGGCCGCTGACCGCCCCGTCGACCAGCTTACCTTCGACATGCAGGTCGAGGTCGCAGAGCGGATGGGCTATGCCGACAAAACCGGCCGGCGGGCAGTTGAGCATTTCATGCAGGATTACTTCCGCCATGCGACCGCCGTGGGGGAAGTCACGCGCATCTTCCTGACGGTGCTGGAGGCCAATCACGTCAAACAGGCGCCCTCGCTGGTTTCGTTCTTTCAGCGCAAGCGGAAGGTAAAGCCCGACTATGTCGTAAAGCAAAACCGGCTTGCCGTGGCCCGCCCCAAGACGTTTCTCAATGACAAGCTGAACCTTTTGCGCATCTTTCAGGAAGCGCTGCGCACAGGTTATCTGCTGCACCCCGACGCGATGCGCCTTGTCACGGCAAACCTGCATCTGATCGATGACGAGATGCGTAATGCGCCTGAAGCGAACCGGATATTTTTTGATCTGCTGCTCAAACACGGCAACCCGGAACGCGCGCTGCGCCGGATGAACGAGTTGGACGTGCTGGCCGCCTTCGTGCCCGAGTTCGCGCCCGTCGTGGCGATGATGCAGTTCAACATGTACCACCACTACACGGTGGACGAGCACACGATCCAATGCATCTCAACTCTGGCCCAGATCGAGCGCGAAGAATTGATCGAAGAGCTGCCAGTGGCCAGCCAGGTGCTGAAAGAAGGCGTAAACCGCAAGGTGCTTTATGCAGCGCTTTTTCTGCATGACATTGGTAAGGGACGTCCCGAAGACCACTCGGTTCTGGGTGCGCAAATTGCACGCAAGGTCGCGCCTCGGTTTGGTTTGAAGCCGAAGGAAGTTGAAACCGTCGAGTGGCTGGTGCGCCATCATCTTCTGATGTCGGATATTGCGCAAAAACGCGATCTGTCCGAGCCGCGCACAGTGCGCGGCTTTGCCAAGGCGGTAAAAAACCGCGAGCAACTTGATTTGCTGCTCGCGCTGACCGTGTGCGACATCCGCGGCGTGGGCCCGGGCGTATGGAATAACTGGAAAGCGCAGCTTTTGCGCGATCTGTACCGCATGACGCGCATTGCCCTGGAAGAAGGCGTCGAGGCGATCAGCCGCGAAACAGTCGATAAAGAGGCCAAGAAAGCCCTGCGCGATGCTCTCTCGGATTGGCCCGCAAAAGAGCTTCGGCACGAGACGATGCGCCACTATGGCCCCTACTGGCAGGGCCTGACGCCCGATACGCAGATTGTCTTTGCCAAACTTCTGCGCGGCATTGCGGATGACGAGATCAGGATGGACCTGATGCCGGACGAAGAACGCGACGCCACGCGCATTTGCTTTGCCCTTGTCGATCACCCCGGCATTTTTGCCCGCCTCACTGGCGCCCTGGCGCTGGTTGGCGCCAATGTGGTCGATGCCAGCACCTACACCTCGTCTGACGGCTATGCGACGGCCGTATTCTGGGTCCAGGACGTTGAAGGCAGCCCGTATGAGGCAAGCCGCCTGCCGCGCCTTAGGGGCATGATCGAAAAGACGCTCGCCGGTGAAGTGCTGCCGCGCGAGTCGCTGGCAGACCGCGACCGGATCAAGAAACGCGAGCGCGCCTTCCGGGTACCCACGGTTGTCTCTTTCGACAACGAAGGGTCTGACATCTACACGGTCATCGAGGTCGACACCCGCGATCGCCCCGGCCTTTTGTACGATCTGGCCAGAACACTGTCAGAATCAAACGTCTACATCGCCAGCGCGGTTATCGCGACCTACGGCGAACAGGTCGTCGATACGTTCTACGTCAAAGACAGTTTCGGGCTGAAGTTCCATTCGGATGCCAAGCAGAAAACCCTTGAGAAACGGCTGCGCGATGCGATTGAGGCTGGTGCGGCACGGGCCAAGAAGGCGTGAGCGAAATCCTTTACGCCATTGCTGGACACAGGCGAGGCATCCAATGGTTCTGATGGCCTAGACAATTTGACTAAAATTTTACTTCTTCTTGGAGAAAAAACTCCGGGGGAATTGGCCGCCAGGCCAAGGGGGCAGAGCCCCTTCAGATCCCTGTCACAGGCAGGAACGTCAGGTTGAACTGGTAGTTTCCTCGCGTGCTGGCTAAGCAGTCAACAGGAGGCGTTTCGTGAGTTCCATCAGGCTAATCTCTGGCGCTATGACCGTGGGGTTCTGGACGCTTTTGTCCCGCATCCTCGGTTTCGTGCGCGACATTCTGATTGCGGCCTGGCTGGGCACGGGACCCGTGGCCGAGGCGTTTCTGGTGGCTTTTGCCCTGCCCAACATGTTCCGCCGCTTCTTTGCCGAAGGGGCGTTCAACATGGCCTTTGTGCCAATGTTTTCCAAAAAGCTCGAGGCGGGCGACCACCCCAACACGTTTGCGCGCGATGCGCTGACGGGCCTGAGCGTTGTGGTGATCTTCTTTGCCATCCTGGCCACGATCTTTATGCCGTGGCTGGTGCTGATCATGGCGAGCGGATTTGTCGGTGACGCGCGTTTTGACATGGCGGTCACACTTGGGCGCATCGTCTTTGTTTACATCGTCTTCATATCGCTTGCGGCTCTGGTCTCTGGCGTGCTCAATGCCTCGGGCCGGTTCAGGGCGGCGGCGGCGGCACCGATCCTGCTGAACATCATTCTCGTCACACTTTTGATGCTTGCGAACTCCGGCGTCGGCCCCACCTTTGTCGATCCTGAGGCTCAGGGGGCGCGGCATGGCTCGATGATGGCCATCGGCGTGGTTCTGGCAGGCATCGCGCAACTGGCACTGGTCTGGGTTGCCGCCAAGCGCGCGGGCTTCAACCTGACCCCGGCCCGGCCCAAGTGGACACCCGAGTTGCGAAAGCTCGCCATCATCGCCATGCCTGCAGCACTTGCTGGCGGCGTAGTGCAAATAAACCTGCTGATCGGGCGGCAGGTGGCCAGCTTTTACGACGGCGCGATTGCATGGCTCTCTTACGCTGACCGTCTTTATCAGCTGCCGCTGGGCGTGGTGGGCATCGCGATTGGCATCGTGCTGCTTCCCGACCTTTCGCGACGCTTGCAGGCAGGTGACACCGACGGCGGACAACACGCCCTGTCGCGTGCAGCCGAGCTGTCGCTTGCACTGGCGATCCCGGCATCGGTCGCCTTGTTGGTGATCCCCGTCACGCTTGTCGAGGTGTTGTTTCAACGCGGCGCGTTTGATGTGGACGATACCGCCGCCACCGCCGTGGCCTGTGCGGTCTATGGACTTGGCCTGCCCGCCTTCGTGCTGCAAAAGGTCGTGCAGCCACTCTTTTTTGCGCGCGAAGACACCAAACGCCCTTTCTATTATGCCGTGGTTGCGATGATAGTGAATGCGGGCGTCGCCATTGGCCTGTCGCCCTTCATCGGCTTCATTGCCGCCGCTATCGGGGCAACTCTCGCAGGCTGGGCGATGCTGGCGCTTTTGTGGTTCGGCGCGCGTGGCATGGGAGATGCCGCCCGGTTCGACCCCGGCGCGCGGTCACGCATATGGCGCATTTGTCTGGCCTCCGCGATCATGGGTGTCGGGCTCTGGGTCGGGCAATTTCTGTTCTCGCCCTTCATCGAGGCCGAGAACGCCTTCAAGTTCCTCGGCCTCGCGCTTTTGGTCATCTTCGGCATCTTCGTCTATGCCATCGCAGGATTTGCCACACGCGCCTTTACCAAGGCCGAGATCAGATCAGCCCTGCGTCGTCAGCGTTGACGCAACCGGTTCAGCATCTGCCGCAGCGCGCCTTTCACGAGGAAGGGTGCGATAAAAAACCCAAGCGTAAATCCGGCGATATCAGCGATCCAGTCGCTGCCCACTTGAAAGAAAATGGCAAAGAAAAGCTGGATACCCATCAGAAAGCCGATCAGCGTGAAGGCCTGATACTGGTTTTGCCCCATATGCCCAAAGCGCACCCAAAGCAGGAAAGTATAGGCTCCGATCAGCCCGTAAACCGATGGAAACGCGCCGACCAAGGGCCTCTCGGACCCGGCCAACCCAGCAAAGATCAATGCGCCAAAGAACCCGCAGGCGAAAAACAGGATCAGCACGGCAAGGTTGCCAAAGACCTCTCCCACCAGCTTACCCATTGCCAGCAGGATCACGATGGAAAAGATGGCGGACGTGAACCCCCAATGTAGGAACAGATACGACACGAACCGCAGCAAGTGCTCTGGCGCCCAGTTGCCCGTCTCGATCATCCACGGGATGAGCGGCGGGAAAAACCCAAGCTCGCGGATCGCAAGGGTGCGCCAGCCGATGGCCTCGTCCCCTCCGATGATCCCGGCCTCGCCCAGCCAAAAGAAAATCTCGACCGCAAACATCGACAGCGCCAGTGCCACCACTGCGGGCGGCAGCGTGTTGAAAAACGGTTGGGAAAAGTCTTCGTCCTGCATGTCCTGCCTTCCTTGACGGGCCTGTCGCCCCTCGGTAAGCCGCGTGGACCTGAAAATCCATAAGGATTCCGCCTATGACGGATGCAGCTTTCACACCGCGTGTCTTTTCCGGCATCCAGCCTTCGGGTGGATTAACGCTGGGCAATTATTTGGGCGCGCTGAAGCGTTTTGTCGAAATGCAGGACGCTGGCACGTTTGAGTGCGTTTATTGCATGGTCGATCTGCACGCGATCACGGTGTGGCAGGACCCCGAGGAATTGCGCAAGAACACCCGCGAAGCTGCTGCCGCCTTTATCGCGGCTGGCATCGATCCGGCGCGCTCGATCCTTTTCAACCAAAGTCAGGCCCCCGAGCACGCGCAACTGGCGTGGATTTTCAACACCGTCGCCCGCATGGGCTGGATGGGCCGGATGACCCAGTGGAAGGACAAAGCGGGCAAGAACTCCGAGAACGCCTCGTTGGGTCTTTTCGCTTATCCTGCGCTGATGGCGGCTGATATTCTGGCCTATCACGCCACGCACGTGCCGGTGGGCGAGGATCAGAAACAGCACCTTGAGCTGACCCGCGACATCGCGGCGAAGTTCAATCACGACTATGACGTTGATTTCTTTCCGATCACCGAGCCTGTGATCGAAGGCCCTGCCACGCGCGTGATGAGCCTGCGCGACGGCACGAAGAAAATGTCGAAAAGCGACCCATCCGACATGAGCCGGATCAACCTGACGGATGATGCCGATACGATCTCGAAAAAGTTCAAGAAGGCGCGCACCGACCCCGAGCCGCTGCCCGAAACCTATGCCGAGTTGAAAGACCGCCCAGAGGCGCGCAACCTAGTCGACATCTTTGCTGCCCTTTCAGGCGTTAGCACCGATGCGGTGATGGCCGAGCACGGCGGGGCTGGCTGGGGCCAGTTCAAGCCGCGTCTGGCAGAAGTGGCCGTGGAAAAGATGGCGCCGATGACGGACGAGATGAACCGGCTTATGGCCGATCCGGGCGAGATTGATCGCATCCTTGGTGAAGGCGCGGGACGCGCGCGCGAGATTGCCGCGCCGATCCTTGCGAAAACTTACGATATCGTGGGACTGATCGCCTCGAAGTAAGGGATTGCTAACGCTATTGGGCAAAGCTGCTTGAATGAGCGTCTTGCCCAATACACTCAAACCCGACCAGTGGCTGCGCCATATGTTCAGCTCCAAGGCCGCGCGCGATGGCGGCGTTATACGGCGACAGACCCGCGACGTGGAACGCATCATCGGTATGGACGCATTCCAGCGGGAAATCAGGCGAAGGGGATATCGCGCTGTGATCAATGGCGATCAGATTGTGGTCTTTTGTAATCGCAGCACGCTTGAATTGATTGAGTAGAACAAATTCCTTTTGAAGGAATTTGACAAGGCTTTTCGAAAAGCCTTGGGTGCGCCACACCCCGCTTTACCTTGCCCGATCAGCCCGCTAGACCGTGCAGGTCAAAAAAGGTGCACCCATGGCAAACGATCTTTTCAACAGCTTCATGACCGGCCCCGACGAAAACGGTCGGTTCGGTGATTTCGGCGGACGCTTTGTGTCAGAAACTCTGATGCCGCTGATCCTGGAACTGGAGGAGCAATACGAACGCGCCAAGACTGACGACAGCTTTTGGGATGAGATGAATTTCCTTTGGAAGCACTATGTTGGCCGCCCGTCGCCTCTTTACCACGCCGAGCGGCTGACCGAACGGTTTGGGGGTGCCAAGATCTATCTCAAGCGCGACGAGTTGAACCACACCGGCGCGCATAAAATCAATAATGTTCTGGGCCAGATCATTCTTGCGCGCCGCATGGGAAAAACCCGGATCATCGCAGAGACAGGTGCAGGCCAGCACGGAGTTGCCACGGCCACGGTTTGCGCGAAATTCGGTCTGAAGTGCATTGTTTATATGGGCGCGCATGATGTCGAGCGTCAGGCCCCGAACGTGTTTCGGATGAAGCTTCTGGGGGCCGAGGTGGTGCCCGTCACATCAGGGCGCGGCACTCTTAAAGACGCGATGAACGACGCGCTGCGCGACTGGGTGACCAACGTGCGCGATACATTTTATTGCATCGGCACAGTTGCCGGTCCGCACCCCTACCCCGCCATGGTTCGTGACTTTCAGGCGATCATTGGCAAGGAAGCCAAAGAACAGATGATGGAAGCCGAAGGTCGTCTGCCTGATACGATCATCGCGGCCATTGGCGGCGGCTCGAATGCCATGGGCCTTTTCTATCCGTTCCTTG
>JABDJX010000148.1 GCA_013003245.1 Silicimonas sp. | reverse complement strand
GCCGGACGGCACGCCCCGTTTGCAAAGTCGCGGTCACTTTCTAACCGGCGGCTATCGCGAGCGGCATTTCGATCTGTTCAAAACCTGGGCCAACATCCACGCACAGGCCATTTTCGCGCGCCTTGGCTCAAGGTACGTGATGTATGGCGAGTGGATGTACGCCAAACACACGGTTTTCTACGACGCGCTGCCGCATTACTTTTTAGAGTTCGATGTCTTTGACACCGAAGCCGGGCATTTCCTGTCAACCGCTGCGCGGCGCAACGTGCTGGCCGGTTTGCCGATCATGCCGGTGCCGGTTTTGTTTGAAGGGCCCATCACCTCGCTGGCTGAGGTTAAGGCGTTGGTGCAGCCATCGCTTTACAAGACGTCCGCGTGGGCTGAAGCCTTGCACGTGGCTGCCGAGAAATCGGGAAGCCGCGCTGATTTTGTTGAAAAACAAACCGAAGACAGTGAGTTGGCCGAGGGTGTTTATGTAAAGGTCGAGCCGGACCAGACCGTGGACGACCGCTTTAAATATGTGCGCGGTGACTTTCTGCAGGCCATTGCCGCGGCGGACGGGCATTGGCAGGACCGCCCGATCCTTCCCAACGGACTGGCGACGGATGTGGATATCTTTGCCCCAACGCTTGGGGTGAAAGGGGCCTATGATGCGCTCTGATGTGACATATCCCGAGCTGCTGTCGCTTGTCCCCCGCAAGCCCGAGTGGCGCGTCAATTGGCAGGCGATCTGGCCGCTTTTCCCGGAGTTCGCCGCGCTCGACAGCTGTCCGCAGGATCCGGTCCACCATGCCGAGGGTGATGCGGGCACGCACACACGCATGGTTGTCGAGGCGCTTGTCGCACATCACGACTGGCGCGCGCTGCGGCAGCCTGCCCGCGAGATGCTGTTCTGGGCGGCCTGCTTTCATGACATCGGCAAGCCTGCCACAACGCGCCATGAAGACGACGGGCGCATCACCTCCAAGGGGCATTCCCGGCTTGGGGCCAACATGACGCGCGCCATTCTGCGCGAGATTGGTGTGCCTTTCGATTGGCGCGAAGACATCTGCGGGATCGTTGAAAAGCACCAGTTGCCCTTCTGGCTGATTGAACGCCCCCTGCCTGAGCGGTTGGCAGTGCAGACCTCTTTGGTGTGCCGCCCTGATCTTTTGTGTCTCCATGCCGAGGCGGATGCGTTGGGTCGGATTTGTGCAGATCAGCAGGCCGTTCTTGAAAACGTCGCTCTTGCCAGATTGACTTTCTTGGAGGCGGGTTGCCCTTGCTATGCCTACCCTTTTGAGAATGACGAAAGTCGGCTGGCGTTTTTGGAAAGCGACGCACGCGCGGCGGATTATACAGCTTTTGAGGACTTTCGCTGCGACGTGACCGTCATGTCCGGCCTGCCGGGCGCGGGCAAGGATACGTGGATCGCGGGCAACTGCCCGGCGTTGCCCGTGGTCAGTCTTGATGCGGTGCGCGAGGCTTTGTCGGTCAAACCGACCGACAATCAGGGCACGGTTATTCAGGCAGCCTATGAGGCCGCGCGCGAGCATCTGCGTGCAGAGCGGGATTTCGTCTGGAACGCCACCAACGTCACGGCGCAAACACGCGGCAAGATCCTGCGGCTTTTGCGGGACTACGGCGCGCGTATTCATATCGTTTATATCGAGGTGCCTCCCAAGCAGTTGCGCAAGCAAAACGCAGCGCGCCCCGATGCTGTGCCTGACGCGGTGCTCGACAAGCTTGAGCGCAAGCTGGAGCCGCCCCGGCTGCTGGAGTGTCATGAAATCACGTATGTGCTGGGTGACAATTGAGGTTTGCGCCGCGCATTCGCGCGTCGCCACGCCCGGGGGCTTTGCCCCCGGAACCCCAGGGATATTTTTACCAAGAAGAATAACAAGGCTCTAACGCAGGTTGACCCGGAGCGCTGCGGCTGAAGCGAAAGGCAGGATGGCGATGGAGCCAAGGGTGATCAGCGCCAGCAGCAGCATCGGTGTGGTAGTTGGCATGGCTTCCGCCCCGCGCCGTGTCGCTTCGGCCCCGAAGATCAGCGTTGGCACGTAAAGCGGCAGGACAAGCAGCGACAAAAGCAGGCCGCCGCGTTTGAGGCCGACGGTCAGGGCTGCGCCAAAAGCGCCGATCATCGACAGCGCAGGTGTGCCGATGGCAAGACTGGTAATCAGCCAGGGGATGCCGGGTGTAGGCAGGTTGAGAAGTATACTGAAGGCCACAGCCGCCAGCGTCAGCGGCAGACCGGTAGTAAGCCAGTGCGCCAGCGCTTTCGTGGCAACCAGCGCTTCGAGCGGGAGGGGGGCAGTGGCAAGAAGCTCCAGCGAGCCGTCTTCATAATCGGTGGCAAAGAGCCGGTCGAGCGAGAGCAGGCACGCAAGCAAAGCCCCGACCCACAGAATGCCGGGGGCAATTTTGGCGAGGATGTCGGTTTGCGGGCCGACACCGAAGGGCACCAGCACGATGACGATCAGGAAAAATGCAAGGGCGAGGCCAAAGCCGCCGCCTGCCCGAATGGCGAGTTTCAGATCGCGGTAGAGCAGGCCGATCATGCGAAAGCCTCGTCAAACGCGTGCGCTGAGGCTTTGGGCTTGAAGCTTGAGACATCAATTGAACGGGCGTCCAGACCAAGATCGATGTGCGTGGCGATTACTGCAGCGCCTCCGCCTGCCAGATGTGCCGAGACGGCCTTGGCGAAAAGCGCAACCGAGGCCGTATCAAGCGACACGGTCGGCTCGTCCAGCGCCCAGACCCTTCGCCTCGTCACGATCAGGCGCGCGAGTCCCACCCGGCGCTTTTGCCCCGCGGACAAAGCCCCTGCCCGGCGGTTGCGCAAGGGCTGCAACTCAAACGCATCGAGGGCCGCTTCAATGCTCGTTGCTCCAAAAAGCCCGGCCCAGAAGGTCAGGTTTTCGGCCACGGTCAGCGGGCTTTTGAGGCCATCGGAGTGCGCGGCATAGGCGATGTCGTCCACCTGCGCTTCGATTATGCCCGCCTGCGCTGGCTGAAGCCCCGCAATCGTACGCAAAAGCGTCGTCTTGCCCGAGCCATTGGGGCCGCGCAGCACAACGGCCTCTCCCGGCGCGACAGCAAAAGAGACGCCCGACAGGATCGGCAGGCCGCCGCGGTCGCAAGTCACATCGGTGAGCGTGAGCAGCGTCACGGGATCAGATCGGCATCAGCGCAAGGGCGACACGGCGGCCTTCGCCCAAAAGCACGTTGTAGGTGCGGCACGCCTGGGCCGAGGCCATGATCTCAACGCCAAAGCCTGCGCCTTCCAGCGTGTTGCGCAATTCGGACGGGATGTGCGCGATCTGTGCGCCAGTGCCGACCAGGATCACGTCGACCCCTTCAGACGCTGCCAAAAGGCCCGCTGCGTCGTCCATTCCAGTCCAATCGCAAATACCCTTGGGCGTCACCGCCAAGGGCGCGGCGTGTGGCGCGCCGCCAATGCGGAAAAAGCCATCGCCATAGCCATCGATCGGCAGGGCATCGTTGAATGTCACTTCGTTCAGGCGCATCGCAGTCCGTCCTCTCAGTCCCAAACCGGCAGGCCCATCAACGCCGATCCGGCAATGATCGCATAGGCCGCCAGGCGGTAGATCTTTTCAGCTTCGGGCCGGAAAAGGGCGGCCCCAAGCCAGTTTCCGAAACTATATGGCACGATCATCAGAACGCCCAGCAGCAATGCAGAGGCAACCAGATAGCCGTTCCACGCCAGCACCGCGAGCAGGATCACATCCGCCACGATCAGGTAGAGCGTCAGGTTCGCCCGCACGGCTGAAACCGGCAGGGTCGAGGCCATGTAAAGCATGATGATCGGCGGGCCGGGCAGCCCGACGGCGCCTGCAAGAAACCCGCCAAGGCCGCCGGTTCCGTAAACCAGCGGTTTGGACAGCGTTCCGCGATAGCGCACGCCCGCGATAAGCAGGATCAACAGCGTCAGGGCAACAAGGGACACCGCCCAGCGAAAGACAACCGGCTCGACCAGCGACAAAACCAAAACGCCCAGCGGCACCGTCACCAAAGCCCCTGCCCCAAGGCGCAATACGTCCTTGGGGTGTCCGTCTTTCAAGGCGCGGGGCACATGCATTAAAGGCGCGATCAGGTCCTTGACCATCATCGTGGTCAGCGCCTCGAACGGCCCCAGAACCTGTGCGGCCACGGGCAGGTAAACCATTGCCGTCCCAAAGCCTGTGAAGCCGCGCACGATGCCCGCCAGCAACGCGCCAAGACCAAGAAACCAGAAACCGTCCATCGAAAGGACACCGGCCAGCGCGTCAGACATGCCCAAGCCCGGTCTCGATCCAGCGACGGTGCCTGACATCGGGCAACAGCTCGGCGAAACGCGCTTTGTAGCGCGCGAGTTGCGTATCCGAGAAGGCGGCTTCCGCTGCGCCAGAACGACCACCCGCAAAGAAGGCTTCGTTCTTGTGCCAAACCTCGTTTGCCGCCTCGGGCGCAAACTCCGAAGCGCGCGATTTCATCGTGCTGAACTCGGTCGCGCGCTGCACCTGCGCCAAAAGCTCTGGCGCGGCACCTGTTTCAAGATGTTCATCCGGTGCGGCAAGCGTGCCCGCGTGATCCCGCGACATAGAGGCGTAATTCAACATCAGCTTATCGGGCCAGCGATCTGATGTCGCAGCTTCAAAATGACGGATAATGGTGGCCAGTGTATCGCGATCCACCTCGTCTTCCGAAAAATCCGTGTCAAAAAAATAGGCAAGTGCTGTGTCCAGACCCTCAAGCATCGGGTGGCTTGTGACCTGCCGCATGTTCGTCAGATGCTTTCGGCTGGATAGAAAGACTTCCAGCGGATGGCGGAAAACAACGACCAGATGCACGTCGCTCCAGACCGGCCAGCCATCAAGCGGCGTGTGGGTTTTGATCACACGGCGTCCCGTCTGCTGTGAAAGCTGGGCCCTGGTTTCGGACGCAGGCTGGAAGTTCGCGTCGATCCACGGTGAAACGACGCCCAGCTTATCCGGCAGATCGCACGTTCCCTGCAAAAGCATCGCGATCATGCTTTGCGCCCACGTCGTGCCGGATTTGGCAGGCGTCGCCAGGATCACATCGCCAGCGTTTGGTGAAAAACCATCCCAGCGTTCGAGCTCGGTAATATCCCCTTTGTAGGTTCGCCCCCGTGGATCGGTCTGCAGCGCGGCGCGCCTATGCATCTACGTTGGCAAACTGGGTGCCAGCACCACCGCCGCCGTTGCCATCGGACTTGGACCAGTCGCGCTTGACGCCCAGAGCCAGCACGACATTTTTGGCGACATAGACCGAGGAATAGGTACCCACGATCACGCCCCACGTGATTGCAAAGACAAAGCCGCGGATCACGTCGCCGCCGAATACAAGCAGGGCAATCAGCGCGACCAGCGTGGTGCCCGAGGTCATCAGGGTTCGGCTGAGCGTCTCATTCACCGATTTGTTCATCACCTCGATCAGCGGCGTTTTCTTGAACTTGCGCAGGTTCTCGCGCAGGCGGTCAAAGATCACCACGGTGTCGTTGATCGAATAGCCCACGATGGTCAGGATCGCCGCAATCGTTGCCAGATCAAACCGGATTTGCAGCAGGCTGAAGATACCAATGGTCAGGATTACGTCGTGGAAAAGGGCCACCACGGCGCCAATTGAAAACTGCCATTCGAACCGCAGCCAGATGTAGATCAGGATCGCCGCAAGAGCCGCTGCGATGGCCAGAAGAGCCGCTTGGACCAACTCGCCCGAAACCTTGGGGCCGACGGACTCCACCGCCTGGAATGTGATCGTTGAATCAACTTCCTGCAATGCATCCAGCGCGCGATTGATCGTGTCGCTCGTGGCCGCCTCCTGCCCTTCCTGCGCCTGAATACGCACGCTGCCCACAAATGTATCGGCCTCGCGGGTAGGATCGATGACCTCGACCACCAGCACTTCGCCCACCTCCAGCGCTTCGACCGCCTGTTTGTACGCCACCACGTCAATCGGCTGCACCGCCTCGGTGCGGATCGTGGTGCCGCCGCGAAAATCAATGCCAAAGTTCAGCCCAACAACGGCCCACAGGATCAGCGAGGCAATAACTGCCACGACCGACAGACCGCTGGTCAGGTAGCGATACTTGAAGAAATCAAAGTTGGTCTCTTGAGGAACAAGTCTTAAGCGCATGATCTTTATACCTCAATCGTCTTGGGACGTTTGCGTTCGAACCACATCACGATGAACAGCCTTGTCACGAAGATCGCCGTAAAGACCGACGTCAGAATACCGATGCCCAGCGTCACGGCAAAGCCTTTGACGGGGCCGGAGCCAAGCGTGAAAAGGATCAGCGCGGTGATGCCGGTGGTGATGTTGGCGTCGATGATCGCGGAGAGCGCGCGCTCATAGCCAAGTTCAATTGCGCGGCTGGGGCCCTTGGCGGTTTTCAGCTCTTCGCGGATGCGTTCGAACACAAGCACGTTGGCGTCGACTGCCATACCGATGGTCAAAACGATGCCCGCGATGCCCGGCAGAGTCAGCGTGGCGCCAAGCATCGACAGCACACCAAAAAGCAGGCCCACGTTCAGGATCAGGGCGATATTGGCGAAAACACCGAAGAGGCCATAGGACAGGCCCATGAACAGCAGCACGGCCAGAAACGCGACAAGACAGGCGCGCGCACCTGCGTTGATGCTTTCCTGACCCAGTGTCGGGCTGATCGTGCTTTCCTGCAGGAACGTCAGTTCGGCGGGCAGCGCACCGGCGCGCAGCAGGATCGCCAGTTGGGTCGAGCTTTCAACGGTGAAATTGCCGGTGATCTGACCGGACCCGCCAGTGATTGGCTCGCGAATTTGCGGCGCGGTGACAACCCTGTCGTCCAGTACGGTGGCGAAAAGTGCCCCGACGTTTTCAGAGGTGAACTGGCCAAATATGCGCGCGCCTGACGAGTTGAACCGAAAGCTGACCGACGGCTGGCCGTTCTGGTCGAAACTGGGCTGTGCGTCGGTTAAATCTTCGCCGGAGAGCACTGCTAGACTGTCGATCAGGTAGTACTGGCTTTCGTTATCAAGGTCCTGCACCACCTCTTCGCCGGAGCCGGGCGTGTGGTTGGCGGGCACCGAAGTGCTGATGACCGGGTGAAACGTAAGACGCGCCGTGGTGCCGATCAGGTCTTTCAACTCTGACGCAGACCCAAAGCCCGGCACCTGGATCAGAATACGGTCTTCGCCCTGACGCTGAATGGTTGGTTCTCGCGTGCCCACGGCATCGATACGGCGGCGGATGATCTCAAGCGACTGCTGCAAGGTGCGGTTGTCGGTCGCCAGCTTCTCTTCGGCAGACAGCTGAACCGTGATCGTATTGCCTTGCCCGGCCACGTCGATGTCGGTCGCGCCAATCCCTGTCAGGCTCGCAACCGGCTGGGCCAAATCCCGTACAGCCTCCAATGCCGTTGGCATAGCCTCAATATTCTGGATGCGCACCTGAAGGGTGCCTTCGGGGGCACTGTCCAGACGCTCAACAAAGCCCACCTGATCACGAATGCCCACAAGCGCGTCGCGCACCCCGATCCAATAGCCATCCAAACGCGTGGCATAGACATCCTCAAGATGCACCTCGGCCAGCAGCTGCGCCCCACCGCGCAGATCAAGACCAAGGTTCACAAGCGTGCTTGGCAACCACCCAGGCCAGCGTGCAAGGGCTATTTCGCGACCGGGACTTGTGCCAAACTGCTCGATCTCTGTGATTGCATCATTGTGCGCCTCGACGTCGGAATAAAACCCATTGGGGAACGAGAAAAAGATCCCCATTGCGCAGACAGCCAGAATGGCGATGCGCTTCCAGAGTGGAATTTGAAGCATAAAAGCGGGCCCTTACTTCGCAGGTTCGGTTTTTGACCGCACAAGCTGAATGGTTTGCTGCACCACGCGCACGTTCACGCCGTTTGCGATCTCGACCTCGACCTCGCCGTCATCGCGCACTTTGGTGATCTTGCCGACAAGCCCGCCGGCCGTCACGATCTGATCGCCGCGCCGTACGGCTGCGATCATCGCTGCGTGCTCCTTGGCCTTTTTCTGCTGTGGACGGATCAACAAAAAGTAAAAGATCGCAAAGATTGCGATGAAAAATGGAAGCTGTGAGATCAGCGAGGGCGGTTGGCCCGCGGCCGCTTGTGCAAAAGCAGGGGTGACGAACATGATTGATTACCCTCGTTGGCGTGTCGGTTTTTTGGTTCGGCGCAACCTATCTGTGGTCGATTGGCTTGGCAAGCAAGGCTCGATGGGTTTTGCGGGGGAATTTTGCGACAAAAAGAGCGCCGTTTTCGGTGCTTTTCAGAAGGGCGAAAATGCGCCATTAAGCGCGCGTCCCATGAACACAGGAGAGGACCCATGCACGACATCCGCGCGATCCGCGAAAACCCAGCCGCTTTTGACGCCGCCATGGCCAAGCGCGGGCTTTCGGGCGTGTCGTCTCAGGTTCTGGCCATTGACGAGGCGCGGCGTGCCAAGATCAAGGCCGCCGAAGACGCGCAGGCCGAGCGCAACGCAGTCTCCAAGGAAGTGGGTGCGGCCAAGGCGCGTGGGGACGATGCAGAGTTCCAGCGGTTGCGCGCGCTGGTCGGTGCCAAGAAGGACGAAATTGCGCGGCTCGAAGAGGAAGCCAAGGCGGAAGACGAGCGCTTGCGCGATCTGCTGATGGGCCTGCCGAACCTGCCTTATGATGATGTGGTTGAAGGCGCTGACGAGAGCGATAACGTCGAGACGCATCGCTGGGGGGAGCCGAAATCATTTGGCTTTGCGCCGAAAGAGCACTTTGAGATCGAGGGCGTTCAGCCCGGCATGGACTTTGAAACCGCCGCCAAGCTTTCGGGCAGCCGCTTTGTGCTTATGTCGGGCGCTGTGGCGCGGGTGCACCGCGCGCTGGCGCAGATGATGCTGGATGTGCACACGACCGAGAATGGACTGACCGAGACGATCACACCGGTGCTGGTGCGCGATGAGGCGATGTATGGCACCAACCAACTGCCGAAATTCGCAGAAGACAGCTATCAGACCCGCGAGGGCATGTGGCTGATCCCGACGTCCGAGGTAAGCCTGACCAACATCGTCGCCGGCGAAATCCTTGACGCAGGTTATTTGCCCCGCCGCTATTGCGCGCACACTTTGTGTTTCCGCTCTGAAGCCGGGTCTGCGGGCCGCGATACATCTGGCATGCTACGGCAACACCAGTTCGAGAAGGTCGAGATGGTGTCAGTCGTGCATCCGGAGAAATCCGATGATGAACAAAAGCGCATGCTGGGCTGTGCCGAGGGCATTTTGCAGCGCCTGGGCCTGCCCTACCGGGTGGTGTCGCTGTGCACCGGCGATCTGGGTTTCGGCGCGCGGCGGACGTTTGATATCGAGGTCTGGCTGCCCGGTCAGGATGCTTACCGCGAGATTTCATCGGTTTCGACCTGCGGTGATTTTCAGGCCCGCCGGATGAACGCGCGGTTCCGCGATGAAAGCGGCAAGCCGCAGTTCGTGCACACTCTGAACGGCTCGGGGCTTGCCGTTGGGCGCACTCTGATTGCGGTTCTTGAAAACGGTCAGACCGAGGATGGCGGCGTTATTTTGCCCAAGGGGCTTGTGCCCTGGCTGGGCGGGGCCACGCGAATTTCGCCCGATGGCGCTTTGATCTGAGGGTTTGCGCCGCGCGGTCGCGCGCCGCCACTCTGGGGGCTCTGCCCCCAGACCTCCGGGATATTTATGAGCCAATAATGTTTGTAAGGTTTGAACGGAAACATCTTCGAGTACTTGCTGACACCATCCAAAACCCCGGGCGGAACAGGGTAAAGGCGACCAACAAAAGAGCAATAGATTCGTAGAACCGGTTCCGCGCGAGGAACCACCCTTGCGTCGCTGCTGCAAACAGTAACATGGCAATAGTCGCTGTTATGAAGACGAATTCTGCGTGCAGGCTTCAATTTGAAGTCGCCCTACGAATGGTCGCATCACGTGGTAAGGGCGCGCAATCTTGGGATGTATAACGCGCGTATCGCGTCCACCCGCAGTCGCCCTGACGCCCTGGAGGCCCAGGACCAGCTGTTGGCCGGCGTCGTTGACGAACTTTTCCAGTCCTCCAGACTTCGCACTGTCACGCAATCGCGACTTGTGACGACGCTCGGTCTAAAGACCGTGTTCGATCTATTGGCGACCGTCGGGTTTCATTCGACGTTGGGCTATCTCTTGAACACCTTCGAGACGGCGTTAGACGAGGACATAAAGGCGGACTCGACACGCATCCTCTTGCCGTCTGAAAACACTGACACCAAAAAAGAAAGCTTTCCCCATGCTGGACCAACAGACCAATCTGAGTGACCTTTTGAAGGACCCTTCGCTGTTCGCAACCAAGGCCTATGTGGGTGGCGAGTGGTGCGACGCTGACGATGGTGCGACCTTTGACGTCTCCAACCCTGCGCGCGGCGATGTGATCGCGCAGGTGGCGGACCTGTCGCGCACGGAGACTGC
>JABDJX010000146.1 GCA_013003245.1 Silicimonas sp. | reverse complement strand
CACCTTGGCAACCTTGGCGGCAAGGCCCGCGACGTAAAGACCAAAGATGCACATCAGAATTTGGCCGATGAGCATCGAGTTGATGAAGGTCCACGCGACGTCGGGGTGGTTGTCAAACAGATCGCTGCCGGGAAAGATCCCGTGGATCAGCAGACCGCCGAGCAGAACGGCCGCTGTGGGGCTTCCGGGGATTGAGAGCGTGAGGAGAGGCACCAGAGAGGGGCCGACCATGGCGTTGTTCGCGGACTCGGCGGCAATGATGCCTTCGGGATGGCCGGTGCCGAACTTGTCGCGCTCGGGGCTGAACTTCTTGGATTGGTCATAGGCCACCAACCCTGCGATCTGACCGCCCACACCGGGGATCAACCCGATGATCGAGCCCGCCGCCGTGCCAATCGTCAGCGCGCGCAGGCGGCCCGCAACTTCGCGGATCGCTCTGCCCACCGGGTGCCTTTCCACCGCGATCACGTCGGCGCTGTCTTGGCTGCGCCCCTTGGCGAACATGCCAATCACCTGCGGGATCGCGAATAGCCCGATCAGGGCAGGGATCACGTTGATGCCGCCCGATACGCTTGAATGGAAAATGAACCGTTGCGCGCCGATGATGTCGTCAAACCCAATGGTCGCCAGCCACAGACCGATACAACCCGACAGCAAGCCTTTCACCAGCGAGCTTGAGTCGAGCGACCCGATCACTGTCACGCCCAGAATGGCGAGCCAGAATAGATGCGATGGCCCAAAGGCCAGCGCCCATTGCGCCAGCACCGGCGTGAGGAAGATCAGCAGCAAAACCCCGAACACACCGCCAACCGCGCTTGAGATAAACGACAGCTGCAAAGCGCGAGCGCCTTGTCCCTTTTGTGCCATCGTGTGACCGTCAAGCGTGGTGGCGATGTTGGCGGGGGCGCCGGGTATTTTTAACAGAATCGCCGAGACCGCCCCTCCCGCGACGGTCGAGGTATAGGCAGCGCCCAGCAGGATAAGTCCCTGTGCTGCCTCCAGTCGAAACGTGAAGGGGATCAGCAAGGCAACCGCCATCGTGGGTGACAGGCCCGGTGTGGCCCCCAGGATCAACCCGCCGATGGTCCCAATCATCAGCAAGCCGAAATTGACCGGTGTGAACACATCTCCGAAGTAATTCAGAAATTCCAAAGCGCGCGCCTCCCAACACCCGATTGACAGACCAACGTAATCAATGAAAATAGTATTGCAAATGTTTTCATAAATTTACTGAAACTGTGAGGTAACACATTGTGAAAGCTAATAAAAAGGCAGATATCGTAGCCGTTGCAAGGGCTGCAAGGGTGTCGGCGTCTACGGTGTCACGCTGCTTCAATCATCCCGAAATGGTCAATCCCGCGACCCGCAAAAAGGTCGATAACGCCGTGCGTCGCCTGGGCTATATCCGCAACCGCGCAGCGCAGACGATCCACGGTATTCGCAGCGGCACGGTTGGGCTTGTGGTGCCGACAATTGATCAGGCGATCTTCTCGGAAGTCATTCAGGCGTTTACGGAAACCACTGATGCCGAAGGGTTTACGATCCTTGTGGGCACCCACGGATATGACCTTGATCGCGAATATGCGCTTGTCCGTAAACTGTTGGAGCATCGCGTCGATGGTCTGGCATTGGTCGGTCTTGATCATTCGGATGAGACTTACAGTCTGATTGAACGGCAAGAAATCCCGGCCACGCTTTTTTGGAACTATGCCACCCAATCGCGCCTGCCGTGCGTTGGAGCGGACAATGTGGAAGCCGGACGCACCATTGCCCGCCATTTGGTTGAGCTTGGTCATCGGGAAATTGCTTTGCTGTTCCCTCCGGTCAAAGACAATGACCGTGCCTCTGATCGCTTTGTCGGTGTGAAAGAGGTATTGATTGGGGCCGGGATCAAAGTACCCAAACCTTGGGCTTTGGAGTCCTTTTACAGCATCACCGAGGCCAAGCGCGTGGCGCTTGCGCTGTTCAATTCCAATTGCAGACCCACGGCTGTGATTTGCGGCAATGACGTTCTGGCGTGGGGTGCGCTCAATGCCGCGCGTGCTTGTGGGCTGAAGGTTCCGGGCGATATGGCGATTTCGGGTATTGGCGATTTCAAGGGTTCCAAGGACATGGAGCCCGCGCTGACCACGGTCCGGGTGCCTGCACGCCAGATCGGGCACGCAGCCGCGATGCAGATCGTCACAGCGATCACCCAACCAAACCTCGTGCTTGAAAACCAGAACATCTCGGTGGAACTGATGGCGCGGGCGACCACCGCGCGGGGTTGAGCGCACGGTGAGTTAATGTGTCATTTGGAAGTGGACCCTTTAGTGAGGTGGCGATTTCTGGCATTTTCCAGGTGAATCGATTTTTTCAGAACAACTTTGGCGAGCATGGGAGCAGAAATGAAAGTAGACGGAAGCTACTATCGGTCGCTTTGGTGGGACGCCGCCAAAGGCGTGCTCCAGATCATCGACCAGCGTGTCCTGCCACATACGTTTCGCGTCCAGTCAGTTGAGACGATGGCCGACTACGTGGATGCGATTGTCGAGATGCGGGTGCGCGGCGCGCCGTTGATCGGAGCGACCGCCGCCTATGGTATTGCGGGCGCACTGGCGGATAATCCCGGCGATGCAGCATTTGAAAAGAGTTATAAGACGTTGCTGGCCACGCGTCCTACCGCGATCAACCTGCGCTGGGCATTGGACCGTTGCCGATCGGTGTTGTTGCCATTGCCCGCTGAACGTCGCGCTAAGGCGGCACTGCAACTGGCGCATGACATTGCGGACGAGGACGTTGAAATCAACCGCGCAATCGGCGGCCACGGCTTGGCGCTGATCCGCGAGATTGCTGCGCGAAAACCGGATGGCGCGCCGGTACAGGTGCTGACCCACTGCAACCCCGGCTGGATCGCCACCGTCGATTTTGGGACCGCCACCAGCCCACTTTATCAGGCCCATCACGCTGGCATCCCATTGCATGTCTGGGTCGATGAGACGCGTCCGCGCAATCAAGGCGCGCTGACCGCGTGGGAGCTTGGCAGCCACGGCATCGCGCATACGTATGTCACCGACAACGCGGGCGGTCACCTGATGCAGCGCGGCGAGGTTGATCTGGTGATTGTCGGCACCGACCGCGTGACCCGCAGCGGTGATGTATGCAACAAGATCGGCACCTATCTCAAGGCGCTGGCGGCTCATGACAATGATGTGCCGTTTTACGTGGCCCTGCCATCGCCCACCATCGACTGGACGGTTGCTGACGGGGTGCGCGAGATCCCGATAGAGGCGCGCGATGCCGGCGAGGTGACCCACGTGCAAGGCGTGACCGAGGCGGGAGAGATCGTCTCGGTGCGGGTAACGCCCGAGGGCACCAAGGGTGGCAACCCTGCGTTCGATGTCACACCCGCGCGGTTGGTCACAGGGTTCATCACCGAGCGGGGCGTGTGCGATGCGTCGGCTGCGGGTTTGGTCGGGCTATTCCCGGAAATGGCTCAGGCGGCCGAGTAATGCGCGCCGGTGTTCGTCTTCATGAAGGCCTCAAACGGGATTTCTTCCTGCCTGAGAAACCCTGAGGTCGGCAGCGCACCGTCGCGCACCATTTCGATCACCGCCACAACCGACGACGACGTTGTCCAGGCAATCGCCGTGCGCATCTCCCCGGCCAGCAACTTGGGTTTATAGCCCTGCACAAACTCGCGCCGCTGCAGCCGTCCGTCTTTGTGCCCTTCGGCCGAGACGTGGATATAGACGATATCATCGTTCACCGGCGGCTTGGCATGCACAAGGATTTCTCCCGCCTCTTCGCGCCGCTCGCGCATCAGCAATTCGTGGAAAAAGAAGTTCATCTGATCCATGTGCCCGGGATACCGCATTGTTTTATAGTCGATATTCGGCACCCGCCCCAGATAGGTCTGGCACATCGTCCCAAGCCCGCCCGAGGTGGTGAAGGCTTCAAGTTCGACCCCATCGATATAGATGCGCTCTTTCCACTCCATCGGCGACACCCATTTGATCTCGCCATCCTCTAACACTTCGCAATCGTTGAGATATTCATTGACCACACCTTCAGGTGACCAGTTGAACGAATAGCCCATCAGCCCCGTGGGATGCTGCGGCAGCGCACCGACGCGCATGCGGCACGACCGGCAGTCATCGAACTGCGCGATCAAATCAGCGCCCACGATACCCACGAACCCCGGTGCAAGGCCGCACTGAGGGGCCATCAGCCCATCGGAAGACTTGGCCAACTCCATGATCACCCTGGTCGTCGGCACATCCTCGGTCAGGTCAAAATAGTGCAGGCCCTGGGCGTGAGCGGCTGTCGCGATAGCGGTGTTCAGATGGTAGGGCAGGCAGGACAGTACGGCGTCGAAGCCGTTGAATGCCATGGTTAAATCGTCCGTAGCCAGGTCCAGCTTTCGCACCTTAAACGGTAGCGTTTCCGATGGTATGCGCGCGTCGAACCCGGTGACGGCAAACCCTGCCTCATCCAATAACAGCGCCGCCAAACGCCCCACTTTTCCCAGCCCCAAAACAGCGATATTTTGCATGCCTTCGCCCTTAAATAACTCTTCAGTTTGACCATAGGCACGCGCGCCCCGCGTTGTCACATCAGTTTTACGCATCCATGCGATTGCAAAAGCCGATGAATTGTTCATATCGTAGACACATAAAAATCCTTGGGAGGATCACATGAAAATCAAACACCTGATGCTGGCATCAGCTGCCACGATGACCTTTGCGGGGCCACTGGCAGCCCAGACTGAAATCGAGTTCTGGCATGCGTTTACCGGACGCCTTGGCGAACTGGTGGCCGAGCAGGTCAGCACCTTCAACGCATCGCAAAGCGATTACGTCGTTACGGCATCTCACAAAGGCAACTACTCCGAGACGCTGAACGCAGGTATCGCTGCCTTCCGCGCTGGCGAGCAGCCCGACATCCTTATGGTGTTCGAAGTCGGCACCGCCACGATGATGGCCGCCGAAGGCGCGGTAAAGCCAATCCACGAAGTAATGGCCGAAGCGGGCGCTGATTTCGACCAGGATGCCTATATCGGTTCGGTCAAAGGCTATTACACGTCAAGCGACGGGCAGATGCTGTCCTTGCCTTTCAACTCGTCCACTCCGGTTTTGTGGGTTAACCGCAATAAGCTGGAAGAGGCCGGCATCGACCCTGATACCGACATGAGCACATGGGAGCAGGTGGGCGACGTTCTGGGCCAGTTGAAGGACGCTGGCGTTGGTTGCCCGATGACCACAGCGTGGCAAAGCTGGATTCACCTTGAGAACTTCTCAGCCTATCACGACACACCGTTTGCCACCAAAGCCAATGGATTTGCCGGTGCGGATACCGAATTGGCCCTGAACGGCCCGGCGCAGGTTGCGCATATCTCGGCCATGGGTGAGTGGGCGCAGGATGGCAAGTTCATCTACGCTGGTCGTCGCAACGAGGGTGGCGCAGACTTCCGCGCAGGCGAATGCGCGCTCTTCACCGAAAGCTCGGCAGGCTATGCTGGCATCAAGTCAGAGGCCGAGTTCGACTTTGACGTGCGCCCCTTGCCATACTGGGAAGCCGTCGCCTCAGAGCCGCAGAACACCATCATCGGCGGGGCCTCGCTTTGGGTGATGGAAGGGCAGTCGGATGAGGAGTACAAAGGCGTGGCCGCCTTTCTGAATTTCCTGTCGTCGCCCGAAATTCAGGCGAAATGGCATCAGGACACCGGCTATCTGCCGATCACGTCCAAGGCCGCTGACCTGACCCGCGAGCAGGGCTTTTACGATGAAAACCCTGGAACGGATATCGCGGTGATCCAGATGACCGCCAAGGCTCCGACGGATAACTCCAAAGGTCTGCGTCTGGGGTCATTCGATCAGATCCGCGGGATCATCGACGAAGAGCTGGAAGCCGTTTGGGCGGGCGACAAATCGGCGCAAGAAGCGCTCGACAGTGCCGCTGCACGCGGCAACGACCTGCTGCGCCGGTTCGAGCAAGCCAGCCAGTAAGAAAGCAGCGCCTCGGCCTTTGGGTCGGGGCGCACGCCTATGGAAAAGCGCGTCACGTTCAAAGGCATCTGGTTGCCGCTTTTGCTGGTTTTGCCCCAGATCGTGATCACGGCTGTCTTCTTCTTTTATCCCGCAGGGCAGGCGGTGTGGCAGTCGCTTTTCATTCCCGACCCGTTCGGGCTTTCGATGAAATACGTGGGCCTTGGCAACTTTGAGTTCCTGCTCAGCAATTCGTTCTACCGCGCGTCCTTCATCACCACCGCCGTTTTCTCGATCCTCGTCACACTCGTCTCGATGGGCGTGGCGCTTTACCTTGCTTTGCTGGCAGACCGCCTGATCAAAGGCTCGGGCGTTTACCGCACGCTTTTGATCTGGCCCTACGCGGTCGCGCCCGCCGTGGCCGGTGTGCTGTGGCTTTTCATGTTCAACACCCGCGTCGGCGTCGTGACGTGGTACCTGGGCGTGCTGGGGTATGACTGGAACCATGTTCTGAACGGGGAAGAGGCGATGGGATTGGTCGTCGTTGCCAGCGCATGGGGGCGGATCAGCTATAACTTCCTGTTTTTCCTCGCGGGCCTTCAGGCGATCCCCAAGTCGGTGATCGAAGCGGCGGCCATTGATGGGGCCCGCTTCTGGACCCGTATCCGCACCATCGTCATCCCGCTTTTGTCGCCGACCACGTTTTTCCTGCTGGTCGTAAACATCGTTTATGCGTTCTTTGAAACATTCGGCGTCATCCACACGATCACGTCCGGCGGCCCGCAACAGTCGACAACAATTCTGGTCTACAAGGTCTATTCCGACGGGTTCGTGGGACAAGACCTCGGTTCCTCTGCCGCGCAATCGGTGATCCTGCTGGTGATCGTCGGCATCCTGACCATCGTGCAATTCAAGTTTATCGAACGGCGGGTGCATTACTGATGGCAGAGCGCACGGGCATGGTTGAAAATCGCGGGTCGGGGTACTGGCTGACGCATCTTGGGCTGATCATCGGGCTTTTGTTCATCTTCTTTCCGATCTGGCTGGCCTTTGTCGCCTCGA
>JABDJX010000135.1 GCA_013003245.1 Silicimonas sp. | reverse complement strand
GAGCCTGAGCCTGAGCCTGAGCCTGACGTGCATCCGTTGGCATCATTTGTAGACATCACGCCTGTACCGACAGTCGACAACATGCCTCCGATGCCCACACGTCACGCGCCGCGGGAAAACCTACCTGAGAGAATTCTGGATGCTGGGTTCGACGTGACAGAACCCGAGTTCGAGTTAATCGATCAACCACCTGTTTCTGAAGCCGAAGCCCCGCGTCGCATGCGCGTTCTGGTCGCCGAAGACAATAAGACCAACCGCTTTGTTCTGGAAAAGATGGTCAAAGCACTGAATATTGATCTGACTTTCGCCGAGAACGGTGTCGAGGCTGTCGATCAGTATCAGTGGCAACAGCCCGACGTATTTTTCACAGATATCTCCATGCCAAAAATGGACGGCAAGGAGGCAGCACGCCGGATCAGAGCAATAGAAACTGAAGAAAATATGGTGCGCTGTCCAATCATCGCGATTACAGCGCATGCGATGGAAGGAGATGCCGAGGATATACTTGCAGTCGGCATTGACCATTACCTGACCAAGCCAGTTAAAAAGGCAGATCTGATTGAGCACATATTGGCTGCATGCCCGGACAACGCTGAAGAGGTTCTGCCTCTGCCGGTCAGTGATCAGGCAGCGGCGGCTTCGGGCTGACGGTGAAAGACCAGCGCGTCGCGGTCACTTTCGACAAACTGGTATCCGCCAAGGTCAAAGTCCTTCAGCCCATCTATGGTGGAGACACGGTTTTCCACGATAAACCGTGCCATCGCACCACGGGCTTTTTTGGCGAAGAAGCTGATAATCTTGGGTGTGCCATTCTTGATGTCGTAAAACTGGGGCGTGATGACGCGCAGTTTCAGCGTGCTCAGATCGACCGCGCCAAAATATTCCTGACTGGCGCAATTGACCAAAACCTTGCTGCCCGTTTCCTTGGCGGTGGCATTCAGCGCGTTTGAGATCTCGTCGCCCCAGAAATCATACAGTGATTTTCCACGGCGGGTTTTCAGGCGGCTGCCCATCTCAAGTCGATAAGGTTGAATGGCGTCAAGCGGACGCAGCACGCCGTAAAGTCCGGACAGGATACGCATATGATCCTGCGCATAAGTGCGTGTCTCGGCGTCTATTGAGGCCGCATCAAAACCCTGAAATGTGTCTCCTGCGAAAGCGTATAGTGCGGGGCGGGTTGCCTCATCGGCTGGCGCGTCGGAGAATTCGCGAAACCTGTCGCGGTTCAGCTTTGCCAGATCATCCGAAAGACCCATCAGGTTTTTCAGGTTACCAAGAGTTAACTGGCGTGCGTGTCCTGCCAAACGGTTTGCCTCCGCCGAGAAGACAGGCGTTGAGGTTTCAATATCCCGTTCTGACCAATCCAGACGTTTTGCGGGTGACACAACAACAAGCATGGATACTCCCCTTCATTCGTTAATTCCGGATTTAGCACGCCGGGAGCGCAGGTCTAGACCTCGGCCAGAACCTCCGCAAATGCATCACCAAACCGTTCGGCCAGCCGGTCGCCCAAAACATGCGCGATCCGGGTGGCTCCACTGGGTCCAAGGGCTGCTATCTTTGCCAAGGTTGAGGCCGAGCAAGACATTGGTTTGCCTGTGCCGTCTTCGCCACGCGTCAGGCGCGCCTGCGTCGCCAAAAGCCGGTCATACACATCGGCCTCGTTGCGCCCGGCCAGCTTGCGGCGTGCCGGGTGCGGTCTTTCAGCAGCTTCGCCAGTGATGACGGCAAGGAAGGTCGCACCAAACCGTTCCAGTTTCTTTGCGCCAACACCATTGATCCGCGCCATCTCGTCCAAGGTGGTCGGACGGGTTTCAGCCATTTCAATCAAGGTACGGTCGGGGAAAATCACGTAAGCCGGTGCCCGTGCCGCTTCGGCCAAGGCGCGGCGCTTGGCCTTAAGAGCTGAAAGAAGTGGCGCGTCTTCATCTGACACCAGCGTTTTGACAGCAGGTCGGCGCGATTTGGCGGCTTTGATCGTGTCGCGGCGAAGCTGAATGCTTTCTTCGCCTTTCAGGATGGGCCGCGCCTTTTGCGTCATTCGCAAACCACCATGACGTTCGGGATCAGGGCGTACCAGGTCATGGCCCATCATCTGCCGAAAGATCGCACCCCACTGGCCACGGTCAATGTCTCGGCCGACGCCAAAGGTCTGGATTTGATCGTGCGAACGCGCTCGCACCTTGTCGGTCATTGTGCCCATCAGGACGTCTGTCAGATGCCCGACACCAAAGCTCTCACCCGTGCGCAAGATGGCAGAGAGTGCCTTCATCACCGCTTCGGTACCATCAAATGTCTCGGGCGGTTTTTCGCACATATCGCAGGTCTTGCACGCATCGTGCGTTTCGCCGAAGTAGCCAAGCAACTGAATGCGGCGACACGACAGCGATTCTGCCAGCCCCAAAAGCGCGTTCAACCGTCCGTGGTCGGCCATGCGTCGCTCTGGTGGGGCAAGGCTTTCGTCGATCTGCATGCGACGAAAACGGATATCATCAGCACCATAGAGCGTCAGCGTTTCAGCAGGTGCCCCATCGCGACCGGCGCGGCCGATTTCCTGATAGTACGCTTCAATTGACTTGGGCAGGTCAGCATGGGCGACCCAGCGAATGTCTGGTTTGTCGATGCCCATGCCAAAAGCGACCGTTGCCACGACGATCAGCCCGTCGTCTTGCTGAAAGCGCCGCTCAACCTCGCGGCGCTGATCGGGGTCCATGCCGGCGTGATAGGCAAGGGCGTCGTGCCCTTCTTTGGAGAGCGCCAGCGCCAGCGTTTCAGTCTTGGCACGCGTGCCACAGTAGACGATGCCTGACTGGCCTTTGCGCGCGGCCGCGAAATCAAGGATTTGCTGACGCGGTTTTAACTTGGATTGAAAAGCCAGGTGGATGTTGGGCCGGTCAAAGCCGCCAAGAAAGATACGTGGCTCAAGCTCGCCAAAAAGCTTGGCGGAAATCTCGTCTCGCGTTTCGGCATCAGCGGTCGCCGTAAAGGCGGCCAAAGGCACATCCAAGGCACGCCGCAACGCGCCTATGCGCAGATAATCGGGGCGGAAATCGTGGCCCCACTGGCTGACACAATGCGCCTCATCCACAGCGATCAGAGAGATATCTGCGGCGGCAAGCAACCGTTCGGTGCCGCCCGAGGCAAGCCTTTCAGGTGCGATATAAAGCAGCTTCAGCTCGCCGTTGTGTAATGCGTTAAAGACCCTGTCGGTCTCTTCTTCGGTATTACCAGACGTAAGCGCACCCGCATTTACACCCGCCGCTTTCAAGGCACGGACCTGATCGCGCATCAGCGCGATGAGTGGCGAGATCACAACCGTCAGCCCGGGGCGCAATAGGGCAGGGAGTTGGAAACAGAGTGATTTTCCGCCACCTGTCGGCAGGATTGCAAGCACGTCTTCCCCGCGTGTCACGGCTTCCACAATATCTCCCTGCATGGGGCGAAATGCATCAAAGCCGAACACGTCGGATAACAGGGAATGTGCGGTCGGCGCTGTGCCGTCCATTTTCTTGCCTTTGGTTTTTCTTACTGCTCGTTAACTACACAGTCGCACGTGAAAAACCGGTGAACAAGCCCCGCTAGACGAGTGCGCGGGCCAGATCGGGAATCAAAATGTCGCGGAAGATGATGATCAGGATGAAAACAATTAGCGGTGCCAGATCAAGCCCGCCGGTGTTGGGCAAAAACTGGCGGATGCGGCCATAGATCGGCTCCAGCAGCCGTGTGAGGCCATCCCAGATTGAGCGCACAAGGGGTTGATGAATGTTAAGCACGCCGAAATTGATCAGCCAACTCATGATCACGTGGATCAGCACGATGAAGAACGCAACGTCAAGCAGCAGTGCTGCTATTTTCAGGATCGTGAGCATGGTACGGCCTTTCTTCGTTTCGCCTTCACCTAAGGCGCTTGCGCCCGTCCTGCAAGAGCGTAGCGGGTCAGAGTTAACACATGTGAAAAGGCTTTGGTCATGTATCCTATTTTCAGATTCATGCTTGAAATGCGCCGCGCGAGAAAACTGCCGCCGCTGGCTGTTGGGGACACGCATGTCACCAAGATCACCTGTTTGCCCTGGGACATCGACTATCAGTTCGAAATGAACAACGGGCGGATTCTGACGCTGTTTGATATCGGGCGCGTTGTCATGCTGGATCGGCTTGGCATTGTTAAGCGACTTGCCGCACTCAAGTGGTATGGCACCATCGCGGGCTCGACCGTTCGGTATCGCAGGCGCATCACTTTGTTTCAAAAGCTGGAAATGCGCAGTCGCGTGGTCGGTGTGGATGAGCGCTTTAATTATATCGAACAGTCTTTTTGGCGCGACAGCGATGGCGAGTGCTGCGCGCATGCGGTGCTGCGTGTGGCGATCACATCGGGCAAAGGGATCATTCCCTCGGCCGAGGTGATTGAAAAGCTGGAGATGCACTATGACGAAATGGCTCTGCCTAACTGGGTCAAAGCCTGGGACGCATCCGAGCAGCAAAGGCCATGGCCGCCCTCGAAGGGTTGAGGAACGCTCGCAAAATGCTTTTCAAGATGCGCTGTCAGTGATGCTAAAGCGGTCGTTGCCTTCCCTAAGCGATGCTGTCTAAGTGGCCCCATGACAGGGCGCGCGCATGGCTGAACCAAGCCTTAAAAAACGCATTTGGGGGTGGTTTTTCTTCGATTGGGCAAGTCAGCCCTATCACACTGTCCTTCTGACGTTTGTTTTTGGCCCGTTCTTTGCTCAGATTGCGACAGATCTTTACTTGTCAAACGGGCTAGAGGAACAAGCGGCGCGAGCTCAGGCGCAGACAACGTGGTCGTTTTGCCTGACGGTGGCCGGGCTGATCGTTGGGTTCGGCGGCCCGGTCATGAACGCGCTGGCGGACACCACAGGCAGACGGATGCCTTGGATTGTGTTTTTTGCAGCCCTTTATATCGTGGGTGCCTCGGCGCTTTGGGGCACCAATCCGGACGGATCGAACCTGACGTTTGGTCTGATGGCATTTGCTTTGGGTTTCATCGGGGCGGAGTTTGCACTGATCTTTATCAATGCACAGCTTCCCGGGTTGGGATCGAAGGCAGAGATTGGGCGGATATCAGGCTCGGGCTTTGCCTTTGGCTATCTTGGTGGGTTCATTGCGCTGATCTTCGTGCTAGCCTTTTTGGTCGAACAGCCAAGCGGCAAGACACTAGTGGAGGTTGACCCGATCTTTGGACTTGACGCCTCTACGCGCGAAGGCACCCGCGCCGTTGGGCCTTTCGTCGCCATCTGGTTTGCATTGTTCATGGTGCCTTATTTCCTATGGGTGCGCGAGGTGCGCGAAAGGCGCGGACCGGCCTCATTTGTAATTGCTTTCCAAAGACTGACGACCAGCATCGGTTCGGTTATGAGACGACCCAGTATGGCCAGTTTTCTGGGCGGTTCGATGCTTTATCGAGATGCGCTGAACGGGCTTTACGGCTTTGGCGGGACCTATGCCTATCTGGTGCTGGAATGGGAGGTGGCGGAGGTCGGTGCCTTTGGCATTGTGACGATTTTGGCAGGTGTGGTGCTAAGCTGGCTTGGCGGCAGGCTTGATGGCCACATCGGCCCCAAACCAGTGATCGTCGGTGCGGCCCTTGGGCTAATGGTGACCTGCGCGCTGCTTGCAGGCATGAGCCGCACGAGTTTCTTTGGCGCGCCCTTGGCCGAAACATCGACGTTGCCGGACACCACTTTCATGATCTGCGGCATCGCAATCGGTGGGCTGGGCGGAATTTTGCAGGCCGCGAGCCGTTCGCTTATGGTACGTCATGCAGATTTGGCAGCGCCAACAGAGAGTTTCGCACTTTACGGACTGTCCGGCCGGGCCACATCGTTTCTTGCCCCTGCCTTGATCGGTGTGGTCACGGCTGCAACAGGGAATGCGCGATTTGGCGTTCTGCCGTTGATCGTACTCTTTCTTTTAGGACTTCTTCTGTTACGCTGGACTCATCCAGAAGGAGATCGCGCAGAGCCATGGTCCGAAACGTCTTCCACGCCTTACTAATTTTGTGTTTTTTGCTGCCTGTCTCGCTTGCGGCAGAACCCTTGGCAAAAGAACTTTTTGGGGCCAAGCGCGACGGTTCCGAGCATTCCAGCGCACCTTACGGTTCCTACGCAAAAGGCTGTCTGGCCGGTGGCGCCCAGCTACGCGAGACCGGATCAACCTGGCAGGCGATGCGTCTGTCACGGAACCGTAATTGGGGGCATCCCGATGCGCTGGAGTTCATTGGCCGATTGTCGCAGTTTGCAGCCAAGCAGCCGGGATGGAACGGCCTTTACATCGGTGACATTTCGCAACCGCGGGGTGGGCCGATGCTGACCGGGCATCGCAGTCACCAGTTGGGTCTGGATATCGACATATGGATGCGGCCTGCCACAGATCTGAAGCTGAGCCGGAGTGAGCGAGAAAATATCTCTTCGATTTCGATGCGGCGCGCTAAGGGGGCTTTCGTCAACAAGAAATGGACAAAGCAGCATCATGCAATTTTGCGTGCAGCGGCAAAAGACAAGGATGTTGCGCGGATATTCGTCTTTCCAGGTGCCAAAGTGCAGATGTGCAAAGATGAGAAGGGCGACCGGAGTTGGTTGCGCAAGATACGGCCCTGGTGGGGACACCACTATCATTTCCATGTGCGTCTGAACTGTCCGAAAGGGGCGAAGGGGTGTGTCGAGCAATTGGAGCCGCCCGCGGGTGATGGATGCAAGGCTGCGCAGGAGTGGGTCGACAACATCCTGAATCCGCCGCCGCCTGACCCCAATGCTAAACCAGCCAAGCCACGTCGAGAGTACGTGCTTGCCGATTTGCCAAAGCAATGCACGCGCGTCTTGTCTCGCTGATCTTTGCGCTGGCTTCGCCTTTTATGGCGAGTGCACAAACGCTTGAACTCATAGGTCAGTTCGATTTTGAAACCGAGTCCATTTTTGGTGTTTCGGGGATCGAAGTATCTGCAGACGGACTGCAGTTTATGGCGGTTGCCGACAATGGTTGGTGGTTCAATGGGCGGTTTGAGCGTGACGGCGAACGCATCGTCGGTATCGCCGATACAATGATCCGGCCGATATTGGGCAGCGATGGCGCTCCGGTTGCGGCACGGCGCCTTAGCGATTGGTCAGATGCCGAAGGATTGGCTGTTCTTCCCGACGGCCGGGCATGGGTAGCGTTTGAGCGTTGGGCACGTGTGGCCAGATATGACGGCGTGATGAGCAAAGCGCAGTGGATCAAGGATCATACAACATTCTATGATCATGCGGAAAATTGGCAACTTGAGGCAGTGGCCGTTGATCCAAGTGGTACAGTTTATGCGTTTTCCGAAAAGCCGCTGATCGAAGGGTTTCCGATCTATAGGCTGGCAGGCAAGACCTGGGTCATCGATGGCTACCTGCCTGAACAGGACGTTTTTGCCATTGTCGGGGCAGATTTCGACGAAAATGGGGATTTGTACCTGCTTGAGCGCAAGCTAGTTGTGGGTCTTTGGTGGCAAAATCGGGTGCGTCGGGTGCGACTGGATGGAACAGAAGATATCGTTCTTTGGACCGGAGAGCGGGACGAGTACGAGAATCTTGAGGGCTTGTCGGTGTGGCGTGATGACAAGGGCCTGCGGATGACGCTTGTCTCGGACAACAACGGAAAAGACAAGCCGACCCAGTTTGTCGAGTTTCGCTTGACCGAGTGAGCCGCTGGCGTTAGATCGCGCCACCGCCCTTGATGGGCCAAGTCTCCGAGCACCTTGTAAAAACGGACCAGATTATGACCCGACTTCTTCCTGGCATCATTGCCATGGCCATGATCGTTGTGGCCTCAAACATTCTTGTACAGTTCCTCTTCGGCAACTGGCTTACCTGGGGTGCTTTCACCTATCCATTGGCATTCCTGGTGACTGACGTGATGAACCGCGTTTATGGGGCGGAAACTGCGCGCAAGGTTGTTTTCGCAGGCTTTTTGACCGGTGTGATGTGTTCGCTGATCGGCACGCAGATCATCTTGCAGGGCGACGGGTTTACCTATCCTGCCGTGACGCTGCGGATTGCCATTGGATCGGGCCTGGCGTTTTTGACGGCGCAATTGCTGGACGTGGCGATCTTTGATCGATTGCGCGACGGGGTTTGGTGGCGGGCACCTCTGGCATCGACACTTGTCGGATCGGCAGTTGATACGGCACTTTTTTTTACCATCGCGTTTTCAGGGGCGCTGAGCTTTATCGAACCAACAAACGAAGTAAGCTGGGCGGGCGAGGTTTTACCACTTTTGGGTTTGGGACCTGCCGTGCCGTTTTGGGTGTCTTTGGCGGTGGCCGATTGGGGTGTAAAACTCGCCCTTGCTTTGATCGCACTGGTGCCATTTCGCCTAATTGTGAGGCGCATGACCCACACCCTTGCGTGAAAGGCATTGACAGACACCAAATCTATGCCACCTTCCCAATATCGGTAACAAACGAAAGGAGGTGGTCCAGTGTCTAGAGCGATATTGGAGAGAGGTGTCGGAACAGTCGGGAGGACCGTTGCCTGCTAGCAGTCTGGCAGACAAGAACTTTCGCGATTGGGCCTATCGATCTGAGGATCCCTAACTGGCCCATCTCCAAAAAACTCGGAAGGGTCGCCAAGTGGCGGCCCTTCTTCTAGTTTGGCACCCATGCAGATCACGACAGACATCGAAATCGCCGACTGGGAGTTGACGGAAAGCTTTGTGCGCGCCTCGGGTCCCGGCGGGCAGAACGTCAACAAGGTGGCAACGGCGGTTGAATTACGCTTTGAAGCAGAGCGTTCGCCCAATCTGCCAGAGCCAGTCAAGCGGCGGTTGCAGCGATTGGCCGGACGGCGCTGGACCAAGGAAGGGGCCGTAATTATTCAGGTTTCGGAAGAGCGCAGTCAGGCCCGGAACCGCGATATCGCACGGGCCCGGCTAGCTGAGTTGATCCGCAAGGCGACCGAGAAGCCGAAGCCACGGCGGAAGACCAAGGTATCTTATTCGCAGAAACGCAAGCGTTTGGAGGCGAAGCGTAAACGTGGGACGGTCAAGGCGCTGCGGCGCGGGGATGATTTGCAAGAGTAATTGCGCCGGGCTGCGCCCGTCGCGGTAGCGGGGGCTCTGCCCCCGCACCCCCGACATATTTTTGGACCAATGAAATGCAAAGAGCATCACTTTGGGTGACGTTGCCTCTTGGGTTGGTTCCTGCCATTCAGAAATGTAGATCAAAGGAGCGACACGCGCATGAAAGACGACCGCAAGCACATTTTCCGGGATGCGCATCAGGATATCGAGACCGCCCTAGAGATACCCGATACGCCACAAACGCGCTCCACTGCTTACAAGTTGGCATTTGCGGATCCGGAGTTCTTGTGTCGCGATGAACTGCGCCCAGTTCGGCTGCAGCTTGAGCTTTTGAAGCCCGAGATGTTGATGAGTGAGTACGGCGTAGAGTCGACCGTGGTGCTGTTTGGTGGTGCGCGCATTCCTGCGCCAGACAAGAAAGAAACTGCGCGAACGCAGACGTTGGCCGAATTAAGCGCCTATTATGATGAGGCACGCAAGTTTGCCCGGCTTATCACGGAGCGGTCGATGGCAAACCAGAATGGTGGACGGGAAAATGTGGTTGTAACTGGTGGTGGTCCGGGTGTGATGGAGGCAGGCAACCGTGGTGCGCAAGATGCGGGTGGCGTTTCGATAGGTTTGAACATCGTGCTTCCGCATGAGCAGGCGCCAAATGAGTATGTAACCCCTGATCTGGCGTTTAACTTTCACTACTTCGCAATCCGCAAAATGCATTTCCTAATGCGTGCCAATGCGATTGCTGTGTTCCCTGGTGGCTTTGGCACATTGGACGAGATGTTCGAGTCGCTCACGCTAATACAGACCGGGCGCATGCAACCGATGCCGTTTTTGCTCTTTGGCAAAGCGTTCTGGAAAAAGATCATCAACTGGGAGGCGCTTGCCGATGCAGGCACTATTTCGGAGAGTGATCTGGAGCTATTCCGTTTTGTTGATACAGCTGATGAGGCGATCGCAGCGATGGACAATTGGGGAACCGTTACGCGGCGTGATAGTCTGCCGGGGCGCTAAGGGAGAGGGCTGATGGGACTTATCTTGTTTTTATTGATTGGGCTCGCGGCAGGTTGGCTTGCTGGAGAAATCATGGGAAAGAAGCGCGGGGTTTTGGTTAACCTCGGTATTGGAGTGGTTGGAGCCTTTATCGGCGGTTTTTTGGGTAATGTCGTCGGACTTGCTGCGACCGGACTGATTGGCTCGGTCATCATGGCGACGATTGGTGCAGTCGTTCTGCTTTGGGCTGTCTCAAAGCTGAAATAGCCTTTTTTGATCAGTGGTCCTCGTCCTCGTTGGGAGCCGGATCGTCGTTGTCGCCTTCATCTTCTTCTGGCTCTTGGTCTTCTTCAAGCAGCCCGCCTTCATGCGTAAAGGGAGGGCCCCATTCCAACATCATCTCTTGAAGGGCACGTTGGCGTGCCTCTTCGGCCTCGCGCTCCTCTTCGTTAACCTGTCTCTCCACTTGATCAATGCGATCCGACTGCTGCGCACCCATACGGCGAGCCGACATGCCCATGGCCGTGGCTCCGGCGGCATGTGTGCCACCACACGCCGGGTCCATGATGACCGTTTTGAAAGAGACCTGAATCGGGATGAGGAAGTAGAAATAGTCGCTGATGTCCATGCCATAAGGG
>JABDJX010000134.1 GCA_013003245.1 Silicimonas sp. | reverse complement strand
AAAGGAGCTATCATGTCCAGGATCACCACGCTGATCGTCGCAGACGCCAAAACCAGCGACGCGGAAACAAAGGCTCTTTTGGCAGGACTTCCAACGCAAGACGTGCATGTGGCCATGCTTGTTGCAGGTCCGGTTGCGAACATTCCGATTTATGCCGTGCCAGCAGCCCCCTATGGCTCGATCGCCATCCCCGATATCTGGCATGATGAGTACAAAAGAATCGGCAAAGAGCTTGCGGCCCGCGCAGACGGTTTTGAGCAATTGCTGATGGACGCCGAAATCGAAGGTGACGTCAGCCTGGCCTATTGTGAGCGCGCCTTGCTGGAAAGCGAAGTCGCCAAGCGGGCCCGGATGTCGGATTTCGTCTTTGTGCCCCGTGCGCTGGCGGAAAACGAGGACTTTCACCGCATCATGCGCGGGTTGCTTTTTGGCAGCCCGGCGGGTGTTGTGCTGAACGCCAAATCAATCGCCGACACATTTGCCGCCAAGAAGATCATTGTCGCCTGGGATCGTAGCCTGCCCGCAACGCGCGCGGTGCACAAAGCCTTACCGATTTTGCAGCAGGCCGATGACGTGACAATTGCCGTCTTTGATCCGCTGATGCGGAAAGGTTCTCACGATGGGGATCCGGGTGTTGATCTGGCTGCATGGCTGTCCCGGCATGGGTGCAAGGTAAAGATTAATCAGTACCCCGGTGGCGGGCGGGAAATTGGCGAGGCCATTGCGGACAAAGCCTTCGAGTTGGGCGCCGATCTGGTGGTGATGGGCGGCTATACGCATTCGCGCATGCGCGAGCTTTGGTTTGGCGGCACAACGCAAACGATGATCGAGCAAGTTAAACTGCCGGTCTTGCTCGCGCATTAGCAAGGGGCCGATTGACCAATATCAACTGTGCCGTGCGCGCTGCGGATACACTCGCACGAGCATATCAACCACCCGGAGGAACACGCCATGCCGACCAAAGCAGAAACACCGAAAACAACTGATGAAATCCCGATGAAAGCCCTGACCCAGCTTCAGGAAGCCGGGCTTGGTAACATGATGGGGCTGGGAACAGCCTGGGCCGAAGCCTTTGGCGATATGAGCTCTGAGTTTGCCAGTTTCGTTGCCGACCGGATCAAGGAAGATGTCAAAACACAGCACGAGGTTTTGCACTGCAAGTCGGTGGGTGATCTTCAACAGATTCAGTCCCAGTTCGTTCAAAAGGCGCTGGAACAGTATCAGTCTGAGACAGGCAAGCTTTTTGAAATGAGCACGAAGATGTTTGCAAACGTCGCAAAGGACAAAGTGTAGCAAGTTACCCGTGAACGTAGTCTCCCGGCGCATCTCCCAGCGTCTTTGCAAACTTCAGGCGACGTGCTCCCGGTGCGTCGCTTTTCTCTTCCAGCCACGCCACCCAATGCGGCCACCAAGAGCCCTCTTCCAATTCGGCCTGCTCAAACCAGACCTGCGCGGTCATGTGACCGTCGCCCTCGGTTTTGTGGTCATGCCGAAAGTGCCTGCCCTTGTGGCCCGGCTCTGAGAGAATCCCGCCGTTGTGGCCACCATTGGTCAAAACGAAGGTAACGCCGGTGTCGCTCAAAAGCAGGATCCGATAGACCGATGGCCACGGCGAGACGTGATCGGTTTCGGTGCCCACGCAGTAGATCGGACACCTGATGTCGGTGAGTGCAACAGACGCGCCGTCGACCTTGAAGCGCCCCTTGGCAAGGTCGTTGTTCAGAAAAAGCTGGCGCAGATATTCGGAATGCATCTTTGCTGGCATCCGCGTGGCGTCGGCGTTCCAGGCCATCAACGGATTGTCATGCGTGCGCTCGCCCAGCAGATAGTGGCGCACAACGCGGCTCCAGATCAGATCGTTAGATCGCAAGAGCTGAAAGGCGCCTGCCATCTGATCGGCCTTCAGGTAGCCGTGGGTGGCCATCATGTCTTCTAAAAACGCCACCTGGCTTTCGTTGATGAACAGGCTCAGTTCGCCGGGTTCCGAGAAATCGACCTGCGAGGCCAGAAGGCTCACGGAGGCAAGTGCCTCGTCCTTGTCCCGCGCCATGGCTGACGCAACCGCCGACAACAGCGTCCCACCAAGGCAGTAGCCAACCGCGTGCAGGCGTTTTGCCCCCATCTTCTGCAAACACTGAATGGGTTCGCGCACGCCTGTGTCGATGTAATCCTGCAACGAAAGCTTTGCGTCCTTCTCATCGGGGTTTTTCCACGACAGAATGAAAACCTCGAACCCCTGATCACGCAGGTAGGCCACAAGCGAGCGTTGCGCCGTCAGATCCAGCACATAGTATTTCATGATCCACGCCGGAACGATCAGGATCGGCTCGGGATGCACCTTCTTTGTTGTCGGGTGATAGTGGATCAACTCGACCAGATCGTTGCGCATCACCACTTCGCCCGGTGTAATGGCAAGGTCTTTGCCCACCTTGAACGCGCTTGGCCGTGATGGTTGCCGCGACATCAGGCGGTTAAAATCCTCTAGCCAGTATTGCAGCCCCCGGATCAGGTTGTGCCCGCGCTCCTTACCGGTGCGCTCCATGACTTCGGGATTGGTCAGGGCAAAGTTTGACGGCGAGACCATATCAAGCCACTGGCGCGCGCCGAAATTAACGATCTGAAGGTGCTTGGGATCAACACCCACCATGTCGCAGGTGGCACTGTCCCACCAGTTTTGCGCCGACAAAAAGTTCTGCGCGATCAGGTTGTAAGGAAAGGTCTGCCATGCCTCGGTACTAAACCGTGGATCACTGGCCAGATCGGCAGGACCAGCTTTCAGGCTCAAGGCCAGCAAATCGGCCTGTTTGTTAGGCGACCCCAGCATGTGCAGCCACCAATCGGTCCCTGCAGTGATCAAAGCAGACGGTGACAACCCCCCGGTGAATTGACCAAGGAAGGAATGAAACGCCACATCAAGGGCGCGCGATTTTTCGGTGTCCGCCATACATGTTGGATATTCGATTTAGGCGCTGTAGAATTTGATAAAAATCAAAAAATTGGCCCGCTCGCAGACCACGATCAACTATGTGAGTGGACTTTTGCCGCCAGCTTGTACCCGACCCCGTGCACGGTCAGCACAAGGTCGCTCTCGGTCATCGCGGCAAGCTTTTTACGGATCCGGACAATGTGCGCGTCAATGGCACGATCGGTGATCTGCACCGAGTTTCCATAGACCGCACTTAAAATCTCTTCGCGGGTCAGCACGTCTCCATCGACCTCGGACAGCGCGCGCAGCAAAGCAAATTCAGTGCTGGTCAAATGAAGCTCGGACGCATCTGAAATGCACGTCACCTTTGAGCGCACGAGGTCGATCTCAAAATTGTCAAATCGCCTCAGATTGTGCGTCGTTTGATCGGCGTGTCCGTTGCCAACATAACGCCGCATGACCGAGCGCGCACGCGCCAATAACTCCCGCGGCTCGTAGGGTTTGGTCACATAATCATCGGCACCCAGTTCAAGCCCGACGATCCGGTCATATACTTCGTCGCGGGCTGTCAGCATGATAATCGGTGTTTCATGGGTCACCCGGATGCGCTTTGCAGCCTCAAACCCATCTTCGTCCGGCAGGATCAGATCAAGGATGATCAGGTCAAATTGATCGATGCGAATTGCTTTGTACAGCTCATTCGCGCTTGATGCAGTCGCCGCCAGATACCCGTGACGGGTGAAGAAACGTTCAAGAAATGATGTGACCTGAGCGTCATCATCCACGATCAAGATCTTCTGTTTCACAGCAGACATCCCGGTGTTGTACGAAGGTGAACGTATTTCAACTTGTCCAGCGCAGCAACGCGGGACATGCTGAGCCATGGTTCACGATAGCCATTCCAAGACGATGCGAGGCCCCTTGCGGGCGGCGCTGTCAGCATCGATTCTACTGATTGTGACCGTCATTCTCGGAGGGGCGTTGGGCATGCTGACCCGGATGCAGTTTGAGGACATCCGGCAGAGTTGGGTGGAATACGCAGAAGGTGCCGAACGCAAAGGCATTCTGATCAGTGAGATCCGGGGCCTGCTGGGATACGGGGGCATCATTCACAACTTCAAAAATTATGTCTTACGTCAGGAGACGGTGTATCTCGAAAGAGTGCAGGCTCAGTTAGTGGTTTTCGACGGCATCATGTCGACCTTTGACAGCCTTGATTTGTCTGACGAAGAACGCGCGGCAGTCGCTGACGTCAAGGACGCGATTGACGATTACGCCGCGATGCTTCCAGTGGCCGTTCAGGCGGTAGAGAACAACTGGACAGCCGAACGCATCGACGCGCGGGTCAAGGTCGACGACACGCGCGCTGTTGCAGGAATGGCGGCACTGGAACGCAACTGGCAGGCCCTTCAGCGTTCCAGTTCCAATCGCCTTCTTACAGCGGTCGAGCAGGGCCAGACGCTAATCTGGATCGGGTTTCTTTCTTTGCTTGCCTTGGTCTTGGCCGCCTTGCTGGTTGGGTGGCTGCTTTACGGGATGTACCGCGATCTGCGTCACGCGGTGGATGATCTGGCAGACGAGCTAACCGAGCGGAAACGGCTGGAGCATTCCGAAAGTCGTCTGGCCACGGCCGTGGAACAAAGCCCCGCGACAATCATCATCACCGACACCGAAGCCCGCATCCAATACGTGAACACGAAATTCACCGAACTGACCGGTTGGACGCTTGCGGAAATCAAAGGCCAAACACCGGCCTTTCTCCAATCCGGCGAAACCACCCAAGAGGTGTACAACCAGATCCGAACAGGGCTTGCAAAAGGCGAGGTCTGGCACGGTGTCTTTCGCAACCGGAAGAAAGACGGTGCCAGTTATTGGGCAGAATCGACCATTTTGCCCCTGGTCGCTCCGGACGGCAGCATTCTGAATTTCATCGGGATCAGTGAAGACATTACTGAAAAGCGTCAGGCGCGAGATCAGGTCGTACGCGCGCAAAAACTTGAAGCGGTGGGACAACTCGCCGGCGGCGTTGCGCATGATTTCAACAATATCCTGACGACCATTGTCGGCTCCACACATCTTGCAAGTCTTGATGCCCCTGAAAACAGTGATCTGGCGGGTGAAATCGCTCAGATCGACATCGCAGCACGCCGGGCGCAAAGCTTGATCCGCGAGTTGCTCACCTTTGCTCGCCGTGAACCCGGCGAGATGCGCACCATCAATCTTGGCACCATCATTGACGAGGTCATAGGGCTTTTGAAGGCTTCCGTTCCGCCGATTATCACTATCCGCCATATCCCCGAGGATGAGCCGCTCTTTGTCCGCGGCGACGCTACGCATTTGCATCAGATCATCATGAACCTCTGTCGCAACGCTGCCGAAGCCTTGGCTGGCAACGCAGGTGAAATCACGCTGACTGTCGTACCATACGCCAACAAAAGAGTTCAGCTGAAAGTGACCGACACCGGGCCCGGAATGTCAGCAGAAACACAAAGGCATCTGTTTGAACCCTTCTTCACGACCAAACCAATCGGCAAGGGTACAGGTTTGGGGCTGTCGGTTGTTTATGGATTGGTCGATGAAATGGGGGGGCAGATCTCGGTTCACAGCGAATTGGGACAGGGCAGCACATTTATTGTCGATTTGCCGCGCGCAGCCAAAAGCGAGGCCGACGAGGTGGCCACCGAAGACGAGATCCCACGCGGAACCGAACGGATCATTCTTGTCGACGACGAGGCCGAGGTTTTGGGAACGTTCCGCCGATTATTGCAACGTCTTGGTTACAGGGTCGAGGCTTTCACCTCTCCGCGGATCGCGCTGGACCGGTTCAGAAGCGATCCGTCGCGCTTCGATCTGGTGATTTCAGACATGGTTATGCCTGATATGAGCGGCGAAGACATGGTGCGCGAACTTCGAACATTGCGCCCTGAAATACCGGTTGTTTTTTGCAGTGCCTATAAGCCCCGGATTGTCGCTGTGCCGGGGATCGCTCCCGCGATGCTGGATAAGCCCGTCCAACCCGCCAAACTGGCGCAAGAGCTGCGAAGGCTTCTTGATAAAGCACTGGCGAGCTAGGTCGCCAGCCTCAATTCTCCAGCCATCGCAACATTTCGTCACAAGAAATTACAAATCGCAACACGCCCCGCAACACAAGCACTGCAATCGCTTGCTAGCATGTTCTTGGGGGCAAGCGCCGGTCGCTCGAATTTGTGATGCGCCACTTGCCGCCGTTCCACGGGTGGCGTGACTGCATCTATTCCCAGCCCTCCTCCCGATCCGGCATCGTCGATCCAAGCGGTGCGCAAAGATAGCTCCGGCGTCCTGTCGGCCTCGAAAATAGGAGAGCGCAATGAGACCAACCTTGCTGGCAATCTGTCTGGTCATAGGAGGGGCAAGCGCCACTGCCCAGGACGTCACCCCTGATCCGGCGATTGAGGTGAACGCTGCGCGCGCCGAATTGGGCAAGCGCATGTTCTATGACACGCGGCTGTCTGGTGACACATCGCTGGCCTGCGCCAGTTGTCACAATCCGGAGAACGCGTTTACCGACGGCCAAGCTCTTTCAGACGCCTACTCCGGTGCCGGCCATTTCCGAAATGCACCGACCTTGGCCAATGTCGGGTTTCGCGCGGCCTGGATGCACGATGGGCGTTTGGGCACAAACCTGAACGATGTCGCGCGCGAGATGATCACCGAAACCTATCTGATGAACATGGACATGCGGATCATGCAAGAACGCATGAAGCAGGACCCGGTCTATATCGAGATGTTTGCCGCCGCCGGCATGTCAGAGCCTTCAAACGGGGGCGCGCGCAACGCGCTGATGGATTTCATGAAGACGATCCAGTCACGCAATGCACCCATTGATACCGGCCAGATGTCGGCGTCGGCGCTGCGCGGACAGGGTATTTTCGAAGGCAAGGGCAACTGCGTGGCCTGCCACGCGGGCACGCGGTTTACCGATGACAAACCGCACAACACCGGCGTGCCGAACAATCCTGATATCTGGTCCGACCCCGAACGGCACTCAGCCTTCGTGACTTATGCCAAATTCATGGGCGTCGAGAATTACATGAACCTGCGCGAAGACCTTGGCGCTTATGTCCGTACGCATTGGCCCGACACCAAGCGGACCTTTCTGACACCTACGTTGCGCGAACTGGTCTGGACCGCGCCCTATATGCACAACGGTGTTTTTGCATCGCTGAACGAAGTCGTTGATTTCTATGATGCAGGCGGCGGCAGCGACGCGCTGAAAGACCCGCGCCTCAGACCACTTGGACTGGTGCCCAGCGAAAAGGCCGACTTGATCGCCTTTCTTGAAAGCCTCTCCGGCGACAGCTTTGACACAGATGCGTACGTCTGGCGCGAAGCCGACTTCGACTACGCACTGATCGACAACTGGCTCAACACACAGAACTGATGGAGACCACAATGACACATCGCAACCGGATCTCCGCTGCTCTTATCGTAACTTGCCTTGCAGGCACAGCACTGGCGGACAGTCACCGGCCTGCCGAGTTGGCCGCTTTGGAGCCACCGCCGATCCCGGCCGACAACCCGCAAACGCCCGAGAAAGTGGCGCTTGGCAAGCTGCTTTATTTCGATCCGATCCTGTCGGGCAACTACGGCATGCCTTGTTCTGCCTGTCACCGGCCCGAAGCAGGCTGGGCCGTTCAGGACAAGATCAGCTTTGGCTATCCCGGCACGACGCACTGGCGCAACAGCCAGACGATTATCAACTCGGCCTATTACAAGAAACTGTTCTGGGCCGGATCGTCCGGGTCGCTGGAGCATCAGGCACGCTCTGCTGCGCGCGGCGGTGTCGCAGGCAATGGCGAAGATGACATGATGGAAGCGCGCCTGGCCTTTGTGCCGGAATACCGCGAGGCCTTTCGAGCCGTGTTTGGCGACAAATACCCTCTGGTGCGCCACGCGTATATGGCCATCGCCGCTTATGAGCGGACGCTTGTGCAAACCGACACGCCATTCGACAATTACATGCGCGGAGATGACGACGCGTTAAGCGACCAGCAAAAGCGCGGTCTTGCGCTTTTCACAGACAAGGCGAATTGCGCGACCTGTCACAACGGTGCGCTTTTGTCGAACGAGGCATACTATAACCTTGGTGTGCCCCCCTATGACGGGTGGGAAGACGACGAGATCGCCCAGATCACCTTTCGCTTCGAGCTGTTTGCTAAAGGCGTGACAGAAGAGAAATACCGCAAGTACAAGGACGACCCGGGTCTCTATTTCCGCACCAAGCAGGACGCCGACCTGGGCAAATTCCGCGTGCCCTCCCTGCGCTACACCAAGTACACCTACCCTTACATGCACAACGGCATGCTTGAGACGCTGCGCGACGTGGTGGTCTTTTACAACGAAGGTGGCGGCGAGAACGAATTCTCGGCCAACAAGACCGATCTGATCCAGCCACTAGGTCTGAACGACGACGAAATCGACGACATCGTCGCGTTTCTTGAAAGCCTCAGCGGTGCCGAAATTCTGGTCGCTGACCCCGAGATACCTGAAATGCAGCCGCTCCCCTTGGCGCAGAATTGACGCGGAGACAGTCATGACAAAAGTTGATCCCAAGATCCTCGCAGCCATCAACGGCGAGAACGACGAGGCAGCAAAGGCGGGCACACGCAAGTGCCTGATGAACCGCCGACAGTTTTTGCTGACCGGCGGCATAGCCACCACCGTGGTCATGGTCGGCATTCCCGGCATGCCCGAGGCGCAAACGCCTGCAGCGGTCTCCACCTATCCGCGCAAACTGATTGCCAGGCTGAGCGAGCTGACCACCGATGAGCCCTTCGATTTTGAATACCCCGACGAGGGAGAGTACGCAGAATCGATCCTTGTCAAACTGGGAAAGGAAGCAGGCGGTGGCATTGGCCCGCAAAAGGACGTGGTCGCGTTCAACTATACCTGCACCCATCAGGGCGGGCCGCTGCAAGGCACCTATCAGGCCGCGGACAAGGCGCTAGGCCCCTGCCCTTTGCACCTGACGACCTTCGATCTGACACGCCACGGCATCTTTATCGCCGGCCAGGCATATCAATCGCTGCCGCAGGTGCTTTTGGAGCTTGATGGCGACGATATCTACGCCGTCGGCATGTTCGGCCTGATCTATGGCCGCTTTGACAATCTACAGGGCTAAGGAGGAACATCCATGTCCACACCATATTATGTCCCTGAAAGTTCTGTTCCGCTGCCACCGCCAGACGCAGACGTCATCTCGACGGCGTGTGACTATTGCATCGTGGCCTGCGGGTACAAAGTCTATCGCTGGCCCGTCGCAGGCGGCAAGGTGGGCGGCCCCAAGGCCGAGGAAAACGCCTTTGGCGAAGACTTTCCCGTCGCTCCCTTGGGCGCATGGGTCGCGCCGAACCAGCACAACATCGTGCTGCACAATGGCGAGCCGCATCACGTGGTCATCATCCCCGACAAGGACACCGAGTTCGTGAATTACTCGGGTAACTCGTCGATCAGAGGCGGCGCGCTTGCTCAAAAGGTCTATAACCCGCAGACCCCGACGCGCGACCGGCTGAAGTCGCCGATGGTGCGGATGTTCGGCGTGTTGATGCCCGTGACCTGGGATTTCGCGATGGACATCGCAGCCGAGGTTGGCAACTACGTACTTGAGAAGCACGGTACAAATGCCTACGGCGTAAAGACTTTTTCCTATGGCTATATGGAAAACACCTACGCCATCACCAAGTACGCGCTGCGCCATGTGCGTACGGCCAATTTCACTTTCCACGACACTCCATCGGATGTGACATCGACCCCTGGCTTCCGGGACGCGGGCTTTGACAACTTTGGGCCAAGTTATGACGACTGGGCGGATGCCGATACGCTTTTGATGTGCGGCACGGACCCTTACGAATCCAAAACGATCCTCTTCACCGACTACATCATGCCCGCGATCCAAGGTGGCCAGAAGGCGATCTTCCTGCTTCCGCGCCGCACCTCCGGCACAGCATTTGCCGAGAAAAACGGTGGCATGGTGATCGACATTCAGCCGGGCACAGATTTGCCCGTCGTCCTCGCCATCGCGCGGGTGATCGTCGAGAACGGCTGGGAAGACAGCGAATGGATCCAGCAATGGGTCAACAACAAGTGGGAAAGCTCCTCGGGCTTTGGTCAGGGCACGCGCAACACGCCGTGGCAGTGGCGCACGACCTGGGGGAAATTCCAGACCGCTGGGTTTGAGGACTGGAAAGAGTGGCTGCTTAGCCAGGATTATTCCGAGCCGGAAAAGGCAGCCGAGATTGCCGACATCGACGTGCAGAAGATTTACACTGCTGCCGAATGGATGGCGAAACCGAAAGAAGACGGCAGCCGGCCAAAGACCTCGATCATGATCGAAAAGGGGTTTTACTGGTCAAACAACACCGGGAATACACAGGCGATATCCGCGCTGGGCATCACGGTTGGTGCCGGTGGGCGCCCCGGTCAGGTAATCGGACGCGCCGGTGGTCACCAACGTGGCGGTCTGCGTGGCGGAGGCTATCCGCGCAACAAGTCGCCCGAAAAGCTTCCCGGACGTCGCCGTCGCGCGATGGATACTGACCGCTATCTGATGAGCGGCCACACGCGGCTGGCCCACGTCATTGGCACCACCTGGGTGCAGGCGATGTGTGGCTCGCAGTCCTTGCAGGCCAAGTTCGATGAACTCACCACGCGCAACCCGCATCAGGTAATGAGCTTCGAAAAACAAGACATCATAGACACCCTGAAACGGCGCGTCGACTCGGGTGGCATGGTCGTGTGGAATCAAGACATTTACTTGGTCGATCCGATTGGTGCGCGCTATGCCGACATCATCTTCCCGGCGTCAGGTTGGGGGGAAGACACCTTCACCCGCGCCAACGGCGAACGCCGCATCCGGCTGTACCCAAAGTTCTACGATGCCCCGGGCGAGGCCAAGCCCGATTGGTGGATCATCGCGCAACTGTCCAAAAAGATGGGATTTGAGGGCTTTGACTGGAAGGACTCCAACGAGGTGCTGGAAGAAGGCGCGCGGTTCTCGCGTGGCTCGCGCAAAGACTTCTTCATGGTCAAGGTCAAGGCTGATCAGGAAGGCAAAACCCTGCATGAAAAGCTGGGCGAGTTCGGCACCAACGGCATTCAAGGCCCTGTTCTGATGGACAAGGACGGCACGCTGGTGGAAACCAAGCGCCTGCACGACGTGAACCGTGTCTTGCCGGATGAAGGCCCGATGGGGGCGAACGTCTTCAACAAGAAGCTGACGCACTTCAACAGCCAGACCGGCAAGTGCAACATTCAGAAAGCGCCGTGGGATCTGTTCAGCTCTTATTGGGAGTGGCTCAAGCCACGCGAGGACGAGATCTGGATCACATCGGGCCGGATCAACGAGCGCTGGCAATCCGGTTATGACGACCGTCGCCGACCCTACATCGTGCAACGCTGGCCGGAAAACTGGATTGAGTTGCACCCAACCGTTGCCGAAGCGCGCGGGATTGAAAGCGGAGATCTGGTTCAGGTCTATTCGGACCGCATACCGGTACAGACAGACACGATCATCGGTATCGAAGGCAGCGATTTCGATTTCTCCGAGCTGCTTAAGAATGGCCACATCGAATTGACCAAGGCGTCAATCACCGCCGTCGCCATCGTGACGCCCGCGGTGAAGGAAAACCTTGGTTACATGGACTTCCTTCACACCTCGCAGCCAGCAAACGCTTTGGCGGGCCGCGTGGTTGACTGGATCAGCGGCAACTACAACTACAAGATGGGCGTCGGCCAGGTGCGGAAGATGGGCGAAAGCCCCTACAAGTCACAGTTCCGCTCGATGTCCTTTGCCCGCCGCGACATCGCATAAGTGCCCGGATCCGCGTCTTTTTGATGCGGATCCATTTTTGCCGGAAGGATAATCCATGCAGGTCGATACTCTTATCGCCGCCACCGACGCGTCAGACCACTGTGCGTTCACCAAACATCTTGGATCGGACAACGATGTGCTGCGCTCGGCCGCCATACGCGCATTGCCCTGCCTTGAAGGAGAGCAGGCAAATGCGAACCGAGCCTCCTTTCTGGCAGCACTATTGGACCCGGACCCGGATGTGCGCAGTGATGCAATGGAGGCGCTGGCGCCGCTGGCGCGACCAGAAGACGCCACGGCGCTCCTGCAATCGTTGGAAGGCGACCCGGTGCGCGAGGTCAAACTTGCCGCCATATCTGCGTTGGTCCGTTTGAAAGACCGCACGGCAATCCCGCTCTTTCGCGCATTGGCGACCACGCGGGCTGAAGATCGCGTGACATGGGAAGACGCAGGCAGCGACTGGGAAGACTGGCTGGATATCCAGACCGCCGCGATCCGGGCCCTTGGAGATCTGCGTGCCGACACGGCAATCGAAGACCTGCTGACGGCATTGAACGATCCATACGGTCAGACGGTCGATGAGGCCGTGTTCGACGCGCTTACCGGCATGGGCGACAAAGGCATCGGTACCTTGTTGGATTTGTTTCATGCCGGGTCCGATCAGCTCAAAAGGCGGGTGGCCAAAACCCTGGCAAATGCGTCACCAGAAAGCTTTGCCTTGCATCTTGATGCATTGATCCACTCTGAAGCGCCGCAGCTGCGCGAGCTGGCGGCCACCATTTTGCCCGGCGATGACGCACGATGCGAGGCTCTTGCCACGTCGGACCCCGACCCAAGCGTGCGCTCGGTCGCCCTTCGCAATGCCGCAACCGCCGTGCCAAAACTTGCACGCAAGGGCCTATCGGATCCGAACGAACAGGTGAAAGCGATTGCTGTTCAGCACCTTGCACCCCCGTTTGATCCTGCGTTTCACGAGGCCCTCGTCGACAACATGCTGGTGTGGCTGGACGATGCTCAGCCGGTTCTGGCCGGCGAAGCCGCGGCGCGGCTGCCTGTGCTGGCACCAAATCGGGCCGAAGGTCCGCTTTTGAAGACCCTCGACAACGCGGACCGCCCGCTAGAAGTCCGCGTTGCTGCAGCCAGAGCTATGGGATGTGTTGATTTGCCTGTCGCCCATCTGGTTCAACGACTGGACAACGCCGCCCGTCAGGTGCGCGCAGCCATTTTGACGGTATTGCGCGACCGCGCCATATCCGGCGAGACCGCGGCGATTGAGGCGGCAGTTGCCGCGATTTCAGGCGACATAGAAGTTTCGACATCCAACGGTACTCTTGATGCGTCAGCGCCCGATATGGGCACTCCAAAGGAAGGCGCAGGTCCCCGAAAAATCTGGATCACGCCGGACGGTGACATCGTTGAGAACCAAGATCAACAGCCCCCAGTCCGCGCCCGATCCACCCTTGACGCTATCCTTTCGGATCAAGAGCAATCGCCAAAATTTGCGGAGGATACACCTGAGGAAACGGGTGCCAAACGCATGAAACGGCGCGCCGTTGAAGGGTCAGATGACATTGCAGCAACGCTTGTTTGCGATGCCATCCGCATTTTCTCTGGTGTGGACGACGCACGTTTGACCGACGCAATAATTGCCCGCGTTTCGCACGACGACCCTGCCGTCAGATTTGAAGCCTGGACTGCCCTGGCCTCTAAAACCCTTCCCGAAGGCTTTCGACCAACTGCCGAAACTGCGTTTCGCGACGCCGAACCCGTTATCCGCGCTGCCGCGTTTCGGATCCTGTCCAAATCCCGATGCCCTGACATCCTGACAAAGGGGCTGGCAGATGACGATACAC
>JABDJX010000129.1 GCA_013003245.1 Silicimonas sp. | reverse complement strand
GACCTTGTTTGGTCGCATCGCATAGCCTCAACTCTTTGAAATGTTTGGCGCACCCGAGAGGATTCGAACCTCTGACCTCTGCCTTCGGAGGGCAGCGCTCTATCCAGCTGAGCTACGGGTGCGTCAGAGGTGTCTTAGCGGCAGTCGCGATCAGAGGCAAATGAGATCTTGGTGCCAGCGGCTGCATCCAATTTTCGGAAAATCTTAATTTCATTGGCTAGGTCAGCTTTCATTCGACCACATGTGCGCCGCTTTCTGCCGCCATTGCCGCCTCGTTCAAGTTCTAACGAGTGAAAGAGTACCTAATGAGTGATATGACACAAGACGACTGGGAACGGATTGCGCACGCGCTTTCGCAGTTTCGACATAACCCGGACTACCAAGCCACGCTTGAAAAGGTGAAGGAGATTCTGCAGTCCGGCTAGCTAAGCAACTCGTGGCAAAGCTCCAGCGCTTCGACCAGCACGTCCACTTCGGCTTTGGTGTTGTAAAGCCCGAATGACGCGCGTGCCGTTGCGCTGACGGCCAAGTGGTTCATCAGGGGACCGGCACAATGTTGCCCTGCCCTGATGGCCACACCCTTTTTGTCCAAGATCGTGGAAATATCGTGCGCGTGGGCCGCGCCATCCAGCGTGAATGAAAAGATCGCGGCCTTGTCTGCCGTGGTGCCCTGGACTTGCAACCAGTTCAGACCGTCAAGCTGCTTGCGCGTGTAGTCACGCAAACCTGCCTCATGGGCGGCGATATTCTCCATCCCAAGGCCCATCATATACTCAAGCGCTACACCAAGCCCAATCTGCTGGACAATGCCAGGCGTGCCAGCCTCAAACTTCATCGGCGGATCGTTGTAGATAATGTGGTCCTTGTGGACCTCTTTGATCATGTCGCCGCCGCCCATGAAGGGGCGCATTTCAGCCTGCCGGTCGGCACGGATGTAAATCGCGCCCGAACCTGAAGGGCCGTAAAGCTTGTGGCCTGTGATCGCGTAAAAATCGCAACCTATGTCGGCCACGTTCACCGGCATGTGCACCGCGGCTTGTGAGCCATCGACCAACACGGCGACACCTTGCGCATGGGCTGCCTCGCAGATGGTTTTCACATCCACCAGCGTGCCAAGCACGTTTGACAGGTGGGTCACCGCGATCAGCTTGGTTTTGGGGCCAATTGCGTCGATGATCTTTTGCGGATCAAGCGCGCCGGTCTCGTCAACGTCGACCCATTTCAGCACCACGCCCTGGCGTTCACGTAAGAAGTGCCACGGCACGATATTGGCGTGGTGCTCCATCACTGACAGGATGATCTCGTCACCTGCCTCCAGCCGCGGCATCGCCCAGCCATAGGCCACCGTGTTGATGCCCTCAGTGGTGCCCGAGTTCATCACGATCTCGTCCTCTGACGCGGCATTCAGGAACCGTGCAACGGTGCCTCGCACGGCCTCGTATTTCTCGGTCGCAAGGTTTGACAGATAGTGCAGGCCCCGGTGCACGTTGGAATATTCCTGCGCATAAGCTTGGGTGATGGCATCAATCACCGCCTGCGGTTTCTGCGCCGACGCGCCATTGTCAAGGTAAACCAGCGGCTTGCCATTCACCTGCCGCGACAGGATTGGGAAATCCTTGCGAATCTCGTTTACGTCAAACACCGACAGCACCTCCGGACGATATCGAAATACCCAGCAAGGGCGTGACAATGACCAGGAAAAACGCCACCGCGATGGAGGCCAGGATCAGCACGCCAAGCGCCCGACCGAGTGTTTCAAAGCCGTGCAGAGCGGCGATGAAATTCACGTTGATCCAGAAGCCAAAGAGGATGATGCCAAAGGCCAGTACGGCCGCCAGCTCGGGTGAAAATGCCATCAAGACAACCTGGATCGCCTGGATCGGAATGAAGATCGCCTGAAAAAAGACTGCCAATAGCAGCGAGTCGGCGAATGATCCAACCCCGCCCATCATCTTGCCAATCTGTGCGATGGCAAACGAGAACGAGGTGAAGATTATCATGATCAAAAGCGCCATGCGAAAGTAAGAGATTTGCACAGGTGGCGGAGCGATCATGTCAGAGGCCGCACTCATCAGTACGCTGATAACGACCACAAGCATCAGCGCAGGCGCCAAGGCCTCGCGCGGGAACCCAAGGGCCAGCACATCGGCAGCGGTTTGGCGCGGCTCGCGAAAGGCGCGTTTGCCCTGCGCGATCAGAGAATCGAAAAGTGTCACGCCCTGCCCTCATTCCGCTGCATCAGAACAACAGAAAGCCCTGCCATCCAGAAAATCACAAAGGCACCCAAAGCGGCAATTCCGGTGATCGTCAACCCCGCGCCGGGACCAACGAAACCCGCGGTCAAACCCGTCAACAGCCAAAGCGGCGTTGAGGCCAGTAGCGCCCAGAAGAGCGACATGCGTGACGCATAGCCCGCACCCGCTGTTCCAAAGGCGCGCAGGATCAATTGCGTGATAACGGCGAGCGCGTAAAACACCAGCGGCATCACCATGATCCACCCAAACAAGGCCCCGGCGAGGCGCGCGTCAAAGCCGATGGAAGGGTCCAGAAACGCCTCGCGCGACAGACGCGGCCATTGGGCGACAAAGATCAGCACGCAAGCCCCCATCAGGACCGCAAGCGCGCGATCCTCTCGCGGGGCACCCGACATCCGGCGCGCCTGCACCTCGCGCGGGGCGCGATAGGTGCGCATAATATCGCGCACAACACTCACTCGCGATGCCGGATCAGCCAGGTTTCAAGGCGGCCAAGGATGTCATCAGCAATCGCCTCGTCCTCGATCTCTTCAATGGCTTCAGCCAGGAACGCCAGAACCAGCAGGTCTTGGGCATCGGCCAAAGGAATGCCGCGCGAGCGGAAGTAAAAGAGTGCTGTTTCGTCAATCGCACCCGAGGTCGAGCCATGCGAACACGCCACGTCGTCGGCGTAGATCTCAAGCTCTGGCTTGGCCAGAAACTGTGCATCGTCGTCCAGCAAAAGCGATTGGCTGATTTGGTACCCGTCAGTTTTCTGCGCCCCGGCTTTAACAAGGATTTTGCCCTGAAACGCGCCAACAGCCCCGTTTTTCAACACCTTCTTAAACACCTGACGACTTTCGCAATTGACCGCATCATGGGTAACAAAAACCGTGTCGTCGTGGTGAAAATCCCCGTCTCCAACAGCAGCACCCGCGATATGTGCGGTCGCGTTGTCGCCGGTCAGTTCGATAAACGCCTCGTTCCGGGTCAGCTTGCCATTGGCGGTCAGCGTGAAGGATTTGAACACGCTTTCCTCGCCCAGACGCGCAAAAAGGTGTGTTACGGCCACGCGGTCATGATCGCGCCCTTGCGCGCGGATGTGGTGGAACTGACCGCCATCTGCCACGTCGACTTCCATGCATTTGTTGAACCGCGCAGCAGCCGGTCCGTTTTCTAAAACCGTCAGATTGGCACCGCTTTCAACCTTGATCACAAAGTGCAGGATCGCGTCGCTGTCGGTCTGCTCGTGCAGGTAAACCAAGGACACAGGGCGCGAGACAGGCTTGGTTGCGCGGATTACCACGCCGTCAGTGGCAAAGGCCGTGTTCATCGCCGCAAAAGGACGCACAACGGGCGTCTGCGCTGTGGTTTCCAGCACGCCGTAAAGGTCTTTTGCCCAATGGATATCTGTCTCCATCGCGGCGCTGAGGCGTTCAATCTCGATCCCTTCCAACTCCAGATCGTCCGACGCTTCGGCATCAAAAACGCCATCGCGGAAGACGATTTTCAGCCGGTCAATGTCTTCAAACGGCAGCTTTGCCTCGGCCTCGGCAAATGCCGTCGAGGTCACCTGCACCGCGTTCAAATCCGTGGGCCGGGTAAAGCGCCAGTATTCATCGCGCGCACCGGGCAGGCCCATCGCACGGAACCGCGCCAAAGCGTCCTTGCGCGCAGCTTCCGCCCAACCAGCGCTACTGGGCATCTCAAGCCCGGCAATCCGCGCTTCGGTCGTGTCCTGTTTTTCTGCAGGCAGGCCCATTACGCCACCTCACCCAGAATATCTGCATAGCCGTTGTTTTCCACCTCAAGCGCCAGCTCCGGCCCGCCAGTTTTCACGATCCGACCGTCGGCCATGATGTGCACAACGTCAGGTTTGATGTGGTCAAGCAGGCGCTGATAGTGGGTGATCACCAGAAACGAACGCCCTTCGTCGCGCAGCGCGTTCACGCCTTCCGAAACAAGCTTCATCGCATCCACGTCCAAGCCAGAATCCGTCTCGTCAAGGATGCACATCTTTGGCTCAAGCATCGCCATCTGCAGGATTTCGTTGCGCTTTTTCTCGCCTCCCGAAAAGCCGACGTTGACCGGACGCTTGAGCATGTCCGCATCGATCTTCAGCGCCTTGGCCTTTTCGCGGATCAGCTTAAGGAAATCGGCAGCACTTATCTCTTCTTCACCACGCGCCTTGCGCTGCGCGTTCAAAGCGGTGCGCAGAAAGGTCATGTTGCCCACACCCGGGATTTCAACTGGGTACTGAAAGGCCAGAAACAGGCCCGCTGCCGCGCGCTCTTCTGGGTCCATTTCCAGAATATCGGCATCTCCCAACGTGGCCGTGCCCTCGGTAACTTCATAGCCGTCGCGGCCTGAAAGCACGTAGGACAACGTCGATTTGCCAGAGCCGTTTGGCCCCATGATCGCGTGCACGCTGCCTGCGGGCACGTCCAGATCGACCCCTTTCAGGATCTGCTTTTCTTCTTCCTCAAGTTTCACGTGGAGGTTTTTGATCTTAAGCATTTTTTCCTCTCAAAACGGCAAAAGGGGCAACGCCGAAATGGCGCGCCCTGAACCGATTTTCTAGTGTTGTAAGGGGTGTCAGACCTTGGTGAGAACCGAAGCCACGTATTCCTTGGTGAAGAAGCCGGTGTAAAGGCCGGGGACCTTCTGAACCAGTTCGACATGATAGACAAAGACGGCCGCGCACCCGGCAATCAAAGCCGCGCTGCGCAGGAAACCGGAAAGACGGAATGTCCACATAAAGAGTGCCGCCAGTGTACCCCCGATGGCCAGTGGCGCATATTGAATATAGGGCGCAATGACCTCTGGTGGCGTGATCGGTGCCAAACCGCCATCCTGAAAGAAGTGGAATGCCGCGGCCTGCCCCACGAACATCGACAGCGCGCCAAACATCAGCGCCAGCGGCACCAACGCACTGTTCGAGCCTTCTCCCAACACGGTGGTTTTCTTGTTCTTTTGCTTGATGCGAACGGTATTGGACGGACGGCTTTTGCGCCCCTTCTTGTTGGCACGCACCTCGTCGCGTGGCCCGATGTGGACCTCGCCCATGGTGTTTGCACCGCCTTTTTGAATCCGCTTGAGGCGGTCTTCGAAACCGCTCTGATCTGAACGAGACATGCCAATGGCCCCTTTGAGACTGTTGAGAGATAGGTCTCAATGGAACGTGACCAAAAAAGGGCGTTGATGCGGTGATATCATTGCTTTTCGGGCTGGTCGGCCAGATTATGCGCGTCAATGGCAACATCAGGCGACAACCACCGCCGTCCCGCTGGCCGAAACCATCAGCATGTTGTTGATCACCTCATAGTCCAGATCGACGCCAACAACCGCGTTTCCACCGGCTTCCTGCGCACGCTGCTGCAGCTCCATCAGGGCCGTCTCGCGCGCCTCTCCCAACGATTTTTCGTACGCCCCCGAGCGGCCCCCCACGATATCGGTGATCGACGCAAAGATATCGCGGAACACGTTCGCGCCGAGGATCGCTTCGCCGACGACAACGCCCCTGTAATCGGTGATGGATTTGCCTTCGACGGAAGGTGTGGTTGTGACGATCATTTCGGACCCACCATGTAGTTCTGATTGCGCGGATAGCGTTGGAAAGTTTCCAATACCTCGTAATTCGTCTCTTTGATCCATGCCTGAAAGGCATCGTCGTTCTCGCCATCCACTTCGATGAAAAGCTTGGGACGGGTCACGCGGATCGTCGATGCCAATCCGGTTAGTACTTTTATTTCATGGCCTTCAACATCGATCTTGATCAGATCGAACGCCTCGGCCTCCAGCAAACTGTCGCCCGTGGCAAGGGCAATGGCCCCTTCGGCGTCATCCTCGCTTACTTCGCGAATGCGGGCAGCACCAAGATTGCGGCCCGGCGTGCGCATAAGGGCACTGTCGTGCGCGCCGTCCGACAGACCAATGCCCAGATGGCGGCGGTCGCAAATCCCCTCGATCCCGTTCAGGTAAAGGTTGCTTTCCAACGTCTCGATCGCCGGGGGATTGGGCTCGATCAGCACCAGCCTTGAAGCGTGCAGGAACTTGGCCACGAAAATCGCGTGATTACCGACATTGGCCCCGATGTCGCAATAGGTGCCGCCCACGGGCATATGCCGCGCGATGATCTCAAGCTCTTCACGCTCATAAAACTCACCACGGAAGTGGTACTGCTGAATCTCGTCCTTGGGGTTGGGCACGGTAAAAAAGATCGTCTGGCCCATGTGCTCAGCCCGCACCACATGCGCCAGAGGCGACACGTAAGTGCCCGTGCGCCGGAAGCGCCGGTTGTTCTTGCGCACCAGTTGGGTCATTCGCCCTCACCGCGCATACGGGTCATCACAAGACTGGCAAAAAGGCTGCCCAGAAACCCGCTGGTGAAGCTGATCATCAGGATCGAGAGTTGCCCCAGCATGTTCGTCGCCCAATGGATGCCCAGCGCAAAGATGCCACAAAAGCAGCCGGTCAGAAGAGCAGACATGAGGAGCGGGCGGATCATGGCTTGATGCGGCTCCAGATGGTTGTGAGACCGAAATAGGCCACAGCGCCCCAGATGATCGCCGGGATCAGATAGCGCGGTGCGCCGGTGTCGATGAAGCGGCCAAAGATGTAGAGGAAAAGGAACAAAAGCGCGGCGGCCAAAGCGGCCCAGCCCGCGTAGATGGCAAGTGTGCGTGCGCCGCCCACGAGGGCTTCGTTCAGGGCGTCTACTTCTTTGTTTACGTTCGTGTTTTGCATAAGCAGTCCTTTAGTTTTGCCCCCACGCATCATTAATTAAATTTCGCCACGTTCTTTTGCTTCAGCAATTCGTTTGGCGGTTTCTTCTAGTCTCATTTTTGTTTCTTGTTCTTCGATTAACCAACGATCCTTCTGGGAACGGCGATCTATTACGCTAACCATGATCAACCAAATCGCAGAAAACAGGATAGGCCAAACCAGCATCATCAACAGAGTGAACATAGTCGGATCGGCCAACGCCAATTGAGTTCCAACTGCCAGTCCTATCGCGACTGCCAAGAAGATGCCCACACGCGCTATTTTTCGTTTGCGCGCTTCGGCAACGGCTCGGTTGAGACGGATTTCCGAAAGGTTCTTGGTCAAAAGTCAACCAACACTCCCCTCCAGTGAAATCGCCACCAACTGCTGCGCTTCCATCGCGAATTCCATCGGCAGCGCTTGAAGCACTTCCTTGCAGAACCCGTTCACAACCAGTGCCACGGCCTCTTCCTCGTCCATGCCGCGCTGGCGGCAGTAAAACAACTGATCGTCGTCCACCTTGGATGTCGTCGCCTCATGCTCGACCCGAGAAGAGTTATTCTTCACCTCGATATAAGGCACCG
>JABDJX010000069.1 GCA_013003245.1 Silicimonas sp. | reverse complement strand
GTGGCGGACTGGGCCTGAGGTTGACTAAAAGAGTTGTTCGAATTCTCTCCCGGCTGGCGCGAGACAACAGCACGAATGCGGCGGAGTTTTTCGGCCACTGTTTCGGCTGGACCGTCTTTCGATGGGGCCGCGTCTGGGTCTACGGCCAGAATATCCTCTGGCTCGTCAGCCATCAGGAAATCGTCGTCGAAGGTCAAAGGGCCCTTGTCTGGATCGGCGGCTTCTTTGGCAGCGGGGTGCTGCGCTTGCGGCGCATCGACCGTGTTATCAACTTTGGTAAGCGAAATCCCAGTCGGACTTGTGCGCGCCTCAACTTTCTGACGCACTTCGCGCTGCGCAATGTTTTGGAGCATCTCTACATCGGGCGTGGGCGGCTCGGCTCCGAAGTAGCGATCATCCGCTGCAAGATCGCGGAAATACTCGGCAAGTTCGCGCATCGTGCCCAAAGGATCATCGAAGCCCTCAAGCGTGCAACTGAATGTGCCATAGGACACGGTAAGTATTTTGGTCGATCCGGTCATCTTGATCGCTTTCTCCCCAGACAACAGCAACAATGTGTTTACCACTGCGCCAGACAAAAATAGGAACAGACATGAGGAATTCGCAAGAATTTTTCAGGTCAGAATTAAGGCGTTTTATACCGCCCAGGGAGACAGTAGGCGTTGAATTCCACAAATGTATGCTCTGAACACGGTGTAACGCTTGTTGGTGGGGGCGATCCTTCGGCCCAAAATGTTACTGCCGCGTTAAGTTTGGCACCGCTTCTGGTGGCAGCTGATGGGGGTGCGAATTTCTGTGCCGACATGGGGAAAGAGCCGGTTGCGGTCATCGGGGATTTTGATTCGCTGGATGCGAAGACGCGCAGGAAATTTTCATACGCGCGTTTTATTGAGATTTCGGGCAAGGCAGATCAGGACAGCACGGACTTTCAAAAGTGCCTTGCGCGGATCGGTGCGCCCTTTGTTCTTGGGGTAGGATTTACCGATGCGCGGCTTGATCACACTTTGGCGAACCTCGCTGCGCTGGCGCAGATGCAAGGGCCGCCTACGATCTTGATTGGCACTCACGATGTGGTGTTTGCCGCACCTCGCGATGTCACATTGGATTTCACCGTAGGCACGCGCATATCGCTGTTCCCGCTGGAAGACATGGAAGGCACATCCGAGGGGCTGGAATGGCCGATTGACGGGTTGACCCTGTCACCTTTGGGCCGCTTGGGAACTTCGAACCGGGTTGTTGGCCCGGTCCGATTGCAGTTTGATAAACAAGGGTGTCTTGTTCTTACGTCTCGGGAGAACTTACCGCAGGTGCTTCGCTGTCTGATCGACTAAGCCTTTGTTCACGCGCTATAACATAAAGGCCGGCGGCGATGGTGACGATGATACCGGCCAGCGCCAGACCATTCGGAAAATCGCGGAATATCAACCAGCCGACAGCCGCCGCGACAGGGATCTCTAGGTACTGCATCGGTGCCAGTGTCGCTGATGGGGCAAAACGCAGTGCCCAGGTCATCATCAGGTGTGCGACCGTGCCCAGAACACCCATCAGAAGCAGCAGGATCCAGGTGCCATTTTCCGGCCAGACAAGAATAAAACCGGGCGTCTTAAACGGGGCTAAAAGGACAAAGAGTGGGCCCAGCATCGCGCAGGCCATGGCGCCTGATACAACCTGGAGCGCCATCGGGTCGGTGTCTTTGGCAAGCGCGCGAGTGACCAGCATGAAAAGCGCGAAATCCAGCGCCACCACCAGCGGCAAAAGTGCAGGCCATCCGACGCTCATCAGGTTGGGTTGGATGACCATGAGTGTGCCGATGAAACCGACAAGGCAGGCGATGATCCTGCGACTGCCAACGTCTTCACCCAAAACGGTATGGCCGAGGATCAGCATGATAAACGGCATGACGAAAGCGATGGCCACGGCATCTGCCAGCGGAAGGTAACGCAGGGACAGGAACATGAACCCGATGCCGACGATATGCAGAACGGCACGCAGGGCGCTGAGCAGGGTCAATCGACGGCTCATGCGGAGTGATATTCCGGCGATGCGCACCAGTGGATAGAGCAGAATGACCTGAAGTCCCATGCGAATCGCCACGAGTTGCGCCACATCGATTCGGTCGCCCAAAAGCTTGGCCAGCGCGTCACCAAAGGGCACGGTGATGCAAAAGGCGAGCATCAGAAGGATGCCGATAATGGGTTTGTCCTGCGTCATATGGCGCGACATAACCAGAGATGGGTGCGCTTGGCGATGGGTTTGCGCCGACTGCGTCGTCGCCAGACTGGGGGCTCTGCCCCCAGACCCCGACATATTTTTGGACCAATGAAAGAGTGGCTGGTTGCTGGGGCCGGGTAGATAAGGTTTAACGGGTGTGCGCACACAATTTCCTTGATCCCTTATGTCCCAGATGACCAGCCGCATTGTCGCGGTGCTTGGCCCCACAAACACCGGTAAGACCCATTACGCGATTGAGCGCATGTTGGCGTATCGCACCGGCATCATCGGCTTGCCTTTGCGTCTTTTGGCGCGCGAGGTTTATGATCGGATCGTGGCGGCCCGCGGCCCGTCGGTGGTGGCTTTGGTCACCGGCGAAGAGCGGATTGTGCCGGAGCGCGCGCAGTATTGGGTGTGCACGACAGAAGCCATGCCTGAAGGCATGGGGGCTGATTTTGTGGCCATTGATGAAATTCAGCTGGCAGCAGACCCCGAGCGCGGGCATGTGTTTACCGATCGACTAATGCGGGCGCGCGGGACGCATGAGACGCTTTTTTTGGGATCGGACACGATGCGGCGCGCGATTGCGGCTTTGGTGCCCGGCGTTCAGTTTGATAGGCGCGAGCGGTTTAGCACATTGTCTTATGCAGGCTCGAAAAAGATCAGTCGCATGCCTGCCCGCGCAGCGATTGTCGGGTTTTCCGTTGATCAGGTCTATGCGATTGCCGAGCTTTTGCGGCGGCAGAAGGGGGGTGCTGCTGTTGTCATGGGGGCTTTGAGCCCGCGCACGCGCAATGCGCAGGTCGATATGTACCAAAATGGCGAGGTCGATTATCTGGTGGCCACGGATGCGATTGGCATGGGGCTTAATCTGGATATCACCCATGTCGCGTTTTCTGGTCTGAGGAAGTTTGATGGGCGGCGCATGCGCGAGCTTGCGCCCAATGAGTTGGCGCAGATTGCTGGGCGCGCTGGGCGGTATCAGACAGACGGCACCTTTGGGGTCACCGGGGAAGCACCGCCATTGAGCGAGCCGGTGGTGGATGCGATTTGTTCGCATTCCTTTATGCCGCTGAAAAAACTGATGTGGCGCAATGCGCGACTTGAGTTTGGCTCTGTAGAGCGGTTAATTGCCTCGCTTGAGACTGCGCCTGAGGACGAGTGGCTAATCCGTGCCCGCGAGGCGGATGACCTTAGCGCGCTGAAATCGCTTTCTCAGGATGCGGAGGTTGCAGCGCGTGCCAGTGATGGACAGTCGGTGAAACTTTTATGGGATGTGTGTCGGGTGCCTGATTTTCGGGGTATCAGCCATCAGGAGCATGCGTCGCTCTTGGGCAGGATTTATACCTATCTGCATGAGGCAGGGCGGGTGCCTGATGACTTTATGGCGCGCCAGATCGCGCGCATCGACAAGACCCACGGTGACATTGATGCTCTGTCCAAGCGGTTGGCATATATTCGCACGTGGACTTATGTGGCACAGCGCACAGGTTGGGTAAGTGACGAAAAACATTGGCGCAGCGAGGCGCGCGCTGTAGAAGACCGCCTGTCAGATGCGCTGCACGAAGCGCTGACCCAAAGATTTGTCGACCGGCGGACATCCGTGCTGCTTCGGCGGTTGAAACAGAAGGAGGCTCTTGTGGCCGAGGTGAACGATAAAGGTGAGGTGACCGTCGAGGGGCAATTCGTCGGGCGGCTGGAGGGGTTCCGGTTTCACCAGGACGCAAATGCCACTGGCGATGAGGCGAAGACAGTGAAAGCGGCGGCAGTGGCAGCACTTGCGCCTGAGTTTCATCTGCGCGCCGACCGGTTTTACAATGCACCTGATGGCGAGATGGATTTTACCGAACAAGGTGGTCTGATGTGGGGCGAGCATGCCGTGGGCAAGCTTGTACCGGGCGATGATCCCCTGAAACCTCAGGTGAAAGCATTCGTGGATGAGGAGGCAGGTGCTGATGTAGCCGAGAAGGTGCAGCGACGTTTGCAGCATTTTATCGATCGTAAGATCGCCGCGTTGTTTGAGCCATTGTTGAACATCCAGCGTGATGAAACGCTGACGGGCGCTGCGCGCGGCTTTGGGTTTCGGATGGTCGAGGCCATGGGTGTTATCGATCGCCGCGACGTGATGACGGAAGTGAAAGAGCTTGATCAGGATGCACGCGGACTTTTGCGTAAGCACGGCATTCGGTTTGGGCAATTCACGGTGTTCATGCCGCTGCTGCTGAAGCCTGCGCCGACGCGATTGCGGTTGGTGCTTTGGTCTCTTGCCAAGGGCTTTGACGAGTTTCCTGAAAGCCCCCCGCCTGGGTTGGTGACCATTCCGAGCATGAAAGGCGTGGCGCAAAGCAACTATTTGATGTCAGGCTATAAATCAGCAGGCGAGCGCGCGATCCGGATTGATATGTTGGAGCGGCTGGCTGATTTGCTGCGCGCCCAGGACACGCGTGGCGGGTTTGAGGCAACACCGGATATGCTGTCGATCACCGGTATGACGCTTGAGCAGTTTGCCAACCTGATGGAAGGGTTGGGTTATAAAGCTGAGCGGGGTGAACGCGAAAAACCCCGACCCGTTGATGCGACTGTTGTTAACGCGGAAAACCCAGAACAGGCTCCGGCAGATGCAACGCCTGTGATGGATCGCAATATACCGAACGAAGGGGCTGTTACTGAGGCGCCCGTTCCTGAAGCGCCAGTTGAGCAAGTGGAGGATGGGGTTGCACCCATTGCTGAGACGATTCAATCGGCTGGCACAGATGCGGTAGCTGCTGCCGAGGGCAATCCGCTGGCTGAGACGGCAGAAAACGAATCTCCGTCAGGCAAAGCGGCGGATGCCGCCATCGAGGAAGACCGCGTCGAGGTCTTCTTCACCTTTACATGGGGCGGTAACCGCCCGCGCCAGAACCAGGGGCGTCCGCAAGGGCAGGGCAAGCCAAAGGGCAAAGGCAAGCCGCGGCGGGATGGCGGTGGTGGCAATAAGGCGCGGTCGTTTGAGTCTCGCCCGCCCAAGAAGGACAAGATCGACCCTGATAATCCCTTTGCGCAGGCACTGATGGGCCTGAAGACGAAGGAATGAACAGGCGTGATACAGTCATGGACTTGCTCCTTGCTACCTGCTCGCTATGAACGTCGAAATCACTTTTGGTGACATCGTCACATGTGACGCAGAATTCATTGTTAATGCGGCTAATGAAACGCTGCTTGGCGGTGGTGGTGTAGATGGAGCAATTCATGATGCGGCGGGTCCGGGTCTTTTGGCAGAGTGTCAAACCTTAGGTGGTTGCCCAACTGGCGAGGTGCGCGTCACCGGCGCTTATGACTTGCCGTTCAATGCCATTATCCACGCGGTTGGCCCCATTTGGCGCGGCGGCAAACACATGGAAGCCGAGCTGCTTTATGCCTGTTATCAAAACGCGCTTAAGGCTGCTTCAGCCCTCGGTGCGGAAAGTGTCGCATTTCCGGCAATTTCAACTGGTGCCTTTGGTTTTCCAGAACAGCACGCCGCTGACATCGCTGTTCGGACCTGCCTTGCATGGAGTGAAAACCAGCCGAGAAAAGTCATTCTTTTGGCCTTCGATACACAAAGCGAAGAGACTTTGCGCCGATCGCTTGAAAAGGCGCGGAATGGCTGACACACAACGCCTGGACCAATGGCTGTGGCACGCGCGGTTCTTTAAAACCCGCAGTCTGGCAACGAAACTGGTCAGCCAGGGCAATGTCCGCGTCGATGGTGTGAAGGTATCTAAACCTGCGCATGCGGTGCGAACTGGCGTTACGCTGACGTTCCCCCAGTCGCGCCGTGTCCGGGTCATCCAGGTTGATGCACTTGCCGAACGGCGCGGTCCTGCACCCGAGGCGCAAGCGCTTTACACCGACCTGACACCGCCAGAGGAAAAGAAAGAAAAGCCTCCGCCAAATCCGAAATTCGAAGGAAAAGGGCGACCCACAAAGAAAGATCGTCGCAATGCAGCTTTTTCACGGATGCCACCGCTTGATTGAGCCGGGTCTTGGCGTTACCTCTTGCACGCTGACCAAAGAGTAAAAAATCACCCATGACTTATATCGTCAACGACAGTTGTATCGCCTGCAAATACACCGATTGTGTAGAGGTTTGCCCCGTGGATTGTTTCTACGAGGGGGAGAACATGTTGGTTATCCATCCGGACGAATGTATCGATTGTGGCGTGTGTGAGCCCGAATGCCCCGCCGATGCGATCCGCCCTGACACAGAACCGGACATGGAAAAGTGGGTCGAGTTCAATCGCAAGTACTCTGAACTTTGGCCGGTGATCATCACCAAGAAAGACCCGCTGCCAACTGCCGATGAGATGGACGGGAAAGAGGGGAAAATGGAACTCTTTTCCGAGAATCCGGGCGAAGGTGGTTAGGACTTTAAGAAAATCCCCTTTGTCTGACGTCACGTCAGTAAGATGAAAATTCCCAATTGTGCATGCGTCACATGGAATTGAGGCATGGCCGCCTTGGATATGTCGCAGAATTGTGCTATATTTCTGCCACATAAGACACAGCTGAGGGTCTGGAACCCGAATTGATGTGTCGGTGTCAGGGACGGACGGCGGGGAGACAATGGTATTCCCGGCGCTGTTTTGCCGCCAAATTTTATGTGCTGCGTAGGAAAAGGGCCGAAATGAGCAAACCGAAGAAAATGGAATTCCGACCGAATGATTTTGTTGTCTACCCGGCACACGGTGTAGGCAAAATTATCTCGATCGAAGAGCAGGAAATTGCAGGCCTGACGCTGGAGCTTTTTGTGATTTCTTTTGAGAAAGACAAAATGACCCTGCGTGTGCCGACCAACAAGGCCGCCG
>JABDJX010000068.1 GCA_013003245.1 Silicimonas sp. | reverse complement strand
GACGAAATTCTGTCGCTTCTCGACAGCGCGGCGGTGACCTTTCAGGTGGTGCTGACAAAGGCTGACAAGGTCAAGGCAAAGGACCGCGACCAGATGCTGGCGCAGGTACGCGCCAAACTGAACCAGCACCCCGCAGCCTTCCCCGAGATCGTGCTGACCTCATCCGAGACCGGAGACGGCATCGAGGACTTGCGCGCTATCATTGCAACGCTGGTCTGACGGCTTTAGACCTGCCTTACGAGGGATTGCCATGAGAGCACGGGACATGAACCGCGACCATTTTGCTGCCGCACGCACGCTGAACGAGGCTTTGCCATTTCTTCAGCGCTATGATGGCGCAACGGTGGTGATCAAGTTTGGCGGCAACGCCATGGGCGATGATGATGCCATGGCGAGCTTTGCGCGAGACATCGTTCTGATGCGTCAGGTGGGTCTGAACCCGGTCGTGGTGCATGGCGGCGGCCCGATGATCAACGAGATGTTGGAAAAGCTGTCCATCAAAACTGAATTTGTGCGCGGCAAGCGGGTGACAGATGCCGCCACGGTCGAGGTTGTCGAAATGGTACTTTCGGGCCTTGTCAACAAGCGCATCGTCCAGGCGATAAATGCGGCTGGCGGGCGCGCTATTGGTCTCTCTGGCAAAGACGCCAACCTGATGATCTGCGACCAGACAGACGCCGAGCTGGGTTATGTCGGCACGCCGGTTGAAATGGACCCAAGTGCTTTGCGCAGTCTGATGGACGCCGAAATGATCCCGGTTGTCGCTCCCTTGGGTGCGGGCCGCGCGGGCGAGACGTTTAATGTGAACGGAGACACAGCGGCTGGGGCGATTGCTGCCAGCCTGAACGCTGATCGCCTGCTATTGCTCACCGATGTGGCGGGCGTCAAGAATTCCGAGGGCAAGGTCGTCACCGAACTGACGCCCGATCAAATCCGCGCCCTGACCGAAGACGGCACCATCGCGGGCGGCATGATCCCCAAGACCGAAACCGCTCTGACAGCCATCGACGGTGGCGTGCGCGCAGTGGTGATCCTTGATGGTCGCGCACCCAACGCCTGCCTGCTTGAGCTTTTCACCGAACATGGTGCAGGCAGCCTTATTCGACCTGCAAAATAGCCACATGACCCTCGTCCAGATCGCAGATTTTGCTCGCGCCGATCATCTGGCGGTTCTGGGCGCCTTTCACACAGATGCAGAGGACGCGGCGCTTGGCCTCGGCACCTTGATCCTTCTGGGCCCCGATGAGCCGGGTTTTTGGCACTATGTGACCGCGCAAACCGAATTCACCGACAGCACCCCTAACCCGCTGGACCGCTGGTCCCACCGCACCATAACAGCGCTGGCGCGTCGACTGGGCGGCACACCCTACTTCCCCTTCGGAACACCCGTACGCCCTTTCATCACATGGGCACTCCGCTCGGGCCGCGCCTGGGTGTCGCCTGCGCAACTTCTGGTGCATGACACGGCGGGGCTCTTCGTGTCCTACCGTGGCGCAATCCTTGTGCCCGGCGAATTAGACCTGCCACCGCCGCCGCCCAAACCCTGCGAGAGCTGCGCCACAAAGCCCTGCCTGACCGCCTGCCCGGCCGACGCTCTTACCGCAAACGGTTACGATTTGCCGGCCTGCCATGCTTTTCTTGAAACGAAAGACGGCAAAACCTGCATGACCCAAGGCTGCGCCGTACGCCGCGCTTGCCCTTTGGCACGTACATACCCCAGAGTGGACGCACAATCAGCCTACCACATGGCACAGTTCCACAAATGACCCTGACCCTGATCTGCACGCGCCACGCCAAGTCCGACTGGGACGACCCCCTGCAGGATGACGTCGACCGCCCGCTGAGTGCCCGCGGCAAAGCCGCAGCTCCATTGCTCGGCCAATGGCTGGCAGACAAAGGGCATATCCCTGAACTGGCATTGGTCTCATCGGCCGCCCGCACAATTGAGACGTGGGCACTGATGTCAACGCACTTGAAGGGTGTTGCTGAAGAGTTCCTGCCCGGACTTTATCTGGCAACTCCAGATGTCATGCGCCGCACCCTTATGGGCCGAAAAGCGCTCTCCATCCTGCTTATCGCCCACAATCCCGGCATGGCAGACCTGACCGACAAACTTGTCGCCCAGCGCCCGGACCACCCAAAGTTTCGGATGTACCCGACAGGCGCGACAACGGTCATCCAATTCGACACCAACGATTGGGCAAATCTCGGATGGCGCCAGGGCAAAGTGCTGGACTTTATCGTCCCGCGCGACCTGAGCTAAGGCTCTTATTGGCTCAAAAATATCCTGAGGGGGTCTGGGGGAGCAAAGCTCCCCCAGTTGGTCGACCCGCGTCAGCGGGGCGAAATACGATCAATGCCCAAGGATCTGACTGAGAAACAGCTTGGTACGATCGGACTGCGGGTTGTTGAAGAACTCTTCCGGCTCATTCTGCTCCACAATTTGGCCCGCATCCATAAAGATCACCCGGTTGGCCACTTGCCGCGCAAAACCCATCTCGTGGGTCACGCACAGCATCGTCATGCCCTCTTCGGCCAGCTCGATCATCGTATCCAGCACTTCCTTGATCATCTCAGGGTCAAGCGCCGAGGTCGGCTCGTCGAAAAGCATGATGCGCGGGCGCATGCACAGGCTGCGGGCAATCGCCACACGTTGCTGTTGACCGCCTGAAAGCTGGCCGGGATACTTGTCGGCCTGCTCGGGAATCTTCACCTTGGCAAGGAAATGCATCGCAGTTTCTTCGGCTTCCTTCTTGGGCGTCTTACGCACCCAGATCGGCGCCAGTGTGCAATTCTCCAAAATCGTCAGATGTGGGAACAGGTTAAAATGCTGAAAGCACATCCCCACTTCCGAGCGAATCTTGTCGATGTTCTTCAGATCCGACGACAACAAAGTGCCATCAACCTCAATCGACCCTTGCTGGTGTTCTTCAAGCGCGTTGATACAGCGGATCAGCGTTGACTTACCCGAACCAGAGGGTCCGCAAATCACGATCCGCTCGCCGCGCTGGACAGTCAGATCGATATCGCGCAGCACGTGGAACGTGCCGTACCACTTGTTCATTTTCTGGATGGTGATCGCCACTTCATCCGAGACTTGCATTTGTGCAGCTTCAGCCATGTGAGCGCTCCTTAATGATGATCAGTACGCAACTGGCGTTCCAGCCACTGCGAATATTGCGAGATGCCGTAGCAGACGATGAAGAAGCAAAGCGCCGCAAAGGCGTAGACTTCCCAGTAGATCGCGATCCAGTCGGTCGAACTTTGGATTGGGCCGCGGATCATGCCGACGATGTCAAACATCGAAATCACCGACACCAGTGTGGTATCCTTGAACAGACCCACCGCCACGTTGACGATGCCGGGGATCGAGATCTTCAGTGCCTGTGGCAGGATGATCAACCGGGTGGCCTGGACGTAGTTGAGACCAAGGCTGTCTCCGGCTTCAAACTGACCTTTTGGCAGGGCAGCAAGTCCGCCCCGGATCACCTCGGCAATATAGGCCGACGAGAACATGGTGATCATGATGATCACCCGCAGTATCAGATCAAAGTTGCTGCTTGGCGGCATGAAATAGGCCAGCATCACGTTGGCCACGAACAGGAGTGTAATCAGCGGCACGCCGCGGATGAACTCAATAAAGACCACGCAGACGCCCTTAATCAGCGGCATGTTCGATTGCCGTCCCAATGCCAGCACGATGCCCAGAGGGATCGAGAGCGACACACAGACGGTGCCAAGGATCAGACTGAGCATATAGCCACCCATGTCGCGTGACGGCACGGCCTGCAGCTCCAGCGGGATGATGCTGTTGAGCGTGCTTGAAACCGGTCCAAGCAAGTAAACCAACATCACGTAGATCGCGATCAGGGCTGTAACGATGGTGACCAGCCCGCCGTCTTCGGCGCTTTGGTAGATCGAATAGCCAATGAAAATGCCCATCGGGATGAAGAACACATAGGTAAAAATACTGGCCGCCCAGAAAACGCTGTAAGGGATGACGAGCCAGCCGCTCCTGCCAAGATTTTCGGCAATAAAGCGCAGTTCGCCTGCGCCTTTGAACAGCAAATAGGCCAGACCAGCGCCTGCCAGAACACCCACCACGCCCGATAGGATTTGACGTCCGCTGACGTTCATTTTTTCCACAAAGCGGAAGATCAGGGCAGTGCCAATGATCGCGGCAAGCACACAGATCGGCACCCAAAGCGAGCCGCCCCAGATCAGCCAGTACGCCAGGAATGGATAGAGCGCTGTTCCGATCAGAAACTTCTTAGGGATGTACATGTAAAATAGTGCAGGCATGGCTGCGGCTATGAGCAAAATGAACGCCAGTGTTGGGCGCCAATAGGCGTCTTGCGGATATTTGAACCCAAAGAGCAGGTGATCCCACCGATCAACCAGCACCGCAAAGCAGGCTCCTGTCTTTCCACCCAGCAGATCGCGACATTCACGTATCGATGAAGCGTCCCAGACCCCGTTGTAAAACCACGGGAACACGCCCAACACCAACTTGAGGACAAAGTAGATCGCGATCAGTGTCAGGATCGAATTAAACCAGCCCGAGAACAGGTTCTCTCGCACCCACTTGATGGCACCGGCCTCTTTCAAAGGCGGTGGTGATTGCGGGATTTCCTCGGTTCGGACGAAAGCGACTTGATCAGACATATCAGCGCTCCTGCAGTTTCATGCGGTTGTTGAAGACGTTCATGAAGAACGAAATCAACAGCGACACGGTTAAGTAAAAGAGCATCAAGAGCAGAACCGTCTCGATCGCACGGCCGGTTTGCAGCAGCGTGATGCCACCCAAAGTGCCGGTCACATCCATGTATCCCACGGCGATGGCCAGTGACGAGTTCTTGGTGATGTTCAGATACTGCGAAATGAGCGGCGGTATGATCACCCGGAGCGCTTGCGGCAGAACCACAAGGCTCATGATGCGATTTGGACGCAACCCCAACGCACCCGCAGCCTCGGTCTGGCCCTTTGACACTGCCAGAATGCCCGCACGCACGTTTTCGGCAATAAAGGCGCCTGTGTAGATCGCCAGAGCGAACCAAAGTGCAATCAACGAGCCAAGGATCGTAATGCCACCCCGGAAGTTAAAGCCTTTGAGTTCCGGCAGCTCCCACGTCAACCCAAGCACCCAAAGCAAAATCGCGACCGGGAGTATCCAGATCGCGAGTGAGTAGTAGAGGGTCTTTGGCCTGACGCCTGTTTCGTTCTGTGTTCGCGTGGCCCAGGCGCCGACCATACGGGCGGCTTGCCAGGAGGCGATCAAGACGATGATCACGGCCAGCCAATCGTATAGGCCTGATGATGCGACGATCTCACCGGTGTCTTCGGCAACTTCGTTGCCTGCAAAGCTGTTGGTGAACTGCGGCTTTGGAACATAGACGCCGCGATTTGTCACGGCGACTGTTCCAAACAGCGACACCGACGCCGATGCGTCCTCTCCCCTGAAATCTCGCGGTGCTGGGGCAGTGTTAATCATGATCGAAAAGATAATCAGGATCCAAATCAGCACCGGCACATTGCGGAAGATTTCGACGTAAAACGCCATGATCTTTGAGACCAGCCAGTTGTTGGAAAGCCTTAGCACACCCGCAGCCACACCGAAGACGGTGGCGGTCACGCAGGCGAGGAAGGCGACAATCAGCGTGTTCAGCAGGCCCACCACCGCGGCACGGCCGTGGCTGGATTGCGAATCGTACTCGATCGGTCGCTGGTTGATGTCATAGCCGGACGGTTCGCCCAGAAAACTGTAAGAGATATTCAGCCCAGCCTCGGCCAGGTTGCGCACAAGGTTGCCACCCACGAACGCCATAAAGGCGATGATGGCCACAAGTGCGATGAATTGGAATGTCAGCGATCTGTATCGCGTGTCGTTCAAAAGCATAGAGAGCTTGAACGACCTGCCCGATGTATCGAGCGGTTGGTCGGCAAATGTCGTCATCCGAGACGTTCCCCCTGTTTGGACATTATTGGAGCGCTCTGGCGGCGCGTTGTCCTAGGTTTCCAGCCCCCCACCGAGCCAGATAGAATAAGGGCGCAGCAAGTGCCGCGCCCTTATCGTTGTTCTTAGCGGAACGGAGGCGAGTACAGCAGGCCACCGTCGGTCCACTGCGCGTTCAGGCCGCGCGACAGACCGATGGGCGTTGCTTCGCCGATGTTCTTCTCGAACACTTCGCCATAGTTGCCGGCAACGCCGATTGCGCGCTTGGCCCAATCTTTGTCAAGACCCAGCATACCACCGAGGTCACCTTCGGTGCCCAGCAGGCGGTTGATTTCGGGGTTGTCCGAACCAGCGCCAAGCTCTTCCAGATTTACCGAAGTCACGCCCAGTTCTTCTGCAGTGATCAGCGCGTTCAGCGTCCAGCGAACGATGTCACCCCAATCGCTGTCGCCGTGGCGGACCAGCGGGCCAAGTGGCTCTTTCGAGACGATCTCTGGCAGAATGACGTGTGCCGATGGATCTTCGAAGTTTGCACGCTGGGCAGCCAGTGCTGATGCGTCAGTTGTGTAAACGTCACAAGCGCCAGCGTTGTACTGCTGAACAGCTTCAGCGCCGGTCTCGATTGGAACCGGCTCATAGCTGATTCCGTTCGAGCGGAAGAAGTCCGCCAGGTTCAGCTCGGTCGTGGTGCCAGTCTGGATACAAACAGTAGCACCGTCCAAATCTTTGGCCGAAGTCACGCCCAGGTCCTTTGGAACCATGAAGCCCTGACCGTCGTAGTAGTTCACGCCGGTGAATTCGAACTTAAGGTCGACGTCACGGCTAAAGGTCCAGGTTGTGTTCCGAGCAAGCATATCGATTTCGCCCGAGGCAAGCGCCGTAAAGCGTGTCTTACCTGTCGTCGGAACGAACTCAACGGCTGTAGGATCACCAAGCACAGCAGCGGCAACAGCGCGGCACACAGCCACGTCAAAACCCTGCCATACACCATTTGCGTCCGGCTCAGCAAAGCCTGGTACGCCTGTGGTCACGCCGCAGTTCAGCTTGCCGCGTGCTTTCACATCGTCAAGCGTCGCCGCGCCTGCCATTGTGCCCACAAGAGCGACACCGGCTAGCGCACCAAAAAATACGTTTTTCTTCATTTTTACCTCTTCCTGATTTGCCGCATAAAGCGGCATTTATCATGGGCTCTCATCCCGCCCACGTCCAATCGCGGCTTCTTTCCGCTGGTGGCCGGGATTTTGAGCAAAATCTCCCTTGGAGGTCAAGCAATTAACCAAAAATTCGCTGTAATGACGGAATCTTCAAAAGAGTCCCCGAAAACAGTCGCTTCTGTATTCCCAATGGTCAAAATTCAGGCAGATCGGTAAAATTCCGTAGCGTGAAGAAAGGCCGTTTTTTTGATCTCAGCCGCCTCTGCGGCCTCTTCATCGGCCCCCCACTCCTCGATTTGCCATAGCTCATCAACGCGAGACGCCGCCCAAAGATCGTCTGGGGAAGCATATTCGTGCACCGCGGCAAGGCCAATCAGGAACGACCCTGAAAGCGTCACGAGGTCATAAAAACCTGTCATTTCAAAGTCGCTCATGGGCGTCATGGTTCGGGAAAGGCGTTCGATGGCGTCGGTGGGCTGTTCCACCGGCATGACGCCTGACGTGATCGCAAGACGCGCGCCAAAGGTCTGGTCGGCCCACTGCAGGATTGGCTCCCAAGCCATACTCTGGCGATCAATCAAGGATTTCGGCCGCTCTGCGCGGTAACACAGAAGATCTGTGCCTGCATAGTCGATCAGATGAGCCTCGACCCCTAAACGGCTGGCGGCCACCTTTTCGATGGCCGAATTGGCCGAACGTGTCCACGGCATCGATTCGGGGTTAATCTTGTCCTCTTGCGCTTGCCACTCTGCGGCAATGCGCTGTGCCATCGTGCCCGTTGGCACCAGTAAGGGACGTTTGCCCGGCGTGCGCACGGGTCGCCCGTCGAGATGAACTGTAAAGGCGTCCCCTTCAGTTTTGACTGTGGCGTTCTGCCAAAAGCGTTTTGGAGCCCACTCGCTCATTCATCAACATCCTCGAAGGGATCGAGCGGCACATCAGAGGCGTTCCAATCGAAGAAGTCCCATGTGCGTGCCATATGCTCTGGCAGTGGAGCAGTCAGGCTTAGATCGGCACCTGTCATCGGGTGGCGCAGGCTCAGGTGCCGCGCATGCAGGTGCAGCTTGCGGCTGATTTCGCCACCCAATTGCGCGCCCCAACCGTCGCCAAGGTTTTCCTGACCCGAGCCGCCGTATTTGCCGTCGCCGATGATCGGGTGCCCGATCTCGGCCATATGGGCGCGCAACTGGTGGGTCCGCCCGGTGATTGGCACGAGTGCCACCCATGACGTGCGACCGCCAAGCGACGAGAGTACCGCGTAGTCAGTCGTCGCACGCTTGGCATCTGGCGTGCTGTCCACATCGCGGGGATGGATGGCGTGCATTTTCTCACCTTCGCCGCCCTTGCCGTGGCCGGGGGCTTTGACAAGCCCAAAGCGGATGGTGCCCATCTTCGGCGCAGGGGTGCCAGCAACAGCGGCCCAGTAGATTTTGCGGGTGTCGCGATGGCGAAAGGCCTCGGTCAGCGCACTGGCCGCCTGACGGGTGCGGGCCAGAAGCAGCACGCCGGAGGTGTCTTTATCGAGGCGGTGCACCAGCCGGGGCTTTTCATCGAAACCAAAGCGTAGTGCATCAGCCAAGCCATCCACATGGCGCGTTTGTTTCGAGCCGCCCTGCGTAGGCAAACCCGGTGGCTTGTTGACCGCAATGACATGGTCGTCACGGTAGATCACTGCCTTTTGCATCATTTGGGCGTCAGCATCGCTGATCCTTGTGCTCGTGACCTTTGGAGCGGCTGTTTCTGGCAGAGGTGGCACGCGTACGGTTTGACCTGCCTCGACACGGGTCGAGGCCTTGACGCGCCCGCCATCGACACGCACCTCGCCCTTGCGGCACATTTTTTCAACCCGGCCTTGGGGTACGTGCGGAAAGCGCCTTCGGAACCAGCGATCGAGGCGCTGATCGCCTTCGTCGCTGCCGACCTCGATTTGCTGCACTCCGCTCATGGCCGTACAGGGGGCTCTGCCCCCGTCTCCCGTTGGTCGACTCCCCCGGGATATTTCCGCCAAGAAGAATAACAATTTGAATCAAGTTTTAACGTCATGAGAGGAGACCCCGGGCGAGGAGCAGGCCTGCCATCAGACCAGCGATGGAAAGGCCAACGGACAGTGCAACATAAAGGACGGCGTGGGTGACATCGCCGCGTTCGTAAAGTGTGACAGCTTCGAGTGAGAAGGCCGAGAATGTCGTGAACCCGCCCAAGAGGCCGGTCATTATGAAAGGTGAAAGATACGTCAGGCCACGCTGGGCCGCGAGAACGACAAAAATGCCCATTAGGAATGAGCCAACGACGTTGACCGACAGGATCGCAACAGGGAAAGAGCTTGGACCCAGCAAACGAAATATCGCCACCCCGGCCAGATAGCGGAGCGAGGCACCAAGAGCGCCACCGAGGGCAACAGATGCAAGGGTTCCTAACATGGCGCTCGTCTCGCGCGGGAGGCGGCGGTTGTCAACTCTGACGCTTGGCGCGTTGTTTGACAAAGAAGTCGAGGCGCTTTTTCAACTCGCGCTCGAAGCCGCGTTCGACCGGAGTGTAGTAGACGCCGCGCTTCATGCTCTCGGGGAAGTAGTTTTGCCCTGAGAAGCCATCTTCTGCGTCGTGATCATAGGCGTAGCCGTCGCCATAACCCTGGTCTTTCATCAGCTTGGTCGGCGCATTCAGGATGTGCTTGGGCGGCGGCTCGGACCCTGTATTTTTTGCTGCCTTGCGCGCCGCCTTGTAAGCTACGTAGGCCGCGTTGGATTTGGGGGCGAGTGCCAGATATGTGACGGCCTGGGCCAGCGCAAGCTCGCCTTCGGGGCTGCCGAGGCGCTCGTAGGTGTTCCAGGCGTCGATGCAGTGCGCCTGCGCCTGCGGGTCGGCCAGCCCGATGTCTTCCACCGCCATGCGCGTGATGCGGCGTGCGAGATAGCGCGGGTCTTCGCCGCCTTCCAACATGCGGGCAAACCAGTAAAGCGCTGCGTCAGGGTCTGAGCCACGCACGGACTTGTGCAACGCTGAAATCAGGTTGTAGTGCGCGTCGCCTGATTTGTCGTATTGCGCCGCACGGCGCATCAGGCGCTTGGCCAAGGCGTTCGTATCCAGCTTGTCCTTGGCGCCCCATCCGGCGATCTGTTCGATCAAGTTGAGCAGTGCGCGACCGTCGCCATCTGCCATCTCCAGCAGCGCGTCGCGGGCCGGGCCGTCAAGCGGCAACGGCTTGTCCAGTTCCTTTTCCGCGCGTTGCGCCATCAACTCGAGGTCAGCCAGGGTGAGGCGGGTCAGGGTCAGGACCTGCGCGCGCGACAAAACGGCGGCGTTGAGTTCAAATGACGGATTCTCTGTTGTGGCGCCGACCAGAAGAATCGTGCCGTCTTCCATGTGGGGCAGAAATCCGTCTTGCTGGGCTTTGTTGAACCGGTGGATTTCATCGACGAAAAGCAGGGTGCCCTGACCGTTCTGGCGGCGGATGCGGGCGGCTTCGAACACCTTTTTCAGATCGGCAACGCCGGTGAAAATCGCACTGATCTGGACGAAATGCAGATCGGTCGCGTCAGCCAGAAGCCGGGCGATGGTGGTCTTACCCACACCAGGTGGCCCCCAGAAGATGAGTGATGAAAGATTGCCAGATGTAAGCATGGTGCCCAACGGACCATCCGGTCCCAGCACCGCATCCTGACCTATAACATCAGTAAGCGCGCGTGGGCGCAGCCGATCCGCCAAGGGGCGCGGCGCGGTATCTGGGACTTGGGTCTGCGCGGTATCGAAAAGGTCAGCCATCGCGGCAAAGGCTACGCCTGTGCCGCGATAACTGAAAGTGCCTTAGTGCAGCTTTGTGGCCAAGCCGATGTTGATGCACACGCTGCGATCGCCACCGTCGGTTTCAATCACCCGGCCCGCTGCCACGCAATCGATGCCAGTGCGCCGCGCAAGACGCGGGCTGTGCTCTGGCACAATGCCTATGAGCGAGGTCGCGCCAAGATTACGCGCAGAGCGGACCATCTCGTCAATCAGCGAGCACTGGACGCGCAGGCGCAGCTTGGCAGGCACGCTATCTGAAACGAACACGCGGCTTGATTCCCAGACATGGGGTTGCACAGGGGCCTCTTCAAAAAGCAGGTCCCGCGGAATGCTGTCGAGCAGCCCAAGTTGTGCATCGCGGATCATGTAGGAATAGATGCCGCAACGTGCAGTCGTCGGCGTCAGGCGCACACCTGCCAGCACTTGTCCGAACTCGTGAACAGCCACCCAGCGACTTGCTGGCGTGTCATACTGATCAAATTCCATGCCGTTCGCTTCCGGCAACTCCCACTGATTGCGCTGAATGAACGTCTTGTGCCTTGCGCGAAGCATGTTGGCGAACAACTCGCCATGGTTGTGTAGGTTCTCAAAAGAAAGTGTCGTTACTTGCATAGATACAGCCTCCGGTCTGGGTTGAAAAAACCTGATCGGGGGCGGTACTGCCTTAAATTAACTGATATTCCCGGGCTTTCTTGAGCGCCTGGGCGGTGGTTCGTGCGCCAAGCCGGACACGTGCCGACTGAAGCCTCGCCTTAAACGCGCTTTCCGAAATTCCGAGTTTCGCAGCTGCGGCAGCATGCCGGTCCCCATCAGCTAGCAGACGCAACGCCTCAATCTGGGCGGGCGTCAACTCAGTAGGGGGCTCGGCGGCTAAGTGAAGATTTTTTACAATCTCCACAGCTTCCGCAATTTCGTCATCGGTAAATTCACGCGCGTTATGAGCCATCCCGACGATGCTCCGCGACGTAATTGGTCCAAACGATATAACAGCCCCAAAAGCAAGCCCGTGACTACGGGCCTGCCCGAGAATGTTAAACGGATCTGGAAGCCTGATAGCACTCCACCGTGTATGTCCCTTCACCCCAAGACCCCAAAAAACAAGCGGGTCGCGAAGTGCATACGCATTCTCGTCATAAACTCTTGTCCAGGCCTCATCGTAGGTCCGAACATAAATCAGGGGAGCTGCAAATCGGATATGAAGCCCTGCGGAAAATCCAACAGGGGCGAGTTGTGACAACCGATCAAAGTTCTTCTGCAATGATTTGCTGTCGCGTTCGCTAGCGCGAGCGTTTTTTTCCTTTGTCAGGAATTCGTATGTTTCGTTATCGCGCCACATAATCCAATCCAGCTCTTAGCGTGTTGAGGTCCAGTTATCCAACCAAAGAAAACCCTGCTCACCTCACTTGTACTTTTAGACTAGTTGCACGCCCGACAGTCAACCTTAAATTGTAAACATCCTTAATTACTCTCATGAGTGTACGAGAACATGCCGCAACCGTTAAAGTTAGATATCAAAGCAACACCGGCCTTAAGTGAACCAGAATGCAAAGCGCTTTTTGAATTTTTGCGCATAAGCGACGGAGCCAAGGGATCTGCAAGAACGATTGAAGAGCGTTTGTTGACGTCGCTGACCTTCGCCTATCGCCGCCAACTCACAAGTAATTGACAAAAAAGCCGCCCGAAAGTGGGCGGCTTTCCGTCAGTTGGTTGGCGGGACCTATTCGTCTGCGGCCTCTTCAGCCTCAAGGCGCGCGCGGTCGGCGGCGCCTTTTGCGTCCACATCGCGGTCTACAAGCTCGATGATCGCCATAGGCGCCATGTCACCATAGCGGAAACCAGCTTTCAGAACGCGGGTATAGCCGCCACTGCGCTCTTTGTAGCGAGGACCAAGCACATCAAACAGCTTGGCCACGTGCATGTCCTGCTTAAGACGTGCAGCCGCCTGACGCCGCGCGTGCAGGTCGCCGCGCTTGCCCAGAGTGATCATCTTGTCCATGATCCGCTTTAGCTCTTTGGCTTTGGGCAGCGTGGTTTTGATTTGTTCGTGTTCGATCAACGAACCGGCCATATTGGCAAAAAGCGCCTTGCGGTGCTCGTGAGTGCGGTTCAGGCGACGATAGCCTTTTGCGTGACGCATGTGTCTTCTCCAAATGTGCTCTCTACGAGCGTTTTTACTTTGTCTGGCCCGCGATGCGTGTCGCCGGCTCTCCTTGGGGCGGTGTGCCCGGGTCGGGGTGCACTTTCCTTACAAAGGAAAGTGCCAAGACTTTTCGAAAAGTCTTGGCGTTAGTCTTACATCAAAACTGATCTTCGAATTTCTTAGCCAGATCTTCGATGTTCTCTGGCGGCCATTCCTCGACATCCATGCCAAGGTGCAGGCCCATGCCAGACAGCACTTCCTTGATCTCGTTCAGCGACTTGCGGCCAAAGTTCGGCGTGCGCAACATCTCTGCTTCGGTCTTCTGAATCAGATCGCCGATGTAGACAATATTGTCGTTTTTCAGGCAGTTGGCCGAACGTACAGACAGTTCCAGCTCATCAACCTTCTTCAGCAGAAGTGGGTTGAATTCCAGACCATCATCGTCGTCCTGACGCTGGGCTGACTCCGGCTCGTCAAAGTTGACAAAGATCGAAAGCTGGTCCTGCAGAATGCGTGCGGCCAGAGCCACAGCATCGTCAGGCGTCACCGAACCGTCGGTTTCCAGCTTCAATGTCAGCTTGTCATAGTCCAGAACCTGACCTTCGCGCGTGGGCTGCACTTCATAGCTCACACGGCGCACAGGCGAGAATATCGCATCAACCGGCACAAGACCGATAGGCGCATCCTCTGGGCGGTTTTTGTCGGCAGCAACATAGCCTTTGCCGGTTTCAACCGTCATTTCCATGAACAAATCAGCGCCGTCATCAAGGTGGCAGATCACGTGATCCTTGTTCAGGATCTCGATACCAGCTGTTTCGGCGATGTCACCCGCGGTTACAACCTGAGGGCCTTTGACCGAAACAGACAACCGCTTTGGGCCTTCGACTTCCATGCGGATCGCGACACCTTTGAGGTTCAGAACGATGTCAGTGACGTCTTCACGGACGCCAGCAACCGAGCTGAACTCGTGCAGCACGTTGTCGATCTGGATCGACGTGATGGCGGCACCTTGCAGAGACGACATCAAAACACGACGCAGCGCGTTGCCCATTGTCAGACCGAAGCCACGCTCAAGCGGTTCGGCGATGACAGTGGCCTGACGTGCAGGATCGTTGCCCGGCTTAATCTCAAGCTGAGTAGGCTTGATCAATTCTTGCCAATTCTTATGGATCATGTGGGTCTCCTCAATGCTTGCAACCGGCCCACGTTCCAATGACCGGATGCTCCCGAGGGGCGGGCCGAATGCAGCCCACCTTGAAATGTCTTAGACGCGGCGGCGCTTTGGTGGGCGGCAGCCGTTGTGGGCGATCGGCGTCACATCACGGATCGAGGTGATGGTGAACCCGACAGCCGCAAGCGCACGCAGCGCGCTTTCACGACCGGAACCGGGGCCCTGCACTTCGACTTCCAAAGTGCGCACACCGTGCTCTTGCGCTTTCTTGCCTGCATCTTCTGCGGCCATCTGAGCGGCATAAGGCGTAGACTTGCGCGAGCCTTTGAAGCCCATGGTGCCAGCGGATGACCATGCGATTGCATTGCCCTGGACATCCGAGATCAGGATCTTGGTGTTGTTGAAGCTTGAGTTCACATGCGCAACGCCAGTGGCGATGTTCTTGGAAACCTTCTTCTTTACGCGACGTTCACGTGCCATGTCGAAACGCCCCCCTTATTTCTTCTTACCGGCAATGGCCTTTGCGGGGCCTTTGCGGGTGCGAGCGTTGGTGTGGGTACGCTGACCGCGAACGGGCAGGTTACGGCGATGGCGCAGACCGCGATAGCAGCCAAGGTCCATCAGACGCTTGATGTTCATCTGCGTTTCACGACGCAGGTCACCTTCAACGCTGTAGTTGGCGTCGATGTGCTCGCGGATGGCCAGAACTTCGGCATCGCTCAGCTCGTTCACACGACGGGACGCGTCGATTTTGACGGCTTCGCAGATTTCCTTGGCCGAGGTATGGCCAATTCCGGTGATGTAAGTCAGGGCGATTGGAACCCGCTTTGCAGTGGGTATGTTGACGCCGGCAATACGTGCCACGTGTGCAATTCCTTTTTCGTTGCGAGCCCGTGATCCCAGGCCCTTTTTTCACAACGTAAGCCCGAGGCCTTTGGCCGCCGGGCTTGCGATATATCTAGCGTGGTAGGCTATTCGGGGGGCGACCCCGGAGTGCGAACAGATTCTGTTTCCAGATGCGGGTATCTAGGGGGTTAACAGGGGGGCGTCAAGGCGTTGAGGCGGGTGTCAAGGCTTTTT
>JABDJX010000061.1 GCA_013003245.1 Silicimonas sp. | reverse complement strand
CCCACTTCACCGCCTCTGCTCAGCGACGGCCAATGGATTGCCCTCCAAGGCATCTGCGGCGAGTAGATTGCAGACAATTTTAGTCAAAATGTCGTTCTTCTTGGCAGAAATATCCCGGGGGAATTGGCCACCGGCCAAGGGGGCAGAGCCCCAAAGAAACACCGGCCAATGATACTTCAGAAACTGCGAGCATCCCACGCCAAAAGCGCGATGGGAATGATCAATAGCAAAAACCAAAGTACCATCGGCAGCCAGTCTGACATCATCGGAAAAAAGCGGTCTCGTATATTAAGGAGGTTAAACCCAAGCCAAACCCATAAGGCGCCAAGTACCAGCAAAAGCGGAATGATACTCATATAGCTGCTTCGACCCTATGCTTGGGCTCTTTCGCAAACCGGCAGAAAGCCCTTATTTCGTCCCGAACATCCTGTCACCTGCGTCGCCAAGACCGGGTACAATGTACCCTAGCTCATTCAGCTTCTCGTCCAAAGCAGCCGTCACAATCGGCACATCGGGATGCGCTTCCTTCATGCGTGCAACGCCTTCCGGGGCAGCCAGCAAGCACATGAAGCGAATATCCGTCGCCCCCTGCTCTTTGATCAAATCAATCGCGGCAGCCGAGCTATTGCCTGTGGCCAGCATCGGATCGACCGCAATTACCAGCCGATCCGGCATGTCGCCAGGCAGCTTGCAGTAATACTGAACGGGCTTAAGCGTTTCTTCATCGCGATAAAGCCCCACAAATCCAACGCGCGCCGAAGGGATCAGATCAAGCATCCCGTCCAAAAGACCATTGCCGGCGCGCAGGATCGACACAAGCGCCAGCTTGCGACCCGACAAAACAGGCGCGTCCATGTCCTCAATTGGCGTTGTGACCCGGCGGGTTGTCATCGCCAGATTGCGCGTCACCTCATAGGCCAAAAGCGTGCTGATCTCGCGCAGCAACTGCCTGAAAACAGCCGTGGGCGTGTCTTTGTCGCGCATCAGTGTCAGTTTGTGCTGCACCAGCGGATGGTTAACAACAGTTAGATGCTCACCCATTCAAGTCCCCACGTCTTTTACCAAAAATGATGTCCCGGCCCCACGTTCGTCAAGCCCAAGATGTTCGGCGATCGTAGCAGCCACATCGGCGAAGGCCACCTGCCCTATGGTTTGCGCGCCCAGTCCGGTGCCCACGACGGGCACGCGTTCACGTGTGTGATCCGTTCCAACCCACGTTGGATCGTTGCCGTGATCAGCCGTGAACAAGACCAGATCATCATCACGCATGTGCGCCAGAATCCGCGGCACATGGGTATCAAACCACTCCAGAGCACGTGCATATCCGGACACATCGCGGCGATGGCCGTATTCACTGTCAAACTCGACGAAATTGGCAAATGTCAGACTGTCCGGCTCTGCCTTTTCCGCGAGACGAACCAGCTCTTCCATAAGCTTTGCGTCTGGTCCTTTGACTGAATCCGCAATGCCTTGCATTGAAAAAATGTCGCCAATCTTGCCCACGCCGTGCACCAAACCGCCCGCGTTGTGCACCCAATCACACAAGGTCGGTTCAGGTGGCGCAATTGCGAAATCTCGCCGATTTGATGTGCGTTTGAAATCTTGGGCTACGGTCCCAACAAAGGGCCTTGCAATCACGCGGCCTACTTTGCGTTCGTGCAGCATCGGGGCCAATGTGCGACACATCTCCAACAAGCGCTCCAGCCCGAACCGCTCTTCGTGCGCGGCAATCTGAAAAACGCTGTCGACCGACGTATAACAAATCGGCCAGCCGGTGCGCATATGCTCTTGACCATACTCTTTGATCACCTCGGTGCCCGAGGCATGACCATTGGCAAGTGTTCCGTCGGTCCCCGCAGCCTTGGCCGCCGCCGCAAGGATGTCGGGCGGAAACGCGGGGTTTTCATTCGGGAAGGTGTGCCACTCCCACGGCACCGGCACGCCTGCCAACTCCCAATGGCCCGAAGGTGTATCCTTGCCACGTGATGTCTCGGTTGCAGCCCCCCAAAAACCCTCTGGGCGCGCCATAAACCCAGGCATATCTAGGCCAGAAGCCAAATATGCAGCTTCACCAAGCCCAAGCTTGTCAAGATTGGGCATCGTCAGTGGGCCGCTGCGCCCCTCCTCGGCTTTGCCCTCTGCACAGGCCTGCGCAATATGACCCAGCGTATTTGCGCCGGTATCGGGCACGTCGCCATTAAAGTACTCCCCCGCATCGGGGGCGCCGCCTGCGCCAACGCTGTCCAGCACTATAAGAAACGCGCGCGCCATCTATCCCACCCGGTCGATCAGCAAAGGTCCGGGATTGGCGTTCTCGCCAATGGTAACGGCACCGATGAAAACACGTTCCGCAGCAATGGCCGCCTTTTCACTTCCTGCATGCAGCCGGGCAATCGGATCCCCCTTGGACACTTTCGTTCCAAGCGCCGCGATGTCCGAAAAGCCAACCGAAGGGTCGATCCGGTCGCTCGCTCGCATCCGCCCGCCGCCCAATCCAACCACGGCAAGCCCGATTGCATGCCCATCCATTGCGCTGATCACACCGGTCTCAGACGCCGCTATTTCCCGGATCACGTTCGCCTCGGGCAACCGCCCACGCCACGTCTCGGTAAAATCCGAAGGGCCTCCCAGGGCCGCCACCATGCGCTCAAAGACCTCGGCCCCCTTGCCAGCCTGCAAGGCGTCCCGCAGCTTGACCGCCGCCACTTCGGGGGCCGTATCCATGCCTGCAAGCACCATCAACTCGGCTCCCAGTGCCAATGTCAGCTCAATCAAGCGCGAGTTCTTCGGCGCAGTCAGCGCCTGCATGACCTCCGCAATTTCCAATGCGTTGCCCGCAGCCGGGGCCAGGGGCTGGTTCATGTCGGTGACCAAAGCCGCAGTTTTGCAGCCCGCCCCGTTTGCCGTTTTGACCAGTGATTGCGCCAGAAAGCGCGCCTCATCCACAGAACCCATGAAGGCCCCAGAGCCAGCTTTAACATCCAGTATCAATGCGTTAAGCCCCGCCGAAAGCTTCTTGGAAAGGATCGACGCGGTGATCAGATCAACGCTTTCCACTGTCCCTGTCACATCCCGGATCGCGTACAGCCGCTTGTCGGCCGGGGCAATATTCGCGCTGGCTGACACGATGGCGCAGCCCAGATCATCAACCATATTGCGAAACTTGGCATCGTCCACATCCGTCACAACACCCGGGATCGCCTCAAGCTTGTCGAGTGTGCCGCCCGTGTGCCCCAACCCGCGCCCAGAGATCATCGGCACCGTAGCCCCAACCGCCGCCAGCAAAGGCGCCAACAAAAGTGAAACCGCATCGCCAATGCCTCCCGTGGAGTGTTTATCGATCACGGGTCGGTCCCACGATAAAACCTCGCCACTGTCGCGCATCGCCAAGGTAAGTGCGACGCGCGCCTCCTCGCTCAGCCCCTTGGTGCAAACCGCCATCGCAAAAGCACCGGCCTGCGCATCGGATACGCCATCACCCGCAAGACCTTTGGCAAACCAACTCAACTCTGCCTGCGTCGGCTCAATCCCATCACGCACTTTCTCTATGATCGTTCGTGCGTCCATTATGCTTTGTCCATGTGCGCTTTGACAAAGGCACCAGGCAAAAGGTCGGCTACGGCCATTGTTTTCTGGTCCCCATTCACGGTCGCAAGAATGATAACCGCACCAGGCACAGCAAACTCGAAAATCTTCTGCCGACATCCGCCGCAGGGTGTCAAAGGCATCGGGCTGTCGGCAATCACCGCGATCTCTGCAATCTCGGTCTCTCCCCCCGCAACCATCGCCGCAATCGCCCCGGCCTCGGCGCAGGTGCCTTCAGGATAGGCCACGTTTTCCACGTTGCACCCCGCAAAAAGCGCACCACTTTTTGTCCGAAGCGCCGCCCCGACCTTGAACTTGGAATATGGCACGTAAGCATTTTTGCGTACGGCACTGGCAGCGTCGATCAGACTCATTGGCATATCCTAAGCGTGTCGGACCAAGGTGGCGCGCCGTCACTGCAAGTGCAAGCTGTCTTGCGCACTTGTCGCAATGACGTCTTTAGATCAAAGTGCAAAGACTGTTGACCAGAAAAACCGCGCGGCATACACAGCGCGAAAATAGTTTAACATTAAACTATATTAGGGAGAGACGATGACAAGCGATCCACGCGAGCAAGCCCTCAGACAAGCAGCGCTTGATTATCATGAGTTTCCCAAGCCCGGAAAATTGGAAATACGAGCAACCAAACCACTGGCCAATGGCCGGGATCTGGCCCGTGCCTACAGTCCCGGCGTCGCCGAAGCTTGCCTGGAGATCAAGGCAGACCCACTGACATCGCGGCGCTATACCGCGCGCGGCAACCTGGTCGGCGTTGTGACAAATGGCTCGGCCGTCTTGGGGCTTGGCAACATCGGCGGGCTGGCTGCGAAGCCAGTGATGGAGGGCAAGGCGGTTCTCTTCAAGACCTTCGCCAACATCGATTGTTTTGACATCGAACTCGATGAAAGCGACCCCGAGAAACTGGCCGAAATTGTCTGCGCACTGGAACCCACCTTCGGCGCGATCAACCTTGAAGACATCAAGGCACCGGATTGCTTTATCGTTGAACAAATCTGCCGCGAGCGAATGAATATCCCCGTTTTTCACGATGATCAGCACGGCACTGCAATCGTTGTTGGTGCCGCTGCTATGAATGCGTTGCACGTTGCGGGCAAGAAATTCGAAGACATCAAGGTCGTCTCAACCGGTGGCGGCGCAGCCGGGATCGCCTGCCTGAACATGCTGCTCAAGCTTGGCGTCAAACGCGAAAACGTTTGGCTCGTCGACCTTGAGGGCCTGGTCTACGAAGGCCGCGAAGCCGACATGACCCCGCAAAAAGCCGATTACGCGCAACCCGGCGGCCCAAAAACGCTCGCGCAGGTTATTGACGGCGCGGATTTGTTCCTAGGCCTTTCCGGCCCCGGTGTCCTCAAGTCATCAATGGTCGGCCAGATGGCCAGCCCGCCTATCATCTTTGCGCTTGCCAACCCCAACCCGGAAATCAAGCCGGAAGAGGCACGCGCAGTTGCCCCTGACGCCATTATCGCTACGGGCCGCTCAGATACGCCAAATCAGGTCAACAACGTCCTTTGCTTTCCGTTCATCTTTCGCGGGGCGCTGGATGTAGGAGCGACCACGATCAACGACGAGATGAAGATCGCCTGCGTTGAAGGCATCGCCAAACTGGCACGCGCCACCACAAGCGCCGAGGCAGCGGCGGCCTACAAAGGTGAGGCACTGACATTTGGTCCCGACTATTTGATCCCCAAGCCATTTGATCCTCGACTGATGGGTGTCGTCGCAACCTCTGTCGCGCGTGCCGCAATGGAAACCGGCGTCGCGACGCGCCCGCTTGAAAGCATCGAGGCCTACAAACAGATACTCGACGGTTCCGTTTTTAAATCCGCGTTGCTGATGCGCCCGGTCTTCGAGGCCGCCGCGACCGCCGAACGCAAGATCGTTTTTGCCGAAGGCGAAGACGAACGCGTGCTGCGCGCCGCCAACGCCATGTTGGAAGAAATGACCGACCGCCCGATCCTGATCGGTCGTCCCGATGTCATCGCAACCCGGGCCGAACGTCTTGGCCTGCCTTTGCAAGCGGGTGTCGACTACGAGATCGTGAACCCCGAAAACGATCCGCGCTATCGCGATTACTGGACGACTTATCACAACCTGATGCAGCGCCGCGGTGTCACGCCCGACCTGGCCCGCGCGATCATGCGTACCAACACGACCGCGATCGGCGCTGTTATGGTCCATCGCGGAGAGGCCGACAGCATGATCTGTGGCACCTTCGGTCAGTACCTGTGGCATCTGAAATACGTCTGCGAGGTTTTGGCAGAAGAGGGTCGTCACCCTATTGGTGCCTTGTCGTTAATGATCCAGGAAAGCGGCCCGCTTTTCATCGCCGACACTCACGTGCACGCCGAACCAACAGCGCAGCAAATCGCCGAAGTTGTTATCGCCGCCGCCCGCCACGTGCGGCGTTTTGGCAGCGCGCCGAAAATCGCGCTGTGCAGTCACAGCCAGTTCGGCAACCTCGACAGCGACACGGGCCGCCGGATGCGCGCCGCAATGGATATCCTCGACAGCGAGCCACGGGATTTCGAGTACGAAGGTGAAATGCACACCGACAGCGCTTTGGACCAGGAACTTCGCGAGCGCATCATGCCCGGCGCTCGTTTCGAGGGGGCCGCCAATGTCCTCGTCTTTGCCAACGCGGATGCGGCCTCTGCTGTGCGCAACATCCTTAAAATGCGTGCCTCGGGATTGGAGGTTGGCCCGATCCTGATGGGCATGGGCAACAAAGCTCAGATCGTTACGCCCTCAATCACGGCGCGCGGGCTGCTCAATATCTCGGCATTGGCAGGAACACCTGTGGCACATTACGGCTAAAGAGTTAGCAGATTAGCAGAAACCGCACCTTTAAGCGCCCCTAGAGCAAAGCCGTCAAGGCTTTGCAAAGTTTTGCACCTGTTAAAAGCTAATCTTGCAAACTTTTTGCGTCCTTCCGCCACTGTTCACGGTAACAGAACTTGCCTGCGCCCCCATTGCAGGCGTAATTCTTCCTCCAAATCGCAGTGGAGGAGAACGCAATGGGATACGCCGAAATTTATGCCGCGTGGAAAGCAGACCCAGAGGCCTTCTGGATGGAAGCGGCGCAGGCCATTGATTGGGTCTCGCCTCCGACACGCGCGCTTAATGACGACAACGCGCCGCTCTACGAATGGTTCACCGAAGCGCGCGTCAACACTTGCTGGAACGCGGTCGACCGCCATGTCGAGGCCGGGCGCGGCGATCAGGCGGCAATCATCTATGACAGCCCTGTCACAGGAATCAAACGCCGCATCACCTATGCCGAGTTGAAGGATCAGGTCGCCAGCCTTGCCGGCGGCCTTGTGACCAAGGGTGTCACCAAGGGCGACCGCGTCATAATCTACATGCCGATGGTGCCCGAAGCGCTGGTCGCCATGCTGGCCTGCGCGCGTATCGGTGCGATCCATTCGGTTGTCTTCGGTGGGTTCGCCGCAAACGAGCTTGCAGTGCGGATCGACGATGCCGCGCCCAAAGCCATCATCGCGGGGTCGTGCGGGATAGAACCTGGCCGCATCGTGGAATACAAACCCCTGCTCGATGCCGCCATCGAGATGGCCAATCACAAGCCAGACTTCACCGTTATTCTGCAACGTGAGCAGTGCCTTGCCAATCTGACACCGGGTCGCGACTATGCGTGGAACGAATTTACATCGGGTGTCGAACCCGCAGACTGTGTCCCGGTAGAGGGCAACCATCCCGCCTACATCCTTTACACCTCGGGCACGACAGGCCAACCCAAGGGCGTCGTCCGCCACACAGCCGGCCACCTTGTCGCGTTGAACTGGACGATGAAAAACATCTACAACGTCGATCCGGGCGACGTGTACTGGGCGGCGTCAGACGTGGGCTGGGTCGTTGGCCACTCCTACATTTGCTACGCACCTCTGATTCACGGCAACACAACCGTAGTGTTCGAAGGCAAACCCATTGGCACCCCGGATGCGGGCACTTTCTGGCGGGTCATCGAAGAATATAACGTCAAAGTCCTGTTCACCGCGCCCACGGCTTTTCGCGCCATCAAACGCGAAGACAGCCGCGGCGAGTTCATCAAAAAGTACGACCTGAGCAGCCTCAAGGCGCTTTACCTTGCGGGCGAACGCGCCGATCCCGATACCATCCACTGGGCCGGGGACAAGCTTGGCGTGCCCGTGATCGACCACTGGTGGCAAACCGAAACGGGATATTCCATCGCCGCCAACCCACTGGGCATCGAAGCCCTTCCGGTCAAAATCGGCTCACCATCTGTGGCCATGCCCGGGTATGACGTGCAGATACTTGGCGATGACGGCCACCCGATGCCCGCCGGAGAACTGGGCGCAATCGTCGTCAAACTGCCCCTGCCACCCGGCACCCTGCCCACGCTTTGGAACGCGGAAGACCGGTTTAAATCCAGCTACCTCAACGCGTTCCCCGGCTACTATGAGACCGGAGATGCGGGCTATATCGATGAAGACGGCTACCTTTACATCATGGCCCGCACCGATGACGTGATCAACGTCGCAGGCCACCGCCTGTCAACCGGGGCCATGGAAGAAGTGCTGGCCGCCCATCCGGATGTGGCCGAATGTGCTGTGATCGGCGTCACCGACCAACTCAAGGGCCAATTGCCGCTTGGGTTCCTTTGCACCAACTCGGGCACCAGCAAGTCAGACGCCGATATCGTCACCGAGTGCGTGAAACTCATGCGAGACAGGATCGGCCCGGTGGCCGCGTTCAAACATGCCGTTGTCGTGGATCGCCTGCCAAAGACCCGCTCGGGCAAGATATTGCGCGGCACAATGGTCAAGATCGCGGATGGTGACACCTATAAAATGCCAGCAACCATCGACGACCCTGCCATCTTGGACGAAATCGAAGAGGCGCTCAAAACGCTTGGTTACGCTGGCGGATAGACAGGCCCATAAAGATCACGCACAATGGAATCATGGTTTTTTTAACACGCCGCCAGGCAACTGGGCTTTTGTTTGCCAGCACGACCGCAGCACTTGTGCCGGCAATCGCGGCTGCCGAAACCGAAGAGACGCTGGCTTTTAAACTTGGTGAAGCGCTTAACGGTCGCTTGAAACGCGGCTGCAACGGTAGATTTTCAGTCCCGATGTTCCATCTTTCCGGTACGCGCAAAAACGTCGTGATGCGTGCATCAGTTCAAATGGAGTGGCCTCCCGGAATCCGCAGGCGCCCTTTTCGTTCGGTCGGCACAAGCCAACAGGAAGCTATCGTGGCGATGTTTCAAGATGCGCTGGTTGAGTTTGGCGGCGCTTGGCCGAAGTGCATCAGGGTCTAACCGCCCAATGCTAGTGCAAACGTGCACGCACCAAATACGCCTCAACCGTCTCTTCTCCCAACGCCTTCAGCGCCTCAAGCCGGTGATAGCCCTCGATCAAAACAAACCGGTCCTTGCCTTCTCTTAGACGCACAGGCGTTTTCTGACCGTTTTCCAGCATATCAGTGGCCAGCGCTTCAACCTTTTCAGGATCAAGCGTCTTGGCCCGCTTTACAGGCACGTGGATGCGGTCGATAGGAAATGATTTTTTCTGGAGCATGGGGGAAGGCTAGCA
>JABDJX010000049.1 GCA_013003245.1 Silicimonas sp. | reverse complement strand
GCTTTGAAATCTGGAATTTCAGCGCCCAAAGCAGCAACCTGCTCGGCTTCCAGTTCAGCGATCAGATCCATCTGATGCACTCCTATTTCTGCCTTGGTTTTCCCAAGAGGTGTTTCGTGCCTCAGAGCTTCGGGGTTGAATGGGCTGGTCCGTGCCGCCCACCGAAGAGTTCAGGTCATCTTTTGTTTAACTCACAGGCTGATTCACCCGCGAATTCGCGCGGTATAAGGGCAGAGGGCGCACCAATCAAGGGTCAATCAGGTTTTGGCGGCCTTTCAAAAACCGCTCGTCTGTAGTTCAGTTGCGCATCAGGCGTCGTTAGATCAGTGACATCATCGCTCTCGTCCAATGGATCGAATACCCGCACTGTTGGCGGCGGCGACGAATAGTCGTCAATCCTAAGGGCATAGGCCACGCGGCCAAAGGTCATATCCGCCGACATGCCAGACGGCCAGACATACAAGAGCGCTCCCTTGCATGCTGGAAAAAGACCATCAGTTGCCAAGCTGTCGCGCAGCTTGTTGAAACTTCTAAAGTCATCATTTCCTTCAAAGATTTGGCCCGCTCTCGGACCAGACAGTACAGTCAGAATAGATCGCTGCCCGTCACGCTCAAATCGCACCGAAATCTGCTCAGCCACTTCGCCATCGCGCAAAAGATCAAACGTTTTGTCGTCACTCATTGTCACGGATCTTCAGCAAATCAGGTCGCCGATCCCGCGTGATCTTTTCGGCCTCGGCACGCCTCCATTCAGAAACTTTTCCATGATCCCCAGACGTTAGCACGTCCGGAATCTCCAACCCTTCCCAAATCGCAGGCCGGGTATATTGCGGGTGCTCCAAAAAACCATCCGAAAAGCTCTCTTCCGACGTCGAAGCTGCGTTGCCCAAAACCCCAGGGCGCAAACGCACCGTCGCGTCGATCAGCGCCTCGGCGGCAATATCACCACCCGTCATCACGAAATCTCCCAATGAGACTTCTTCTATCTCGAAATGGTCAATCACCCGCTGATCCAGCCCTTCAAACCGCCCGGCAATCAACGTGATCCCATCACAAGCGGCAAACCGTTCAGCCATCGCCTGATCCAACCGCCGCCCGCGCGGCGAAAGATAGATCAACGGCCACTTTAGACGACCCACCGTCACATCGCGCTGCGCAAACCTGATCGCACGCCCCATTACATCAGCGCGCAGCACCATCCCGGCCCCACCACCGGACGGCGTATCGTCCACGTTGCGATGCTTGCTTTCACCAAAGATACGCAGATCAATCGGCTCCAAAGCCCACTTTCCATCTGAAAGCGCACGCCCCACAAGCGACACGCCCAATTGGCCCGGATAGGCGTCTGGCACCAATGTGATGACCTTGGCCGTCCACGCGCCTTTCAACCGAGGTTTGTCAGTGACCAAGGCGCGCGGCTGCGCTGTTGCCGAAATCGCCCGGCGCCCATGTGATTTCTTTGGTGTCTCTGTCATCCCTGCGGCATAGCGCGCCATTTGTCGAAATACCAATCTCTTTCATTGGTCCAAAAATATGCTCAGGGGGTCCGGGGGATGAAATCTCCCGGCGGATCGACAAAGCGAAGCTTTGGCGACATAAAAAAGGGCCCAAGCGTTTCCACTTGGGCCGATTTTTAGGATTTCAACGGATCAATTGGCCTGCTTGGCCAACGCAGCGGCATACTCCGGGCCGAGCGCTGACAGACCTTTAAGTATGTCGATCGCATAAGCCAGTTGATAGTCATCACGCCGCAATTCGGCGACCTGCTCAGCAATCTCACGCTCCTCTTCGATCTGACGCTGTTGATCCTCTGTCAGGCTATCATTGGACAGCGACCCGCGAAGGTCGGCTTCAGAGCGGCCCGGGCGCGCATCGTCTTCTTCTTCCTCATTCACGTTTGGCCTTGGCTGCTCAACGATGATGTCGGGCGACACACCCAAAGCCTGGATAGAACGGCCCGATGGCGTATAGTACCGCGCGGTCGTCAGGCGCATCGCACCGTCGCCCCGTAACGGCATCACAGTCTGAACCGACCCTTTGCCGAAGGATTTGGTACCAACCACAATCGCGCGACGATGGTCCTGTAAAGCACCGGCCACAATCTCTGACGCAGACGCAGATCCACCATTGATCAGAACAACAATCGGCTTTCCCTCGGCCAGATCGCCGGCTTCCGCATTGAACCGGTCACCATCCTGAGGTTCACGACCGCGGGTTGAGACAATCTCACCGCCTTCAAGAAAGGCATCCGAAACGCGCACGGCCTGGTTAAGCAAACCACCCGGATTATTACGCAGGTCAATCACAAAGCCGTTAACTTTGTCCATACCGCCCAATTCCTCGACCTTGCTTTCAAGCTGCTCGCGCATTGACGTGAACGTCTGGTCGCTGAACGTCGTGATCCGCAAAACAACCGTCTCGCCTTGAACGCGCGAGCGCACGGCGGTCAGTTTGATTGTGTCACGGATGATTGAGATATCGAACGGTTCTGCTTCACCTTCACGTACCACTGTGATGATAATCTCGCTGCCCACCGGGCCGCGCATCATATCGACAGCCGCATCAAGCGTCAGTCCAAGGACGCTTTCACCGTCCACATGGGTGATGAAATCTCCCGCCAACACACCAGCGTCATCAGCAGGTGTGTCATCCATTGGCGAGACGACCTTCACAAAGCCCTCTTCCTGCGTCACTTCGATGCCAAGGCCACCAAATTCACCACGCGTCTGTACGCGCATTGCAGCCGCATCATCAGGTGCGAGGTACGACGAATGCGGGTCAAGTGATGTCAGCATGCCATTGATGGCCGCCTCGATCAGGTCCGCTTCATCCACGTCCTCGACGTACTGAGAGCGAATCCGCTCAAAAATGTCACCAAAAAGGTCCAGTTGCTCATAAACAGAAGCCTTTTTGCTGGCTTCCTGCGCAATCAACGGTCCTGCAACCTGTGTTGTCACGACAGCGCCGAACATGACGCCCGTTATCGCTGCCAGAAAAAACTTTTTCATTTCTTATCCTTATTCTTCGCCCAGCCGAAGGAGAGCCGCCGGATCGACCGGCGCACGCCCTTGTCTTACTTCCATATAGAGCGTTTCTTGACCAAGTTTGCTACTTTCCTGCGAACTTTCGTTCAATTTCTGTTGTTCCGACGTTTGTTTGCCGCCCATAAGGCCGATTGGCGCCTCAGCTGAAACAATCTCACCCAGTCTCACAAAGCTGGTCTCCATGCCAGCAAGGATCACCAAGGCACCCGGCTTGGGCTCCAAAATGGCAACCGTGCCTTGCCCGGGAACCTCGCCTGAAAACCGCACCGTGGAATCCAACGGGGCCGTTACCAGCGCTTCTGAGGCTGTGGTGATCACAAGACCAGGGCGACGTACGCCCGCGGCATCAGCCTCATTGAACCCACGCAAAATCTGGCCTTTCACAGGCAGTACCCAGCCGCGATTGCTCAGATCAACTTCTGCACCGTCCGGGATCAGGCTGTCAGCAAACCCGGCAAGTGTTTCTGTACTGTTGATCAAGGCTTGCATGGCGGCCTCGTCGGTGGCCAGACGCACTGGTAGATCGGCGCGGCTTGCAATCGCGTCCGCTAACGCCGTTCGGGCACGCCGCACATCTTCCAGACCGGCTTCAAGCGACGCAGCGCCAGCGGCCTGCACCGAGATCAGCGTTTTCAGTTCATCCAGTTCAGCCGCAAGCTCAGAGGCGCTTTCCTGCAACGCGGGCACCAGACTAGCCGTCAGGGTGCCAGCTCTGATGGTGTCTGCCGCATTGCCCGGGTGGACCAGAACTTCAGTGCCAGTCCGCTGCGACACCGTTTGCAGCAGAGCAAAAAGCTGTCCCAAGTCGCGGTCCTCCGCGCCTAGTCTTTCGGTAAGAGCGCGCTCCTGCAAAGACGCCTGCCGCAGCCCTTCTCGCATTGCCGAAAGCCCGGACTCGTAGGCGCGCACGGTCGCGGTCAAGGCTGCTATACGATCAGAGCGACCGTCAGCCTCATCCAACTGCACGGCGGCTGCAGCCAGCATATCGGCGGCCTCTAATGCCGCACGCGATGCATCTGCACCCAAAGGAGCCGGTCGCATTGCTACAGCGGCAAGGACGATCACAAGGCAACTGATGGCCCGCCTCAGCACGTTTCTGTCCATTGAAGGTGAAAAGCGCATGCGTTCAAGTCCTGATCAGGCTTTGCCCGGTCATCTCTTCGGGGGCTTCAAGGCCCATCAA
>JABDJX010000027.1 GCA_013003245.1 Silicimonas sp. | reverse complement strand
CAAGGCGCGCTGGACCGGCTTAGCCATCTGGAGGCCAATCCATGAGCGATCCGGTCTGGCGGCGCCAAGAGATCGAAAGCCCCTGCATCAACGTCTGTGTGCTGCACCCGCAAGCCAAGCTGTGCCTTGGGTGCTTTCGCAGCGCAGACGAGATCACCCAGTGGTCAAAAATGACGCCCGAGACGCGGCGCGCGGTGATGGACAGCCTGCCCGAACGCGAAAAGACCATCCCAAAAGAGCGGCGCGGTGGCCGCAAAGCGCGGATCAAGCGAGGCATGGGCTGATGGCTGCAAGCGCGATGGTTCCGAACAGGCGGAATATCGTACTTGGCCTCGGGGCGACAGCACTCTTTGCGCGGCAAAGCCACGCGCAGGAAACACCTGATTTTCCTCCAAAGCCAGCGTGGACGCCGTCCTTTTTTCCAAACCTGGATGAAATTGTTGAAAGGGTCCGGCATTACGGGCGCAACGCGCACGACTTCGTGGTGTTTCAGAAGACAACTTGCTGCCTTGTTCCGCCCGGCCTGTCGGATACAGAAGCGGAGAAGGCCGCGGTTGAGGTACTCCAAAAGATCATCAGTTTTCACCCTGACATGAACCCGCAAACCATGGCGGACGGAAACATCCTTGTTGGCTACAACCACCCTGCCTACAACGTCATCCCGCTGGACTTCGCGCGTCAGCACTGGCGCGAGATCGAAGAGCGTCATCTGGATGGTTTGACGCGCGATGAGGTCCTTGTAACACCTTTGGGGCCGAACGTTTTCGACGACGTCGGCAAGATGGCGCTTTTGGGAAGAAGCTATATGTTCATGGACGCTCTCTCAGCCACAGTGGTACGTATCGAAAGAGCTGTCTGAACTAGACGCATGAATTGGAGCGCGAGGAGGCCGAGATGACGCAGGTCTGGTTGGGAACGTCAGAAACACTGGGTTTTCGCGACCTGATCGTGCAGTACATCGACCCTTTCTTTGCGCCGGTCGCAGAGGATGAAACACCAACAGCAAAACTGCAGAACAGCTTCGGGGCCGCGCCAATTGATCCGGGCATGTTCGAGGTCTACGATGACGCAAATGGTCAGCTAAATGCTCAAGCTGTCCTGCAGCGCCTTCCGTTTGATCTTCCCATCGAGGCCCTAAGCCCTGTCGACTGGACGAAAACCAAATCGTTTTTCTTTGTCGTCAATGACGCTCAACCATCCAAACAAAGCGATACTGGGGTGACATTGATTGCGGTCAAAACAGTCTCATTCAACTGGAAGTAAGCACTGCGGCCCCGCGTCGACTTCGCGCTGGCGCCTGATTATGCTATCAACTTCTCAGGTCACGGATACAGTGATCACGTTTCCATCGGCATGAGACGCGCGAAAACCGCGTCCAACACACGGAGGAAGTCCATGCAGATCGCAAAAATCACCGAATACGCAAGAGCCCTTTACGCTGCCCACGGCGACAAGGCCGAAGCCGAAGCCGCTCAGAAAGCCAAAGGCTTTGAATCCAGAGGCGACGTCGCGAGCGCAGAAACATGGCGCGCCATCCGCCGCGCGATCAAGGAATTTCGAGGGGCACGGGCCGGCTGATCAAAAAGGGCAGAGCCACGCCCTGCCCCGCAAGGTTTACCCCGAAGCGCGCAGGCGCTTAAAGAGGCTGGAGGTATCCCAACGACCGCCGCCCATTTTCTGCACGTCCTTGTAGAATTGATCGACCAGCGCGGTGACCGGCAGGCTGGCCCCGTTTTCGTCTGCGGTCTGCAGGCAGATGCCCAGATCCTTGCGCATCCAGTCCACCGCGAACCCATGCTCGAAGTGGTCATCGATCATCGTCTCATACCGGTTGGCCATCTGCCACGAGCCTGCAGCACCCTGACTGATCACCTCGACCACCGCGCGCCCGTCAAGGCCCGACTTCTCGGCAAAGTGAAGCGCTTCTGACAAGCCCTGCACCAGCCCCGCAATCGCGATCTGGTTGCACATCTTGGTCATCTGGCCCGCGCCGCTCTCGCCGATGCGGCGACAGATCTTGTAGTAGGCCGCCATCACCGGCTCGGCCTTGTCGTAAGCAGCCTCGTAGCCGCCGCACATGATCGAAAGTGCTGCATTCTCGGCCCCCGCCTGCCCGCCCGAGATAGGTGCGTCGACAAAGCTGATCCCGGCCGCTTTGGCAGCCGCATAAAGTTCGCGCGTTACAGCCGCCGATACGGTGGTGTGATCGACAAAGATCGCGCCCTCGGCCATGCCCGCAAACGCGCCATCGTCTCCCAGACAGACCGAGCGCAGGTCATCGTCGTTGCCCACACAAGCCATTACGAATTCAGCGCCCTCTGCGGCCTCGCGCGGTGTGGTGCCATGACCACCGCCATGCTCAGCAGCCCATGCCTCGGCCTTGGCGGCGGTGCGGTTGAACACCGTCACGTCATGCCCCTTGGCGGCAAGGTGACCCGCCATTGGGTACCCCATAACACCCAGTCCTAAAAATGCGCATCGTGCCATCGTCTTACTCCTTGCCCTTGGGCTGCGTTTCGCGCTTTACCTAACGGAGTGGCCCCCATAGTCAACAAGGCACCCATGGTTCGTCTCTTTCGCTGGCTTTTGCGCATTGTGACCGGAGTAATCGCGCTAAGCATTCTGGCGGTTCTGGTGCTGTACTGGTTTTTCTCGCGCTCCGTTCCGGAATACTCGGGCACGCTTGAGGTCGCGGGCATCACCCAACCCGTTGAAATCGTGCGAGATAATGCAAATGTGCCGCATATCTTCGGGGCGAGCGACACGGATGTGTACTTTGGCCTTGGTCTGGCCCATGCGCAGGACCGGCTGTGGCAGATGATGCTGTTGCGCCGAACGGCTCAGGGTCGGTTGTCCGAGCTCTTCGGCACCCGCACTTTGCGCACCGATGATCTGATCCGCCGCTTTGATCTGTACCCCTTGGCCGTCAAATCAGTTGCGGTACAGGATGACTACACGAAGGCGGCCCTGCAGGCTTATGCAGCGGGCGTGAATGCTTGGCTTGAGCAGGTCAACGCAGGCGCGCGCGGTCGTGGAGCGCCCGAGTACTGGGTGTTCGAGCCCTCGATCGCCCCCTGGCAGCCCGCCGACAGCATCGTGATCGGCAAGCTGATGGCGCTGCGTCTGGCCGGGCATATGCAAACCGAAGTGTTGCGCGCCCGTACCATGTTGATGCTCTCCGACGACCGTGTGGCCGACATCCTGCCAGATACCCCCGGCCCCGGCATTGCCGCCCTGCCCGATTATGCCTCGCTTTTCGACGCCCCCCTGCTACGCATCGCGCAATCGATCCCAATGCCGGACGATCCGCTTTCTCCCTTCCCTGCGCGCGGCTTTGCAGGCGCCTCAAACGCATGGGCCGCCGCGCCGGATCGCGCCGCCGCAGGTGCCACGCTTTTGGCAAATGACCCGCATCTGGGCTTTTCCGCGCCGTCAATCTGGTACCTCGCCCGGCTTGAGCTGCAATCGGGCGGCGTGATCGGTGCGACCATCCCCGGCGCACCCGCCATTGCCGTGGGCCGCTCTGAACGGCTGGGCTGGGCACTGACATCCTCTTACGGCGACGATCAGGATGTGTTTATCGAAAAGGTAAACCCCGCCAATCGCGAAGAGGTGCAGACGCCGGATGGTTGGAAGAAAATGCGCGCCCGTAACTCGCTGATCAACGTCAAGGACGCGGCCCCGGTTAACATCACCCTGCGCTGGACAGACAACGGCCCCGTGCTGCCCGGTGCGCACTATAACCTCGCCACGATCACGCCGCCCGGCCACGTCGCAGCCCTTGGCTGGACCGCGCTTAACCCCGCTGACACCTCGATCAGTGCGCTTTTCGGCATCATGCGTGCGCCCGACATCGAAGGTGCCATTGCCGCCGGAGAGGCCTTCGTCGCACCAACGCAAACGCTGACACTGGCCGACAACGAACGCATTGCGATGCAGGTCATCGGCCACCTGCCCCGCCGCGCCTTCCGGCACGAAACCAAGGGGCGGCTGCCCGCGCCTGCCTGGCGGTCCGAAAACCTCTGGGACGGGGTCTTTCCCTACTCTACAAACCCAAGCGTGATGGACCCCGAAGGTGGCATTTTGGGCAATACCAACAACAAGATCATCCAGCGCCCGTTTCCGCGCCACATGAGCTTTGAATGGGGCGACACACAACGGGTGCAGCGCTGGCAACGGCTGATGCAATCGCGCGAGGTGCACACCCGCGAAAGCTTTATCGAAGCCCAACTCGATACGGTCTCGATCACCGCGCGCACGCTGCTGCCACTGGTGGCCAAGGACCTGTGGTTCACCGGCGAGGCCGCCCCCGAAGGCACGCCCGAACGCCGCCGCCGCGATGCGCTTGCTCTGCTGGCCGACTGGAACGGCGAGATGAACGAGCATCTGCCCGAGCCGCTGATTTACATGGCCTGGATGCGCGCACTGCAGGAGCGGCTGATCAGCGACGAGTTGGGCACGCTGTCAAACGAATTTCTGCATACCGAGGCGATCTTTCTCGAACGTGTCTTTCGCGATATCGAGGGCGCCGCGACGTGGTGCGACGTGATCCAATCCGCCGCGGCAGAGACCTGCACCGATATCGCCCGCCTTGCCCTTGATGATGCGCTGCTGTGGATCGACGAGACCTATGGCGGGCAAGAGCTTGAAACCCTCCGCTGGGGCGATGCCCACGAGGCCGCGCACGACCACTCGGTTCTGGGCGACATCGGCTGGATCAGCTGGGTCGTCAATATCCGCCAGTCCACGTCCGGAAGCGACAACACGCTGCGGCGGGGTCGCACTGCTGGCACCGGTGCAAACCCGTTCCAAAACGTGCACGGCGCTGGTTATCGCGGCGTCTATGATTTCGCCGACCCCGACAGCTCGGTCTTCATCATCTCAACGGGCCAGTCCGGTCACCCGCTTAGCCGCCATTACGATGATCTGGGCGAGCTTTGGCGACGCGGCGAGTATATCCCGATGACGCTGGACCCTGCCCTTGCCCGTGCCGCCGCGGTGGGGATCACGACGCTCACCCCAAAACCTTAACTCATTCTTCTTGGGTGAAATACTCCCTGGGGGGTCTGGGGGAGTGGAACTCCCCCAGTTCATCGACGCCGACAGGCGGCGAAAATCACATCCGCGAAAAGCGCACCGCCTGGGTTTCTGACCAGGTCACATCGACCTTCGTGCCGGCGTCCGTTTCCGTCTCGCCAGTCACGACGCCTTGCTCATAAAGCCAGGCACGCTTTCTCCCCTCGTCATGACCCAGCACAATCGTATCCTTGCGTCGCCCCTGATCAAGGGCCGCCTCAATCGCCTCCACGACAGCCTGTAAACCGGCATCGCTCATCGCCGAACTGACCACGGTCCCATCCAGACGATCCGCGGCAGTCTCAAGCGGTGCGCGTTCGGCTGCGGGTAAAATATCAATCTTGTTCCACACCTCGATACTCGCACGGTCGGCGTCCACGCCAAGCTCTTCAAGAATGCCCAGCACATCCGCCTTTTGCTCTTCTGTTTCGGGATGCGTGATGTCGCGCACATGCACCACAACGTCTGCCGCCAGCACCTCTTCCAGGGTCGCCCGAAAGGCCGCTACCAATTCAGTCGGCAGGCTGGAGATAAACCCCACTGTGTCCGACAGGATCACTTCGCGCCCCGAAGGCAGCTTGAGCGCCCGCATCGTGGGATCAAGTGTGGCAAAGAGCATGTCCTTTGCCAGAACCTCGGCGCCCGTCAGCCGGTTAAAAATCGTCGACTTGCCCGCGTTGGTATAGCCCACAAGCGCAACAATCGGATAGGGCACCTTGGCCCGCGCGGCCCGGTGCAGAGCGCGGGTTTTGACCACCTTGTCCAGCTGCCGTTTCAATCGTGTGAGTTGCTCGTCAATCGCGCGCCGGTCGGCCTCGATCTGCGTCTCGCCCGGTCCGCCGACAAAGCCCAAGCCACCGCGCTGCCGCTCAAGGTGGGTCCAGGCGCGGACAAGCCGGGTACGTTGATACGACAAAGCCGCCATCTCGACCTGAAGCACACCCTCGCGTGTCGCCGCCCGGTCTGAAAAGATCTCCAGAATCAATCCGGTGCGATCAAGAAGCTTGACCTTCCACTCGCGCTCAAGATTGCGTTGCTGCACCGGGCTGACCGGGCCATCGATCAGGATCAGCTCGATCTCATCGGCTTTGATCCGCGCCCCCAGCTCTGCGATCTTGCCTTTGCCAAAAAGTGTGCCGGGATGCGGCTTGGCCAGGCGCACGACATCAGCCCCAACAAGCTCCAGCCCCGGCAGCGCGGCGGCCAGAGACACGGCTTCCTCCAGCGCGTAATTCGCATCACGCGCGGCCCCACTTGTGGCAATATCGGGATGTATCACAAGGGCACGTGTGCCCCTGTCGTCCTCAGGCTCCAAACCTATTCTTCACCTTCGTAGAGCGAAATTGGTTGAGCTGGCATTATCGTTGAAATCGCATGTTTATAAACAAGTTGAGACTGCCCATCGCGGCGCAGCAACACACAAAAGTTGTCGAACCATGTGATCACGCCCTGCAGCTTGACGCCGTTGATCAGGAAAATCGTCACCGGCACCTTTGTCTTTCTGACATGGTTCAGAAATGCATCCTGCAAATTCTGTCTGTCGGAAGCCATCTTTATTAGCCTTATTTTTGCGACCGTCCCCCGGTCGGTGTTTCGTTAATAGAACCAATATGGTACGCGGTTGCGGCGGTGACCACCCCCATTTATGCACTTTCGTTTAGATTTTGTGCAGGTTTTCCAATCGGTTCGCACCTTATCGCCAGAATTCGGGATTCAAAAGGGCGATAATCGCCAAGGTTTCCAAACGTCCAAGAATCATCGCAGCGCTGACAATGGCCTTCGCCCCGTCACTTAAAGGCGCCAGTTGTACGGGTATGTCACCTGCAATCTGCAAAAGCGGACCCGTTGTTGACAGCGACGCAATGGTGATGATCATCGTGTCTTCAAAGTCGAGGCTACCCACCAAAGACAGCGCCGCCATCACGCCCGCAATCGAGATCGCAAAGAGCATGAAAAAGACCCAGGCCGCATAAGCACCCTGACGCCGAAACTGCCGTCCGGTGTAACCCGCACTGCCCAGAGACGAGGGCATGACCAGTTTTTCCATCTCGCGGATACCGTGGCGGTAAAGTGCATAGACGCGCAGCAGTTTAACACCCCCTGCCGTTGTGGCGACCCCGCCGCCAAAGACGGCCAACCCCAAAAGCAGCACGCCAGTGGACGAGAAATCCGACCATGCGCGCGTCGAGGCCCACCCTTCCGAAACAAACCCGGTTGTCGTCAGAAACGATGTGACGGTGAAAAGCGCGCCCCACAGGCCGCGCAGCCCCTCCATGACCGAGACCTCGTCGCCTTCCTCAACACCAACCGCCCAATGGCGCAGAAACAAAAGAACCGCCACGCCGACGGCAATGAACACGCCCAGTCGCAATTCAGGATCCTTGCCAAGACTGCGCCAGGTATCGGCGCGGTCATCAACCAGAAACGTTTGTCGCGACAGCGCGAAGACGAAAAAGATAAAGATGATCAGCTCGCCGCGCAGGCCTGCCGTGCCTTCGGGCACGCCACCCAGAGGCGAGATGCCGGATGTGGACAGCGTTGACATGGCATGACAGATCGCCGCCAGCGGCGTTTCCCCGGCAATGAACAAAGCGGCCCAAAGCGCCAGCGTCAGCCCGGCGTAGATCGGAAAGAGCCGCGCCGTGTACCGCCGCAGGCGCATCGCGGGGTCTGCCACACGATCGATCTGGCGCGTGCCCTCGCCAATCTCTCGCAGCGACGAGACCTCAAAACCGCCAAGGTTCAGCGGTGCCATCACAGCAATTGCCGTAACCCAGATAAAAAGCCCGCCCAGCCAGCCGACAAGCGCGCGCCACAGGTGCACCGTGGGCGGCAGGCGTTCCGGCTCAAAAAGCGTCAGACCTGTGGTTGTCAGGCTGGAGACCATCTCGACATAAGCGTTGAGAAAGCGCGTGTCGGGCACGGATTCTGCAAACGGCACGGCCAGCATCAGGGGCAGCCCCGCCAGACAGGCGGTGATCGAGATCAGGTGTGATCGCCCCTGCCGCCGGATACGCATGCCGGACGTAGCCAGCGCCACCATCACAAAAAAGAACAAAAACAGGATCGCCCAGTAAAAGAACGCGCGCGCGGTTTCATAGTCACGCACCGCCGCCCCGTGGATCGCCGGGATCAACATCGCCACAGCGCCCATGCCAATCAGAATGACAATGAACGGCAGGTCGTAAAAGCGGCGCATCAGAAAAAGTCGATCGTGACCTGGAAGAGCTGCTCGACCGCGGGCACTTCACTGGCCATCACAAAGACCACGATCACATCGCCTTCATCGATCTTGGTGCCGCCTGTGGGTTTGACCACCTCGCCCTTTTTCATCACAGCACCAACCAACACGCCTTCGGGGAAGTCGATGTCGCGAATGGCTTTGCCCGCAAGCGGTGACGGCGACAGGATCTGCGCCTCGATCACTTCGGCCTCGGCATCCCCGATCGAGTAGACACCGCGCACACGGCCATGCCGGATGTGCCGCAAGATCGAACTGACCGTGGTCGAGCGCGGGTTAATATACGCATCGATATTCAGCGGCTCCATCAGAGGGATCAGCGTCGGATCATTGACGAGCGATATGGCCATTTTACAGCCCGCCTGCTTGGCCCGCACCGAGGCCAGCAGGTTGGTTTTGTCGTCATCGGTCACCGCCAGAATAGCATCGGCCCGATCCACGCCTGCCTCGCGCAAAAGCTCCATGTTCAGACCATCGCCGTTCAGAACGATGGTCCGCTCCAGCATGTCCGCCGCCCGCTCGGCACAGATGCGGTTCTTCTCGATCATCTTGGCACGCAGCCGCTCGGCCCGCCCTTCAAGCGCTGTGGCCACGGCAAGTCCCACGTGGCCGCCCCCAATGATCACAACCCGCTCTTGGCGGTCCACGGTCTTGCCGAAAATCTCAAACGTGCGGGTCATATCCTCGAAATGCGTCATGACGTAGATCTGATCATCGTCAAAAAGCTGGTCGTTCGGAGCAGGCGTGAAAAGCTTGTCGCCACGCCGGACGCCCACCACGATGGCGCGCAGGGTCGAGAAAAGGTCGGTCAACTGCCGCAGGGGCGTGTTGAGCACCGGGCAATCCTCATCCAGCTGGATGCCCAAAAGCTGCGCCTTGCCTTCAAGGAACAGCTCGGTGTCAAAGGCGGCGGGCGCGCTCAGACGGCGCAGGGCGGCTTCGGCCACTTCGCGTTCGGGGCTGATCACCACGTCAATCGGCAGGTGATCGCGGCGGTAAAGATCGGAATAGATCGCCGTGAGATAACTTTGCGCCCGCAGCCGCGCAATCTTGCGCGGGATCTCGAAAACCGAGTGCGCCACCTGACAGGTGACCATGTTCACCTCGTCCGAATGGGTGGCTGCAATGATCATATCGGCATCCGCCGCCCCGGCCCGATCAAGGATGTCGGGATAACTTGCGTGCCCCGCGATACCCTGCACGTCCAAAGTATCGGTCGCACGCCGCACCAGATCTGCGTTGTTGTCGACGACGGTGACGTCGTTTCTCTCGCCCGAGAGATGCCGCGCGATTTGCCAGCCGACCTGACCTGCGCCGCAAATAATGACCTTCATGGGTGCCTCTTGGCCCGCCTCTGTCGGAAATTGTCTGACACGGGCGCGCGCGGGGTGCAACTCTTGAGGTTCAGGGATTTTCCTCTAGCGTTGTGCCGGAAACACGCGAAAGGAAGACCGATGAAGATCGTGCGCCACGGGACCAACCCCTCTCAAACGCCGAATGCAGACTATTTTACCGGGAATGTCCGCATGGATACGCCTTTTGACGCCGAAGCGCCCGGTCGCGTCGGTGGCGTGACAGTCACATTCGAGCCCGGTGCGCGCACCGCCTGGCACACCCACCCGCTTGGTCAGACGCTGATCGTAACGTCAGGCGTCGGCTGGGCACAGCGCGAAGGAGGTCCGCGTGAGGAGATCAGACCCGGCGACGTGGTCTGGTTTCCACCCGGTGAGCGCCACTGGCACGGGGCCACAGGCGACACGGCAATGACACATATCGCGATTGCCGAGGCTTTGGATGGCAGCCGCGTGACATGGGAAGAACATGTCACCGACGCCGAATATCTGGCTGGTTAAGCTGCTGATTTCTTCTTGGGTGAAATATTCCGGGGGTGCGGGGGCAGAGCCCCCGCTTGGGCGACGCCGACAGGCGGCGCAAAACCTCAGGCGTCTTCGACCAGAACAACACCCGGCAGGGACTTGAGCGCGCCCTTGATCTGAGGACTGACCGGCCAGGCATCACCGATATGGATCGGCACATCCTGCGACGCGCCCGGTAGTGGCACATCCAGCGCCGTGATCTTGATCGGACCGCGACTTTTGATCGAGCCGTCATCGCGGAACCGCTCCAGCACCGACTGGATCATCGGCACGGCATCAATCTGGTCGATCATCACGTTCAGACCGGCGCTGACCCCTGCCGAGATCACTGTCTCCAGTGGGGCGACAGACCGCGCCATCGGGTCGTACTGCCCGTCGTTGAGGCGCCCTTCGATCATCATCACCACCTCAGAGGTTTGATCAAGCACCGCACGGGTTTTTTCAAAGTCTTCGGGAAACAGCACCATGCCGCTGAGCTGTCCCGTGGGATCAGATGCGTTCATCCGGAAATACCGCGTGCCGCGCCCCGATTTGCGCTCTTGCACGCCCGAGACGATGACGCCCACGCGCGACATGGCGCCACCTTCACGCTCGGCTTTTTCCTGCAATTCCAGCAAGGTGCACGTGTCCTTGCGGCGTTTTAGTTGCACGGCGTAGTCATCAAGCGGATGGCCAGAGAGATAAAAGCCAATCGCCAGATGCTCTTCGGCCAAGCGTTCGTTCGGCAACCAATCCTCAACCGGGCTAAGGCGCGGCTCGGGCAGATCATCGCCTGCTTCACCAAACAGCGAGACCTGATTAGAGTTGCGCTGTTCATGGATAGCCGCCGAGTAATTGGCCAGCGCATCCAGTGACTGGAACACCCGGCGTCGGTTGCCATCAAGCACATCAAAGGCACCCGCACGCGCCAGCATCTCCAGCGGGCGCTTACCGATGCGCTTGAGGTCCACGCGGCGGGCCAGATCGAAGAGCGTGACAAAGGGGGTGTCTTCGCGCGCCTCGACGATCAGCCGCATTGCGTCGGACCCGACGTTTTTCAAAGCGCCAAGCGCGTAAACCAACTTGCCGTCTTTCACTGAGAATGCCGCCTGAGAGCGGTTCACGCACGGCGGGATGATCTCGATATCAAGGCCCCGGCGCACCTCTTCGGCATAAACCGAGAGCTTTTCGGTCTGGTGCAGATCGCAGTTCATTACACCGGCCATGAACTCGACCGGGTGGTTCGCCTTCAGCCACGCGGTCTGGTAGCTGACCACGGCATAGGCCGCGGCGTGGGATTTGTTGAAACCGTAGTTGGCGAACTTGTCGAGCAGGTTCCAGACCTCGATCGCCTTGGCCTTGTCGACGCCGTTTTTGGCGGCCCCCTCAAGGAACTTGGGCCGCTCAGCGTCCATCGCCTCCTGAATTTTCTTGCCCATGGCGCGGCGCAGCAGATCAGCGCCGCCAAGCGAGTAGCCCGCCATTTCCTGCGCGATCTGCATCACCTGTTCCTGATAGACGATGATGCCCTGCGTCTCGTCGAGAATGTGATCAATCGTTGGGTGCAGGCGCTCGCGTTCGGCGCGCGCGTTCTTAACATCGCAATATTGCGGGATGTTCTCCATCGGGCCGGGACGGTAAAGCGCCACCAGCGCCACAATGTCCTCGATGCAGTTCGGTTTCATCCGCCGCAGCGCGTCCATCATGCCTGAGCTTTCCACCTGGAACACCGCCACAGTACGCGCTTTGGAATAAAGCTCGTAAGTGGCATCGTCATCCAGCGGGATTTGCCCGATGTCGATATTAACACCGCGTTCTTTCAGCAAATCCAATGCGTTCTGGACCACTGTTAATGTCTTTAGCCCCAGAAAATCAAATTTCACCAGCCCGGCTTGCTCGACCCATTTCATGTTGAACTGGGTCGCTGGCATGTCCGAGCGCGGGTCTCGGTAAAGCGGCACGAGTTGATCCAATGGCCTGTCACCAATCACCACGCCCGCCGCGTGGGTCGAGGCGTTGCGCAACAAGCCTTCGACTTGCTGACCATAGGTCAAAAGCCGGTCGACCACCTCTTCGGCCTTGGCTTCCTCGCGCAGGCGCGGCTCGTCAGCGAGCGCTTTTTCGATCGAAACAGGTTTGACGCCTTCGACCGGGATCAGTTTCGACAGCCGGTCCACTTGACCATAAGGCATTTGCAGCACACGGCCTACGTCGCGCACGGCAGCTTTTGAGAGCAGCGCACCAAAGGTGATGATCTGCGCCACGCGGTCCCGGCCGTATTTTTCCTGAACGTATTCAATAACCTCTTCGCGGCGGTCCATGCAGAAATCGATGTCGAAGTCGGGCATTGAGACGCGCTCAGGGTTGAGGAACCGCTCAAACAGCAGCGAGTAGCGCAGCGGATCCAGATCGGTGATCGTCAGCGCATAGGCCACAAGGCTGCCCGCGCCCGAACCCCGGCCAGGTCCGACGGGAATGTCACGATCCTTGGCCCATTTGATGAAGTCGGCGACGATCAGGAAATAGCCGGGAAAGCCCATGCCTTCGATGATACCAAGTTCGAACTCCAGCCGTTCATCGTACTCCGCGCGGGGTGCAGCCGGTTCGATCACTGCAAGTCGCGCGTCCAGCCCTTCCTTGGACTGACGGCGCAGCTCCTCGATCTCGTCAGTGGCAAATTTCGGCAAGATCGGGTCGTGGCGTTCCACCGCAAAGGCGCAGCGGCGGGCAATTTGAACAGTGTTTTCAATGGCTTCGGGCAGATCGGCAAACAAAGCCGCCATCTCGGCGGGGGTCTTCAAATAATGCTGTTGCGTCAGCTTGCGCCGTCCGGCCTGTTGATCGACATAGGCCCCCTCGGCAATGCAGATCAGCGCGTCATGCGCCTCGTACATCTCTGCTTTCGGGAAATAGACATCGTTGGTCGCCACCAGCGGCAGGTCCATCGCATAGGCCATCTCAATCGCCGGGCGCTCGCTCAGATGCTCCGCTTCCGGCAACGCACCGCCCTCGCCCGGATGGCGCTGCAATTCGACGTAAAGCCGCCCTGCAAAGACCTCGGCCAGCCGTTTGAGCAACGCCTCGGCCTTGGCGCGGTGCCCGTTGCGAGAGTGTCGCCCGATGGGGCCGTCGGGGCCTCCTGTCAGGCAGATCAGGCCGTCGGCGTTTTCGGCCAACTCGGCCATCGTCACGTGCGGGTAATCCGCCTCGCGCAGATAAAGCGCTGAATTCAGCCGCATCAGGCTCTCATAGCCGCTGCGATTCTGTGCCAGCAGGACGATAGGTGCTGGGCGCACGGCCTTCTCGCCCGGACCCGGGACTTCGTACATCACATCAATCTGGCACCCCACGATGGGTTGCACACCAGCGCCTATGGCCGAGACGGAAAACTCCAATGCCGCGAACATGTTGTTGGTGTCGGTGACAGCAACTGCGGGCATGCCCATATCGGCACAGAGATCGGGCAATTTTTTAAGCCGAACGGCCCCCTCCAGAAGCGAGTATTCGGTGTGAAGGCGAAGGTGGATGAAAGC
>JABDJX010000021.1 GCA_013003245.1 Silicimonas sp. | reverse complement strand
ACTGCTGGTGGATGTTCCGCGACGGCGACCGGCTTCTGGCGCGCATCGCTGACTTTTCGAACTCGCACACCCAAGAAGTCACCGATATCTCGACCGATGGCGTGTCCTGCCCGACGGTGCCGTCGGTTTGAGAGGTCGGCGGAAATCGACCGAAGTGAGCCGATTTCGCGCGACCTCGACCTGCGAATCTGTTAAGTTATCCACAGGGTTCGGAGAAACCCGGCAGAGAGGCAGAGCAGTGTCCTCAAACAATGGAATACAACTTGAGAGTGTGCTTTAGGCGCGTTCTTTCAGGTCGTTCACCTGAGGATATAGGCGTAACTGTCCAGTACGACACAGGATATTGCGGTTATCCCCAGATCATGGGATCAGCCGACAAAAAATTGCCATATTTCGTGGTTTCGGCCTCGAATCGGGGTGACCTAACGTCTGGCTTTGGGTAATGTCCTGATCATTCAGCAGTTGGCCTGGCGGCCACGGGAAAAGGCGCTCCTAGCCCGGTGCGCGATAACATAAGCAGGCGGAAGACCAATGACGTTGAATTTGATGAACCCGACCCACGAAGAGCTAAAGCCACGCATTACGGTTTTTGGGGTAGGCGGTGCCGGCGGTAACGCCGTGAACAATATGATCGAAAAACAGCTTGAGGGCGTTGAATTCGTTGTGGCGAACACCGATGCGCAAGCGCTGCAGCAGGCACAGGCCTCGACCAAGATCCAGATGGGTGTGCGGGTCACCGAAGGCTTAGGCGCAGGGGCGCGTCCTTCCGTTGGTGCCGCGGCTGCCGAAGAAACCATCGAAGAGATCGTCGATCATCTGGCAGGTGCGCACATGTGCTTTATCACCGCCGGTATGGGCGGCGGCACCGGAACAGGTGCTGCACCAATCATTGCGCAGGCCGCGCGGGAATTGGGTGTTTTGACCGTTGGTGTAGTAACCAAGCCGTTCCAGTTTGAGGGTGCCAAACGCATGCGTCAGGCCGAAGATGGTGTGGACGCGTTGCAAAAGATGGTCGACACGCTGATCATCATCCCGAACCAGAACCTGTTCCGACTTGCGAACGAAAAGACCACCTTTACCGAAGCTTTCAGCATGGCCGATGATGTGCTTTATCAGGGCGTTAAGGGTGTAACCGACCTGATGGTGCGTCCAGGCCTGATCAACCTCGATTTCGCAGACGTGCGTGCTGTGATGGACGAGATGGGCAAGGCGATGATGGGCACCGGCGAGGCCGATGGCGAAGATCGCGCGGTTCAGGCGGCGGAAAAGGCGATTGCCAACCCGCTGCTGGACGAGATCAGCCTGAAGGGTGCGAAGGGCGTTTTGATCAACATCACTGGCGGTCACGACCTGACGCTGTTCGAACTGGACGAAGCGGCCAACCGTATCCGCGAAGAAGTAGACGCCGACGCAAACATTATCGTGGGCTCAACGATGGACGAAAGCATGTCCAACAAGATGCGCGTCAGCGTTGTTGCAACCGGCATCGATGCTGTGGCCGTCCATGCGAGCACGCCCGAGCGGCGCACGATCGCAGAACCATTGGCGCAGGAAACTGTTGCACCGATGCCTGCCGCTGTTCCGGCTGAAGAGACATATGTGGCCGCCGAGCAGGCTGCCGCCGAAGAGCCAAGCCTGTTCGAGGGACTTGAACCTGCAGCAGTTCAGGCCGCACAGGACGACGGTTTGCCACCTCCGGCCTACCAGCCGCAGCCAGCGGCAGCGGAAGAGCCAAGCTTTGCCAGCGCACGTCCTGCGCCGGCAGGCACGCCAAGTGCAGAAGCCATCGCGCGGCTAGAGCGTGTAACGGGGCGCGCTCCTGGCTCGATGAGCAACCACGTGCCAGGAGAGGCACGCTATGCCGCGCCTGCACAGCGCGCGCCCGAGCCGACAGAACAGGGTGATCGTCCAAGGTTTGGCATAAATTCTCTGATAAATCGGATGTCAGGGGCGGGTGCACCGGGGGCAGGGTCTCAACACCCTCAACGCCAGCAACCACCTGTGTCGCAGGCAAGGCCCGAGAGCGAAGCGCAAGAAGATCACGAGCGTATTGAAATTCCGGCGTTTTTGCGGCGCCAAGCCAACTAAACCAAACGCTCAGTTGCATTTCAAAGGGCCGGCAAGTTTGTCGGCCCTTCTTCGTGTTTATGTGCCGATACCCCTTTGAACAGCACTGAACACTTTGTTTCCGGACAGGCAACATCCTGAGAATGTTGATCTTTAAGATCTTACCCAATGCAAATTCCCGTTTGAAAGAAAGTTTCTGACACAGTTTTGCCACCGTTCTTAGGGACAAACTGCTCAAGCCGTAATGAGGCCACAGAATTTAACAGTATGCTTCGAGGGGAAGTATAATGCTGCTGCAAGGACGCGCATTGACGGACAATTGGGTACAGGCACAAGTGCGTGCGGTACGCTATAAAGACGATGAAAGCGGCTCTATCATTGCTTTCTCTTTGTTCATTTTCCTTGCGATGATCATGTTTGGCGGCATCGCTGTTGATCTCATGATGTACGAAAACAGGCGCACGAGCATTCAAAACTCCACAGACCGCGCTGTGCTGGCTGCGGCCAACCTCAACCAAACCGTTGATCCCAAACTGGTGGTCGTTGATTACCTTGCCAAAGTCGGAGTTGAGATCGACGAGGACGATGTTGAGGTTGTTGAAATTGGCACCGCGCCGGTCATTACAGGGCGTCAGGTATCGGTTAATGTTGCGGCCCAATACGACACGCTTTTGATGCATATGGTGGGTGTCGATACACTTCCCTATTCAGCGATTTCAGAGGCAGAAGAAGCGATCAACGATATCGAAGTTTCGTTGGTATTGGACGTCTCTGGCTCTATGGGGGATAACGACAAGCTTCCGCGGCTCAAAACGGCCGCCAAAGACTTTGTCTCGGGCGTTTTGGCGGGTGCGGAAGACAACCGCGTGTCGCTATCGCTTGTTCCTTACTCGACCCAAGTATCGGTCGGGGAGGCGTTGCTTGAAGAATTCACCACGACGCAGTCGCACGACCACTCGTTTTGCTCGAACTTCCAGAACGACAATATGTTTGATTCAACCGCCATAAGTCAGACCCTGCAGCAGACAGGCGCTTTTGATCCTTGGCGCAGCTGGCGGTACGGCACGGGGTTGCGATACCCGGTTTGCCGCACGGAAGCGTACATGGATATCCTACCTTGGTCGAACAACATCGACACGATCAATGATCAGATCGACGACTTTGTAGATGGCGGCAATACATCGATTGACGTTGCATTCAAATGGGGTGCGGCTTTGCTTGATCCGTCGATGAACGACGTGCTGGTTGCCCTGGAAGATGACACGACCAATGGCGTCGAAATTGACCCGGAATTTCTGGTGCGTCCCCATGCCTATAGCTTTGAAGACGGTCTGAAATTCATCGTGGTGATGACCGACGGGATCAACACCGATCAGTACTATTTGAAAAATAGCTTCAAGACCGGCAGCGCACACCGTCCCGGCCAACCTACAGCACGATACTACCTTAGCGGCGGCTCGGTCTGGATGAAATCTGAAGAGCCCGGCGACCGCGATGACGACGGTGTCTGGAACGAGGGTTGGTACAATCTTACCGAACGCAAGTGGGCCAACCTTCTGGATGACGACGATCACACAGGGAACGACTACGAAAATAACACGATCGTGGTCATGGAGCAGCTGAGCTGGCTGGATTTCTGGTCTCGGGTCACGGTGGCGCGCTATGCCTATGCCGAATACCACCAGACATCGCCTTGGGACGCGGACGCCTATTGGGACAACCGTAATGAGCCCTATACTTACGTTCCTGCAGCGGACAAGGACGATCGCTTGGCTGACATCTGCACGGCGGCCAAGGACAAAGGCGTGGTTGTCTTTACAATTGGTTTTGAGGTGACTGACCATTCTGCTGGAGTGATGCGCACCTGCGCATCGACACCTCAGCATTTCTACCGCGTCGAGGGACTTGATATCGAGTACGCTTTTGCGTCGATCAAGAACCAGATCAACCAGCTGAAGTTGACCCAATGAGGCTGAGAATGTTGAATCTAGCCAAAAAATTAAGAAGGTTGGGGCTGAATGAGAGCGGCGCAGCGACCGTGGAATTCGTGATTGTCTTTCCTTTCTTTGTCGGCATCTTTCTGTCCGCTTTTGAGGTGGCGATGATGAATATCCGTGCTGTCATGATGGAACGCGCAATGGACCTGACGGTGCGAGAGATCCGGCTGAGTTCTGGAGCTGATCTGGATTATGACACCGTGCTTGCGAATGTTTGCGCGCAAACTACGATTATTCCCGATTGCGAAAACGTGCTGCGTATCGAGTTGCAGGCAGTTGACAGAGCAAACTTTGCTGGCATCCAGAATCGTCCTGACTGTGTGAAGCGTAATCAACCCATCCAGCCTTTAGTGCGGTTCAAAAATGGTGTTGAGAACGAACTTATGCTGATCCGGATTTGCGCAGTGATTGACCCGTTTTTCCCAGGCATCGGCGTCGGCCGCAGCATGCCGCTTGACGAGTCTGGTGGGTATCAGGTGATCGCCTCGTCAGCATTCGTGAACGAACCGAAAT
>JABDJX010000013.1 GCA_013003245.1 Silicimonas sp. | reverse complement strand
CGTGTTCGGCCACGATGTTTTGCTCATCGTCGATCAGGATGGCCTTCAAAGACGACGTTCCAAGATCAAGCCCGATATATGCCATAAGATTTGGGTCCTTTACGCGTCATCGGTCTAAGCCCCGCACGATAACAAGTCTTCTCGCGGCCTCAACACTCAAAACACGATCGCGCGACGCGAGATACTTTTCACAAAAGTGCGGATGCCGTAATATTCGCAGAACAGGAGGGTCAGACAATGTCACCAGAGCTTCGTCAAACAATCGTTCATGCGCGCACGCGTGAATATTCCAACATCATGCGTACCACAGTCTTCGCGTTCATCGGGATTGCTGCGGTTTTGCATCTGGGCCCCGATACGTTTTCGATTGCGCTGGTTTTGCTGACTGCCACGGTGACCGCTTTTGGAGTTTTGGCCGGTGGCACGGCGCTGGATGACATCAACAATCTTAAAGGCGACATGACGCCCGAGATGGCCGAAACCACCTATGGCAGTGGCGTAGCCCGCCGCGATCTGGTTGCGCTGAAGCTGATCTCGACAATTATGATCGGACTAACGGGACTGGCGCTTCTTTTGGGTATTCTATTCTGAAGACTGGCTTGACGTTACAAGGCCTGACCGCCTAAACCAAAGACATGGGGCAAGCGACAGCGCCCCGTGAGGCGTCAGGCCCAAGCGTCGCATCCAAACCTGTTTTCAGCAGAGGGATGCACCATGCCTGCACCAAACGAGATAACCACTTCCCAACTCAACCGCCTGATCGGTACGCCCGATTGCCCGGCGATTGTCGATATCTGCATCGATCCGGATTTTGCCGACGACCCTTATCTGATACCGGGGTCTTTCCGGCATCCGCATACGGACATTCCCGGACTGATACCGCGACTGGAGGGACGGTCGGCCATAATCGCGTGCCAGAAGGGTCTGAAGCTTAGTCAGGGTCTGACGGCTTGGCTGCGCTCTGAAGGGATGCGGGCTGAATACCTCAAAGGCGGCATTTTTGCCTGGCGCAATGATCCGGCCACACAGCGCATCCCGGCGGCAGCTTTGCCCAAGACCAACCTTTGGGTCACGCGGCACCGGCCCAAGATCGACCGCATCGCCTGCCCGTGGCTGATCCGCCGCTTTGTTGACCGCGAGGCGCGATTTCTGTTCGTCTCTCCCGGCGAGGTTGCGGAGGTGGCCGAGCGCTTTGACGCGACCCCCTTTGATGTCGATGGCGCGCCTTTTGCGCACCGTGGCGAGGCCTGCACCTTTGATGCGATGCTGGATGCCTTCGCGCTTCACTCGGACCCGCTGGATCGGATGGCCCGCGTCATTCGCGGCGCCGATACAGACCGCCACGACCTTGCGCCGCAAGCTGCGGGGCTTTTGGCGCTATCGGTTGGGCTCTCGCGGCAATACAAGGACGATACCGCGCAACTGAATGCCGGATTGACCTTTTACGACGCGCTCTATCGCTGGGCGCGCGACGGTTTTGACGAAGGACATAACGCGTGATCCCGACAGCAGAGCTTTTCAGCGCATTTGGACGGATCGGCCTGATGTCGTTCGGCGGCCCGGCTGCGCAAATATCGTTGATGCACAAGGTGCTGGTCGACGAGAAGAAATGGCTGACCGAAGAGCAATTTCTGAACGCCCTGTCGTTTTGCATGATGTTGCCAGGGCCAGAGGCGATGCAACTGGCCACCTACTCGGGCTGGCGGCTGCGCGGCACTTTTGGCGGGCTGATAGCGGGGCTGCTTTTCGTGGTGCCCGGCGCGCTGGTGATTGCGGTTTTGGCGGGTGTCTATGTGACTTATGGCAGCGTGCCGGTTGTGGCCTCGGTCTTTTTGGGTGTGAAAGCTGTGGTCGTTGTGATCGTGATCGACGCGCTTTTGCGGATCGCAGGCAAGGCCTTCACCCGCCCCGCGCACCGCGTTCTGGCGGTGCTGTCATTTCTGGCGATTTTCGTCTTTCACATCCCCTTTCCGCTGATCGTACTGACAGCCGGGCTGTGGGGCTGGGTCACGGCCGCGTCAAGCAATCTGCCAACCGAAACCGCCCCCGCCCGCGTGTCGGTGACCAAGCCGGTGCTGATCTGGGGCAGCCTTTGGGCCGCGCCCATCCTTGGCCTTTGGGCAGCAGGTGCCGCGTTCCTGACCGATCTGGCGCTGTTTTTCTCAAAGCTCGCCGTGGTCACCTTTGGCGGTGCCTACGCGGTGCTGGCCTATATGACGCAAGAGGTCGTCGTCTCAAAGGGCTGGATCGAAACCGAGGCGATGATCGACGGGCTGGGGCTGGCCGAGACGACGCCCGGGCCGCTGATCCTTGTCACCGAATTCGTGGGATTTCTGGCAGGCTTTGCCGCAGGCGGCCTTTGGATGGCCATCGCCGCAGCGATCGTAACGCTTTGGGTGACGTTTATTCCCTGTTTTCTTTGGATTTTCGCCGGTGCGCCCTTCATTGACCAGTTGACCCACGCGCCACGATTTTCTGGTGCGCTCAAAGCGATCACTGCCGCCGTGGTTGGTGTGATTGCCAATCTGTCTCTGTGGTTTGCCGCCCACGTGTTCTTTGGAAGACTTAGCGAAGTACAGATTGGGCCAGCGCGCATATTGACGCCCGATTTTGCCAGTCTGCAACCCCTGCCCGCGATCCTCGCGATTGGCGCGGCACTCTTGATGTTCAACCTCAAGCTCAGCCTTGAGAAAACCCTGATTGCGGGCGGTCTTGCCGGATTGGCCTTTGGGATTTGGGCCTGATCTCGCCGGGCTTGCCGCAATCTTAACCAAAGCCTGCTTTTCTTCGCCTCCGAATCCCTTAAATTGGGAGCATGACTGGTTGGAGACCGGGATGACCAACACCATAGACTACGGCAACCTCATGCACCGCGCTATGCGTGGTCTGATTCAAGAGGTGTTGACCGATGTCTCGGAGACAGGCCTGCCCGGCAATCATCATTTCTTTATAACCTTTGACACCATGCACCCAGATGTCGAGATGGCCGACTGGCTCTCGGACCGTTATCCTGAAGAAATGACTGTCGTGATGCAGCACTGGTTCGACGGTCTGGATGTGACCAGCGAGGGCTTTTCTGTCACGCTGAATTTTGGCGATCAGCCTGAGCCGCTTTATATCCCTTACGACGCAATTCGCACCTTCGTGGACCCGTCCGTCGAGTTTGGCCTGCGGTTTGAGACGCAAGGCGATGACGATGATGAAGATGCGCCCACAGC
>JABDJX010000008.1 GCA_013003245.1 Silicimonas sp. | reverse complement strand
GAAATAGGCATCAACGCGTTGTTCTTCGATCCCAAGGGCAGAGACCTTGGTGCGCGCTTTGGGGTCGATGCGGTCAAGGCGTGCCTGCAGCACGCCCGGCCCACCCCAGCGTTCGACATAGGCCAGTGCGCCAATGTCCAGACGCACGGCATCGTTCGAGAGGATGTCGGCCACAAGCTCCAGATCTTCGGCATCGCCGATGCTGACCAGAGGCGATCCCATGGTGACGGGGCGCTGGCTGATCGCGGCGACGGACAAGACAACCCCGTCGGTCGGCGCGCGCAATTCGATACAGCAACTCGACGGCGCGCTTGCGCTTTGCCCGGGATCAATCAGGCTGGCGCGTGCACGTTCAACCGCACCATCTGCCATTTCGGTGCGGGCAACGGCGGCCTCGAGCGCGGCATCGGCCACTTTCAGCCTTTGGTTGTCGTCCTCAAGCCGGGTGATCGAGGCAACGCCGCGTGTCACCAGCGCTTTGGTGCGGTCATACTGGGTTTGCGCAAAGCTTTGGGTTTCCCTGGCCTGCTGCACATCGGCTAGCGCCACGTGGCGCGCCGCCAGGGCCTCTTGCAGCGCGGCTTCGGCCTGAAGCCGCGAGCGTTCGTCCAGCAAGCCCGAGAAGGAGGGTTGTACGATGGCGACGACGGTTTCATTCGCGCGCACCGGATCGCCCACGTCAACGGGCGAGCGCAGGGCGGTTCCGGTGATCGGCGAGGCGACCTCGAAGAGATCGCGCACCTGCGTCTGACCGTCGGCATTGATGGTGATTTCCAGAGGCCCACGGGTAACTTCGGCAAAATCAACCGGCACCGGGTCTTCGCGAAAGGCGACAAAGGCCAATCCGGCGACCAAGGCCACGCCAAGGCCGGACAAAACAAGAGTTCGGGTCGAAAAGGGCATGATGCATTACTCCCTGGTCTTCATGACGGATACCAGATCAAGCCGGTCCAGCCTGCGCCGCACGATCATCACCGAGATGAAGGCCGAGGTCAGAACGATAAGGCTTGCGATGGCAAAGGTAGAGGGTTTCAGCACCAGCGGGATCGCGTAAAGATCGCTGGTGAAGGCGTTTGTCATCGCTTGCGCGATCCATGCGCCGATCAGCCAGCCGATGGGCTGTGCGATCAGCGCGATCAACATCATCTCGCCGACCAGAATGTAGGAAATCTCGCCCCGGCCAAAGCCAAGGATGCGCAGGCTGGCCAGTTCGCGGGCGCGCTCGGAAAGCTGAATGCGCGCGGCATTATAGCTGACGCCGACGGTGATCATGATGGCGATTGCGATATAGATCGAGTTCATCACCACGATGTTTTCGTTGATGGTTTCCTGAAACGACTGGCGGTTTTCGTTCATCTCGATAATCCCCGACAGGGCAGGGGTGTCTTTGACCGCCTGATGCAGCGCGTCGATCTGGGTGGCATCAAACGTGACGTTGGCCGCTGAAATGCGGGGCGCCTGACGGAAAAGGGCGTTGAGGTATTCAAAGTCCACATAGGCCCCAAGGCCAAGGTACTGATCGACAAGACCGGTGACCAGCAGTTCCAACGTCTCGCGCCGCCCGCTTAGAAATTCGGCTTCAAGCGTGTCGCCGGTGTCGACATCCAGATGCCCGGCCAGACGGCGCGACAGCAAAACGCCGCCAGAGGGCACGATCAGGGGCGTGCCGTCTTCATCGATGACACGGCTTAGATCAACTTCAGGGCGGCGCACCTCGAAAGCGATGCGTTTCGAGCGATGTCCGTGGCGCAGGATCGCCGCGTGAAATTGCTGGCCTTCGGCCTGCAGGACGCCGGGCAGGTTGCGAATGTCTTCCAGTGCTGGTTCGGGCACATCCTCGGCAAAGAGCAGAACCGCGTCCTGCCGGTTGGTTTGATAAAAGGCGAGGTCGATAATCTCGTCCATCGCGTCATTGATAAAGGTCGATGCAATGACCGACGCCGCGCCAAGAGCCAGACCAAGCGAGGTCATCAGGCTGCGCACCGGCCAGCGCAACAGGCTGCGCAGGATCATGACGGTTGATTGTGACAGCCGGGCCTTGGCCATTGCGACGTCGATGAAAGACCGCTTGAACCGGGGCGGGGCAGGGGGCTGCATGGCGACCGCGGGTGCAAGGTTGGCGGCTTTGAGCGCACTTTGCGCGGCCCCAAGGCTTGTGGTTGCCAGCCCGGCCAGTGCAGTGACCGCATAGACCCAGTAAGAGACAGTGAAAATTACATAAGGAAAATCAAAGAACTGCGCGTATTGCCAGGCAACGGCGCGCGCAAGGATGGTGCCCGCGACCCAACCGATTAACACACCTGCAACTGCGATCAGGCCTGCCAGCATCAGATAGTGCAGGCAAATCTCGACGTTTGAATAGCCAATCGCCTTGAGCAGGCCGATTTCGCTGCGTTCCAGCGCGATGATCCGCCCCAACACCATGCTGACCAGAAACCCCGATATGCCAAAGAAAATTGGCGGCAGGATCAGCGCCATACCTTTGTGCTGTTGCAGCTCGGCATCGAGAAAAGCGTTCGAGACATGGGTGGCGCGATCATAGGCGCCCAGCCCGCCATAGGGCTCCAGCAGATCATCCAGCGCATCGATCACCGGTTCGGCCTGCTGCCCGGTGGCAAGCGACAGCGACAGATCGTTGAAGGCGCCAGTCATGTCAAAGGCCGCGGCGGCGGCGCGTTCTGACATCCAGATAATGCCAAACGCCTCACTATCGGGCATCAGGGCGCCGGGGCCGATGGTATAGATAAACTCGGGCGACAGGGCGGTGCCGACGATGGTCAGCTCGCGCTTTTGGCCGCGCAGATTGGCGCTGAAGCTGTCACCGGGGCGGAAATCATGCGCTTCGGCGAAGGGGGCGTTGACCATGACTTCGGTTGTGGCGGCGGGATCGGGAAAGCGCCCCTCAAGCAAAAGCGGCACGTTCAGGACCGGGTTCAGGCTTTCGGGAAACGACAGGATATGCCCAACGGCCGAACGGGTGCGGCCCGGAATATCAAGGATCGCCGCGCCGGTGATCCGCGCCTCGACCCCAAGCACACCGTCGATCTGTTCTATTTCCGCAAGAAGCGACAAGGGCGCGCGCACGGTCTGCACAAAGACGTCGGCAAAGCGGTTACGCTCATAATAGGCCGCGCGGGTGTCAGAAAGGGCGGTATACATGCCCACGGACGTCAAAAGCACCGCAACGCCGCAGGCCAGAACCATAGCGATTGCAAGGGCTTGTATCCAAAGCCGTTTGAAATCGCGAAGCAGTTTTTTGTCAATCGCCTGCATCTGCGCTCACCACACGATCTCGGAGGGCGCGATGCGGTGATCATTGACCACCGTTTCGCTGATCTTGCCGTCCTGAAAAAAGATCACCCGGTGCGCCATGCGCTGAATTTCGGCGTTGTGGGTGATGACCACCGTGGTGGTGCCAAAGCGTTCGTTGATGTCGCGCAAAACCTCAAGCACCTGCACGCCGGTGGTGCTGTCCAAGGCGCCGGTGGGCTCATCACAGAGCAGGATCTGTGGGCGCTTGGCTATGGCGCGCGCAATGGCGACGCGCTGTTGTTCGCCGCCTGACATTTGCGATGGGAAGTGATCCATCCGGTCGCCAAGCCCGACAAGGCCAAGCGCCTCTTCGGCGGGCATCGGATTGGGGGCGACATCGGTGACAAGCTGCACGTTTTCGCGCGCCGTCAGGCTGGGCACAAGGTTGTAGAACTGGAAGACAAAGCCGACGTGATCGCGCCGATATCGGGTCAAACCGCGGTCGGTCATATCCGTCAGCTCGGTATCGGCAAACCAGACGCGCCCGTCTGTGGCGTGATCAAGACCGCCGAGGATGTTCAACAGCGTTGATTTCCCGCTGCCAGAGGGGCCAAGCAGGACCGTCAATTCGCCCTTGAAAAGCTGCAGATCCACACCGGCCAGGGCATAGACCTTAACTTCGCCGGTATCATAAACCTTGGTAATGCCCTCGGTTCTGAAAATCATCTCTGATGTCGTCGTCTCTTGCATTGGGGCCAAAGTCCTGATGGCTTTCACATGAGCAGGGCATCTGTGACAGTTTGGCTGACAGCCTGCGTTGACCAAGATCAAATCCAGAGCGCTCCGCTCTGTATATCACATCAAAATGGGTGATGAACGATGCTGACAGATCCATCATGGCGCACACATTTTGCGGGACTTGCGGGCATATCAGACCGCGTGTCCGACATCCTTGACCGCAAGGCGCGCAGCGTAAAACTGCCCAAGGGCGCGCAGATCTTTGGCCCCGGTAAACCGGCTGAGAACCTGCTTTTGCTGATCTCGGGCACCGTGCGCGTTCAACAACTCTCGGAAGCCGGGCACGAGATCGTGCTTTACCGGGTGCACGCGGGCGAAAGCTGTGTGCTGACCACGGCGTGCCTGCTTGCGTTCGAGGATTACTCGGCCGAGGGCATTGCTGAGACGGACGCTGAGGCCATCCTGATCCCACGCGATGATTTCGACGAGCTGATGTCGATTTCAAAAGAGTTCCGCGCCTTCGTATTCGAGTCCTATTCCAAACGGATCACCGATCTTTTCCTTGTGATCGAGGAGATTGCTTTCAAACGGATGGACATTCGCGTAGCGCAAAAGCTGTTGGAACTAAAGGACGACCACAGCGTCCTGCACCTGACGCACCAGCAGCTTGCGGTGGAACTTGGGACCGCGCGCGAAGTGATCTCGCGCCAGTTGAAGGAGTTCGAGCGGCGCGGGTGGCTGGGTTTGGGGCGCGGCGTGATCGAGATCCACGATGCAGAGGCGATTGCCCGGCTTGCCGAAACAGAATGAGTGCGCGGGCTTTGTGACAAACTCACTGAAGCGCGCGTTTTGATCCGGCATAATGCCGAAATAACTGAAACCGAAAGGACGTGTTATTATGACTGCCAATCTGGGAACCTGGGATCGCCTGCTTCGCCTGATCGTGGGCGTTGTTTTGCTTTTCTCTCCGCTTCTGAACATCCCCGCCATCTGGTCAGGTGGGATCTGGGCCTATGTCAGCATGGCTGTTGGTCTGATCCTGACGGCAACGGCGCTTCTCACATTTTGTCCGATTTATCGCGTCTTCGGCATCTCAACCTGCAAGCTTTGATGGAAAATCCCTCACGGCGGATGCTTGGAAAGACCTAGACTTCTTTGACCAGATCGCCGAGCGGCAGTCTGGTCCGGGCGCTGAAAAGACCTTGTGGGGTGCCGTTTCCTGCAGCGATCACCATCGTGACCTCCGCCGTGGGCGGAAGACCCAGCAGCCTGGCAATGCCGCGCCCGTCGATCCCGCTCATCGGGCAGGATTCATACCCGTGTGCCGCAAGCGACAGCATCAGGTTTTCAGCCGCCAGACTGGCCTGAATGTTGCCGTAAACCCGGTGATCGGCGCGCGTGACAGGCCCGTTCACCGTTGGCTCGCGTCGGCTTTTCAGCCAGAACATCACCCGGCGCTTGAGATTGTGAAACCCCCATCGATCGGTTTTCATCAACATCGGGATGATGTTTTCATAGTAATCCCGGATCGGGCCAGTCATCGGTTTCTTCCCGCCATCGGTCATGATGTCGGACAGTTTCGCCAGATGCGTTTGCCATAGATCGACACGCGACACGGCAACAATAATGTCGCCTGCGGTTGTGGCGGCCGGTTGGCCAAGGCAAAGGTCGCCCAGGCGCTTTTTCTTCGCATCGTCTCGCACCCAGTAAATCTCATAGCACTGAAGGTTCGACGCATTGGGCGCAAGAATCGCATCTTGCAAACAATCGCGCATGACGTCTTGGGGTATCGGAACGCCATCAAATATCCGAATGGCCCGACGGGATTGGACGGTCTTTTTGAAACCGGGCAAGGCAGAAGTTTCGAATGAAGGATTTGGCCGTTCTTCCTTTGTGACAACAACGTTATCCAGATTGCCCATTTCGCTTAAAGGGTTCGGGGTGCCGGGCATCAAAGTTCCTCCATTTCTTGCTGGCGCTTCAGCAGAAGTACACCCAACCGGGCGGAGAGCATTGACTTTGCTCAATTCTGGCAAGCCTTCCATTTGCTAGATCAGGGTCATCAAGCAATTGATGGAGAAAAATTATGGAGCATTCCGACGACGAATATCAATCAGCCAAAAAGCGCGTTGAAGCCAAAATGGGCTTTTACACGCATTTATCGGTTTATGCGGCGGTCATTCTGTTTCTTGCCGCTATCAACTTTCTGACCTCCTCTACTCTTTGGTTTCATTGGCCCATGCTGGGGTGGGGAATTGCAGTGGCAATTCACGCCTTCACGGTTTTCGTATTTCCGGGTCGCTTCGCCGTTACTGAACAGATGATCGAAAAAGAAATGGGCAAGTCCCGCACACAGTCCTGAAGGTGGTTGCTATGGCGCATGACAAAAAGAAGTGGGATGCCATTGTTGTTGGCTCTGGCATGGGTGGCATGACAGCGGCCGCCGCCCTGTCGAAGATGGGCCACAAGGTATTGCTTTTGGAGCAGTACACGACCTTGGGCGGCCTGACGCACAGTTTCTCTCGCGAAGGTTTTTCGTGGGATGTGGGTATCCATTACCTTGGCTGCGTCGCGCCTGACGACCGGGAAAGAGGCATGATCGACTGGCTTGCCCACACGCCGATGGACTTTGAGCCGATGGGCGCGGTCTATGACAACCTGCATCTGGGCGATGCCCCGCCGATTGCCCTGTCGCGCCCCTTTGAGGCGCAGGAGCGTGACCTGAAAGACCGGTTCCCGGACGAAGGCGAAGCGATCGAGGCGTGGATTGCCGCTCTTCGTGAGGGCATTGATACGATGTACACACTCGCATCCACCCGTGCGATGCCGGAATTTGTCGGTGACATGATGGATTGGTGGAACTCTCGCGCCATCGACAAATGGTGCAAGCGCACGATTCAGGAGGTCGCCGACAGCATCACGGATAACCCGGAGCTTGCAAATGTGCTCATGGCACAATGGGGAGACCATGGCGGTCGCCCCCACAAGGTAAGCTTTGGCATCCATTCAATTGTGTGCGGCGGGTACCTGAGAAGCGGCG
>JABDJX010000300.1 GCA_013003245.1 Silicimonas sp. | reverse complement strand
GGGCAGGCCACAGCGCTTGTGGCCATTGGTGGGGCAACCGGTGCCCATCTGCTGCAGCTTCTGGCTCTTGAAGGCGTGCCCACCGTTGCGTTTCAAGGCCCCGGCGAAACCCGGCAATCCATGTCGGTTATCGATCAAACGACGGGCGAGCAGTATCGCTTCGTCATGCCAGGGCCCGCATGGCAGGATCACGATGTGCCACGCGCACTCACCTCTGTCGATCAATCCACAAACGAGGATACGCTTGTTGTGCTCTCGGGCAGCCAGCCGCCGGGGGTTGCAAAGGATTTCCCGACGATCCTTGCCGAACACGTTGCCGGTCGGGGTGCCCGGTTGATTGTCGATACATCAGGCCCAGCACTTTTCCACCTTGCCGAGCGGCCCCACGACGCGCTTTACGTTTTGCGCATGGATGGGCCCGAGGGTGAAGAGCTCGCCGGTCGTTTGATCAATAACCGACATCGATTGCCGCGTTTCGCCGGGGCCCTGGAAGGCAACCGTGGGCACGCCTTCAAGCGCCAGAAGCTGCAGCAGATGCGCACCTGTTGCCCCACCTATGGCCACAAGCGCCGTGGCCTGCCCGCCCAAAAGCTTGATCGCACGTGCCACATTGATACCACCGCCCCCCGGATCAATCTGCGGTTCTGTGCAGCGCAGCTTCGGGCCCGGCTCAATCGCTGGAGACGTCGTGCAAAAATCAACCGTTGGGTTCAAAGTGATAGTCAGAATATGCGATTTCATGGACGGCAATCTGGCTTGTTAGCGCAACCATGACAAGCAATTTGTTTTTTGAGCAGGCATCAAAGATCGGGGCTCTGCCCCCTTGGCCTTGCGGCCAATTCCCCGGGATATTTTCACCAAGAAGAATGATAATTCGAGTCAAATTGTTATCAGGCACCGTCTTTGATTGTTTCTTCTTGGCAGAAATACTCCGGGGAGCGCGAGGGGCAGAGCCCTTCGCCTGGCGCGGCGCCATTAGGCGGCGCAAAGCCTAGTTCACGGACGGCTTTTTCTGTAACAGCGGCATAACCTCAGCCATCTCGGGCCCGCGCGGTTGCCCGGTCACGGCAAGTCGCAGCGGAAAAAACAAGGATTTGCCTTTGCGGCCCGTGCTGTCCTTGACCGCCGACGTCCACTCATTCCAGGTCTGAGATGTGTAGGGAGGCTCGCCTAGGATCGCAAAAGCGGCTGTTACAAAGTCACGATCCTCTTCAGCCACTTCAGGCGTCGCGCCATTAGCAAAGATCGGCCACCACGCACCAGCATCTTTGCGCACTTGCGTGTTGCCACGCACAGCAGCCCAATATGCTGGGCGCAAGTCATTCGGGACGCCTGTCGCGGCAAGTTCTGCGTCGACGTCACCTACCTCCAGCGACTGAATCACCCGCGCTGTCAGCGGCTTAAGGTCTTCGGCGTCAAACTTGGTTGGTGCAGACCCGAATTTTGAGAGCTCAAATCCAGCGATCAATTCGTCATGTGTTTCGCAAAGCTCTATAGGATCAGACGAGCCAAGCCGTGCCATCTGGCTGAGCAGAGCCATCGGCTCAATGCCCGCCGCACGGAAGTCGCGCAGCGACAGTGTGCCAAGACGTTTGGACAAAGCTTCGCCTTGCGGTCCAGTCAACAGCGAATGGTGCGCGAAAGATGGCACGGATCCGCCCAGTGCCTCGATTATCTGTATTTGTGTCGCCGTGTTCGTCACGTGATCAGAGCCGCGCACAACATGTGTGACGCCCATTTCAGTATCGTCAACGACCGATGCGATTGTGTAAAGCACCTGACCGTCATGACGGATCAGAACAGGGTCACTGACGGAAGCGGCATCGATAGAGATTTTGCCCAGAATGCCATCAGTCCAGGCGATCCGCTCGTGATCCAGCTTGAACCGCCAGACGCCTTCACCACGCTCAGCTTTCAGCTTGGCCTTTTCTTCATCGGAAAGGGCGAGCGCGGCGCGATCATAGACCGGCGGCTTGCCCATATTGAGTTGCTTCTTGCGCTTGAGATCCAACTCAACCGGTGTCTCCCATGCCTCGTAGAACCGTCCCATGACGCGCAGCTTGTCCGCCGCTTCTGCATAACGATCAAGCCGTACCGACTGACGCTCGATCCGGTCCCACGTCAGGCCCAGCCACTCGAGGTCTTCTTTGATCGCATCCACGTACTCTTCTTTGGACCGCTCGGGATCGGTATCATCAATCCGCAGAATGAATTGCCCACCCGCTTTTCGCGCAATCATCCAGTTAAAAAGCGCCGTGCGCAGATTGCCGATGTGGATAAAGCCGGTGGGCGACGGGGCAAATCGAGTGGTGGTCATTGGGCATCTCTCCTGACGCGCTCGCTTTTTCACAGAGCATCGGTGTTGTCCATAGATCGCGAGCTTGACTGGTTCTATATCGTACTATAAATAATTCGATATAGAACTTAATGGAGATGGGTCATGAACCGTAGAAATTTCCTTCGATTGGCAGGCGGCGGGGTGATCCTTGCCGCAGGTGGCACTGCCCTTTTCACTGCAACCAGAACACCGCACAAAGCCTTGGCCCCATGGGGGCAGGCAGGAACCTATTCCGATCCGCGCATGTCGGCGCTGTCCTTTGCCATTCTTGCGCCCAACCCGCACAACCGGCAGCCGTGGATCGTTTCTCTTGAAGATAAAGATGCCCTGACGCTTTATTTTGATACCGACAAGCAGTTGCCACATACCGACCCCTTAGATCGGCAATTGACGATTGGACTGGGTTGCTTTCTTGAGCTGATGCGCATGGCAGCAGCGGCAAATGGCTATTTGGTCGAGACCACGCTCTTCCCCGAGGGCTCTGATACCGCTGGGCTGGATGGACGCCCGATTGCGCATGTGCGCTTTAAGGAAGCAGACACAATGGTTGGTCCACTTTGGGCCCATGTGTTGGACCGACGGTCCAACAAAGAACCTTTCGACACAGCACGACCGATCGCGTCAACCGCGTTGCAGCGCATTCTGGGTTTTGCCCGGTCTGCCACGCTTGGCGGGACGATAAACGCAGGCGATATCGCCGCTTGGCGCAAACTGACCAGCGATGCGATGCGGATCGAGGTTGAAACGCCACGCACGT
>JABDJX010000026.1 GCA_013003245.1 Silicimonas sp. | reverse complement strand
TTTCCTGATGGCACCAAGCTTGTCACCGTCCACAACCCCATTCGCTAAAGGAGCCGTCCCATGATCCCAGGAGAGCTTTTCCCAGCCGATGGGCACCTGACGCTGAACACCGATCGCGCGGCGACGGTGCTGATGGTTGCCAACACCGGTGACCGCCCGGTTCAGGTCGGCTCGCACTATCATTTTGCCGAAGCCAACGCGGGCCTTGAATTTGACCGCGACGCAGCCCGCGGCATGCGGCTCGACATTGCGGCAGGTACCGCTGTGCGGTTCGAGCCCGGCCAAAGGCGCGAGGTGTCCCTGATCCCGATGGGCGGCGCGCGCCAGATTTATGGATTCAATCAAAAGGTGATGGGAGCGCTCTGATGCCAGCCAAAATCTCACGCGCTGACTATGCCGCTATGTTCGGCCCCACGACCGGCGACAAGCTGCGGCTTGCCGACACCGACCTGATTATCGAGGTCGAGCGCGATCTGACCGCCGAAGCCGTTGGTGCCGCAACCTCTGGCGGCACAGGCCAGAACGCTGCCGTTTACGGAGAAGAGGTGAAGTTCGGCGGCGGCAAGGTGATCCGGGACGGCATGGGCCAAAGCCAGGTCACCCGCGCGGACGGCGCAGTTGATACGGTGATCACCAACGCACTGATCGTGGACGCGTCGGGCATCTACAAAGCTGACGTCGGTCTGAAGGACGGGCAGATCGCCAAGATCGGCAAGGCGGGCAACCCCGACACGCAACCCGGCGTCAACATCATCGTCGGCCCCGGCACTGAAGCGATTGCGGGAGAAGGAAAAATCCTGACCGCCGGTGGATTTGACAGCCACATCCACTTTATCTGCCCACAACAGATCGAAGACGCGCTGCATTCGGGCCTGACCACCATGCTGGGCGGCGGTACCGGCCCCGCACATGGCACGCTTGCCACCACCTGCACGCCCGGTCCTTGGCACATAGGGCGCATGTTGCAGGCCGCTGACGCTTTCCCGATGAACCTGGCTTTTGCCGGGAAAGGCAACGCGTCACTGCCCGCCGCTCTGGAAGAACAGGTCAACGGCGGCGCTTGCGCGCTGAAGCTGCACGAGGATTGGGGCACCACGCCGGGGGCCATCGATTGTTGCCTGTCGGTGGCCGATGCGATGGACGTCCAAGTGATGATCCACACCGACACCCTGAACGAATCCGGCTTTGTCGAGAACACCATCGCCGCCATCAAGGGCCGCACGATCCACGCCTTTCACACCGAAGGGGCTGGTGGCGGTCATGCGCCGGACATCATCAAAATCTGTGGCGAAGAGAACGTGCTGCCATCGTCCACCAACCCGACGCGGCCCTTTACCGTCAACACGATTGATGAGCATCTGGATATGCTGATGGTCTGTCACCACCTCGACAAATCGATCCCCGAAGACATCGCCTTTGCCGAAAGCCGCATCCGCCGCGAGACCATCGCTGCCGAAGACATCCTGCACGACATGGGCGCGTTTTCGATCATCGCCTCTGACAGCCAGGCCATGGGGCGCGTCGGCGAGGTGATCATCCGCACCTGGCAGACCGCTGATAAGATGAAGAAACAACGCGGACGGCTCAGCGATGAGACGGGCGAGAACGATAACCTGCGCGTGCGCCGCTACATTGCAAAATACACCATTAATCCGGCGGTGGCGCATGGCCTCTCCAGACACATCGGCTCTATCGAGGAAGGCAAGCGCGCCGATCTGGTGCTCTGGAACCCGGCGTTTTTTGGCGTCAAACCAGAGATGGTGCTGATGGGTGGCTCAATCGTCTGTGCGCAGATGGGTGACCCAAACGCCTCCATCCCGACGCCACAGCCGGTCTATACGCGCCCGATGTTCGGCGCCTATGGCCGATCGGTCGAAAACTCTGCCGTGTGCTTTGTGAGCCAAGCCGCCGCCGAAAACGGGATTGGCGATACGCTTGGATTGGCGAAATCGACGCTGCCTGTCGAGAACACCCGCAACATCGGCAAGAAAGACCTTGTTCTGAACGACGCCTGCCCGCATGTCGAAGTGCACCCCGAAACCTACGAGGTCCGTGCAGATGGCGAACTGCTCACCTGCCAGCCCGCCGAAGTCCTGCCCATGGCACAACGCTATTTCCTGTTCTGAGGTTCCCAATGTCCGATTTACATATCGCTCAAACCGTCCTGACCGCGGGCACATGGACAAGCGCCGACGCAACCTGCGCACTGACCTATGACGCCCGCTTTTTTCGCCGCAAGAAGCTGACCACAACCGCAGGCTGGTCACTGATCGCCGATTTCGAGCACACACTTTCCCTGAACCACGGCGATGCCCTGGCACTCGCCGACGGTCGCGTGGTCGAGATCATCGCCGCCCCCGAAGCTCTTTTGGCAGTGACCGGCGATCTGACGCGACTGGCCTGGCACATCGGCAACCGACACACGCCGTGTCAGATCGAAGCAAAGCGGCTGCTGATCCAGAACGACCCGGTGATCGGCCACATGCTGGAGCATCTCGGCGCGCAGATCGCAGAGGTGACCGAACCCTTTACACCGGAAGGCGGTGCATATGGTCACGGGCGCACCCACAGTCACGAACACGGGCACACCGCGCATGCCCATTGATCCAAAATTTCTGACGCTGACCCAGTGGTTGTCGCCGTCGTTCCCCATCGGAGCCTTCGCCTATTCGCATGGGGTTGAGCAGGCGATCTATGACGGGTGGATTGTCGGCGCGGACGATCTGCAAACCTGGCTCGCCTCCTGCCTGACCCAAGGATCGGCACGCAGTGACGCGGGCTTCTTGCGTCTTGCCTTTGCAGCCGAGAACGCGTCTGAAATCAATGCAACCGCCCGCGCCTTTGCCGCGTCGCATGAACGCGTGATGGAGGCCGAAAAGCAAGGCGCCGCTTTCGTGCGCACGGTCAATGCGGTCTGGAAGTTTGACTTGCCGGATCTGCTTTTGCCCGTCGCCGTCGGGGCCGCCGCCGCACGGGCAAGGCTCGACCCGGATGCGGCGACCTCGCTTTACCTGCAGGCTTTCGCCAGCAACCTTGTCTCCGCCTCCATGCGCCTGATGCCGCTGGGCCAATCCGATGGCCAGGCGGTGCTTGCCGCTCTCCAACCCCTTGTCAGTTCAGTGGCCGACGACACCCGCGAAACAACGCTCGAAACGATCTTCAGCAACGCGTTCCTGTCAGATATCGCCGCGATGCGCCACGAAACCCTTCAACCAAGGCTTTTCCAATCATGACACGGATGAACGGCCCTTTGCGCATTGGCATCGGCGGCCCGGTGGGTGCTGGCAAAACCACGCTCACCGCGCGCCTCGCCGAGCTGATGAAAGACGACTACTCCATCGCTGTGATCACCAATGACATTTACACGCAGGAAGACGCAGAGGCGTTGATGAGGATGCAAATTCTGCCGTCCGACCGGATAATAGGCGTTGAAACAGGCGGTTGCCCGCATACGGCAATCCGCGAAGACGCCTCGATCAATCTGGCTGCTGTAGCCGAGATGGAAAAGCGCCACGCCGACCTTGACGTGGTGCTGATCGAAAGCGGCGGCGACAACCTTTCGGCCACCTTCAGCCCCGAGCTGGCGGATTTCACCATCTACGTCATCGACGTGGCCGCAGGCGAAGAAATCCCCCGCAAGGGTGGCCCGGCAATTACCAAATCCGACCTGCTGGTGATCAACAAAACCGATCTCGCGCCACATGTCGGTGCGTCTCTGGAGGTGATGGACACAGATGCCGCCCGCATGCGTCAGGATCGCCCCTATCGCTTTGCGTCGCTCAAATCAAAAAAGGGCGCGCCTGATATTCTGCAGCAAATCAAGCATCTTACCGGCATCTAAGGTAAATATCATTCTTCTTGGCCGAAATACTCCGGGGAGGTCTGGAGGGGCTGGCCCCTCCGGTTGGGCGGCGCGGCAAAGCCGCGGCGCAAAACCTCACTCAAACTCCATCTGCTCATACACCCGTCCCGCGTTGCGGGTCGCCAATTCCTCAAACGTATCAAGATGCGCGAAGGGTGTCTGATCAACATAATAGGCGTCTGCCAGATCACCGCCCGCGTCCAGATGCGCCCCGATCTGCTCGCGCAGGTAAACCAGATAATCGCGCGTATAACGGCGCACCTGATCCATGTTCGTCGGGTGTCCGTGGCCAGGAATAACGTAAGTGGCGTTCAACGGCTCGAACGCGGTTTCCCATGTTTCAAGCCACTCGGCTGTCATCGTGTCGGCAAAAATCGGCAACATGCGCTCGTGAAAGGCCATGTCGCCTGCAATGACCAGGCTTTGTTCGGGCAGCCAGACCTGAATATCGCCGGGGCTGTGGGCGGGGCCAAGGTACAAAACCTCGATGGTGAAATCACCCATCTCGATCATGCGCTTGTCTTCAAATGTTTCGGTGGGGCGCGCGATGAAACTACCTTCGGCCTTATCGCGGTTATAACGCTTCATGCCTTCAAGGACTTGCGCGCCACGGTCCTCGACCTCTTCCAAGGCATCCACATGGGCCAGGATCGGCACGCCCTGTTCTGACCAATACGAGTTGCCGAGCATGGCATGCCCC
>JABDJX010000263.1 GCA_013003245.1 Silicimonas sp. | reverse complement strand
GTTTCTATCCGGGAGCGCCCCGCAGAGGCCGAGGATCGTGCCGTGCCAGGACACTGGGAGGGTGATCTGATTGCGGGCTCCGGCAACAGCTTCATCGCCACTCTGGTTGAACGCCACACCCGGTTTGTGATGCTGGCAAAGGTCAGCAACAAAGACAGCCACAGCGTCGTTCAGGCGCTCATCAAGCAGTCTCGCAAACTACCAAAAGAACTGTATCGTTCTCTAACATGGGATCGTGGAACAGAGATGGCCGGGCATAAGACGTTCACCCTGGCGACGGATATCGATGTCTTTTTGTGTGAACCACACAGCCCATGGCAACGCGGCACAAACGAAAACACCAACCGCCTGCTGCGACAGTACTTCCCAAAGGGCACGGACTTGTCGATACATAGTCAGGCAAAGCTAAGCGCTGTTGCCAGACAGCTCAACGAACGACCTCGAAAGACGCTCAACTACGAAACACCAGCCGAGCGTTTCAATACGTGTGTTGCCTTGACCCATTGAGGCCGCCCCGCAAAGCCGACATTACACGCTTCTTGGCAAGGCTCTTTCCTGGACTTCGCGTCGCGGCCAAACTGGAGTGCCTGATTGTTCAAACGGCTGGCACACAAAGTTATCGACACCGCCAGTTCACACGGAGCCGAAAACACAATTGGGCAGACCAGTTTTTTGTGTCTTCACACCTTGTTTCATCGTGATCGCTGTCTCAATCTGGACCAACAGAAGAAATCCTGCGAACCTGGAAAAGTGCCATAGATGGACACGATCTCTTTATACCTTTCTTTCGCAACCGGCATCGGTTCGGTCATTGCTGTACTTTTCATCATGCACCTCACGGGTCATGTCGAAAATCGTGTTCAATTTGCGTTGGCTGCGGGGTTTATCCTGGCTGTCGGCGTGTTTCTGGCAAGAGTGGAAATCGCAGCTGACAATAATGCCAAAATGACCCTGCAAACCCTGTTTGGTTTGCCAGGCAACGCCGAAGTATTGGTATTCAATCGGCACGCATCGAAAGGCACGCGCACCCAAAGAATCGAAGCAATTTACAAGCTTGGCGTAGAGACCTTTGAAACCTCAATGGAACCGCCGCCCAAGCCGTTCCACGGCGTATCGTTCAACTATCGCATCAGTGATGGCCTGACTGGTCTGAATTACCGCAGAATCGAGGCCTTTGCGGTCGCCGAAGATGCGCTTGAATGGCACGCCTTGCCGCGGGCAGGAGAAGGTTATTATCCGCGACGTGGCCATTATTCGCTCCAACGCACCGCTGAAAAAGACATGACCGGCGCGTATCTGTGCGCCTTTATCCCAGTTGAGAGGCAAAAACCCTTTCAAAACATGTATGATGTTATTCCCTGCCATTCTGTCGAAAATGCCAGTCCTGACGGCATTACAGTCCTTGGATATCTGAACGCACAAGACAATAGCCTTCACGTGCTTGTCGAATAGGCGCACTGACCTGCCATCTGGCCCTACACCCCAAAACCCTCTGGCCCTATGAGACTCAGGCCCCTTGACCACACTTCACAGCTAGCCGACACTTCGTGATCCTTGAGGAGGGAAGCCTATGTCTACCGCTATTCCTAACGATATTTCTGACGTCATCGAGGCGGATCGCAACCATCTCTGGCACCATATGATCCAGCACAAACCCTTTGAAACCGTTGACCCGCGCGTCATCGTCGAAGGCAACGGCGTACGTGTCTGGGACGCAAACGGCAAAGAGCATCTTGACGGCGTCTCGGGTGGCGTATGGACGGTTAACGTCGGTTATGGCCGCGAGCGCATCGCAAATGCGGTGCGCGATCAGTTGATCCAGCTGCCCTATTTCGCCGGCTCTGCAGGCTCGATCCCCGGCGCGCGTTTCGCCGACATGCTGATCGACAAGATGCCTGAGATGGACCGTGTATATTACACGAATTCGGGCTCCGAGGCGAACGAGAAAGCCTTTAAAATGATCCGCCAGATCGCGCACAAACGCTATGGCGGCAAAAAGCACAAAATTCTATTCCGCGAGCGTGACTATCACGGCACCACTATCACGACGCTCTCCGCGGGTGGCCAGCCTGAGCGCAATGCGCAATACGGCCCCTATACACCGGGTTTCGTTGCCGTTCCACACTGCCTTGAATACCGCGCTCAGGTGTCGTCAGAAAACTACGGCGAATGGGCCGCCAATCAGATCGAAGAGGTGATCCTGCGCGAAGGTCCCGAAACCGTGGGCGGACTTTGCCTTGAGCCTGTCACAGCCGGTGGTGGCGTGATCGTTCCACCCGAAGGCTATTGGACCCGTGTGCAAGAGATTTGCGCTAAATACGATATCTTGCTTCACATCGACGAAGTTGTCTGCGGCGTGGGCCGCACCGGCACTTGGTTTGGCTATCAGCACTACGGCATCAAGCCAGACTTTGTGACCATGGCCAAAGGTGTGGCATCGGGCTATGCAGCGATCGCGTGCATGGTCACCACCGACCGAGTGTTCGACATGTTTAAAGACAACGCTGAAGACCCAATGAATTACTTCCGCGACATCTCGACCTTTGGTGGCTGCACGGCAGGACCTGCAGCAGCCATCGAGAACATGAAGATCATCGAAGAAGAGGATTTGCTGGAAAACACTAATAAAATGGGGGCACGCCTGATCGCTAATCTTGAGGCTTTGCAGGAAAAGCACCGCGTTATTGGCGATGTCCGTGGCAAGGGCCTATTCTGTGGTGCCGAGCTTGTCGTTGACCGCGATACCAAAGAACCCGTGGACGAGAAAAAAGTGCAGGCTGTTGTCGCTGATTGTATGGCACAGGGCATCATCATCGGCGCCACCAATCGCTCGCTTCCGGGCTTTAACAACACACTCTGCTTCTCGCCTGCCCTGACCTACAATGCAGATGAGATCGACGAGCTGACCGCAGCAGTCGACAAAGCGCTGACACGCGTTTTCTCGTAGCGCTGGCAAAATTACAAAAGAAGGGCTCGCACAGGTGGGCCCTTGTTCATAGAGGGGGACAGATGGCATACGACTATATCATCGTGGGAGCTGGATCAGCAGGATGCGTTCTGGCCAACCGCCTGTCTGCCGATCCGAAGATCCGCGTTGCCCTGATCGAAGCCGGAGGCAAGGATATCAACCCGTGGATCCACATCCCCGTCGGTTATTTCAAAACGCTTCACAACCCCAACACCGACTGGCGTTATAAGGCAGAACCTGACCCAGGCCTGAACGGACGCGCCCTTGACTGGCCACGCGGCAAAACATTGGGCGGCTCAAGTTCGATCAACGGTCTGCTTTATGTGCGCGGCCAAAAGCAGGACTACGACAACTGGGCGCAGATGGGCTGCACCGGGTGGTCCTACGATGATGTATTGCCCCTCTTCAAACGGTCCGAGACCCACGAGAAGGGCGCAAACGACTATCACGGTGGCGAAGGCGGGCTGGCAGTCAGCCAGATCCGTGCCAAAACGGTCCTTTCCGAGGCCTTTATTCAGGCCGCCGTCGAGATGGGCGTGCCCCGCAATCAGGATTACAACGGTCAAGAACAGGAAGGCGTCGCCTACTTCGAGCAGACAGCCAAGAACGGTTTTCGCTGTTCATCAGCCAAGGCGTTTCTGACGCCCATCAAAAACAAGCGCCCCAACCTGACAGTGCTGACCAAAGCCCACACTCAACGGCTGATCTTTGACACCCAGGATCCGCTCCGTGTACGCGGTATACTAGTCAAAATGAACGGGAACATTGAACGCTCGGTCAGCCTGCGAGAAGGCGGCGAAGTGATCCTTTCAGCAGGGGCCATCGGCTCTCCGCAAATCCTTGAGCTCTCGGGCATCGGAAATGGCGACGTTCTGCAAAAAGCCGGTGTAGACGTGCGTCACGCGTTGCCTGCCGTAGGCGAGAACCTGCAAGACCACCTGCAAATCCGCTTGGTCTACGAAGTGAACGTCCCCACGCTGAACGATGCGATCAACCACCTGATCCCGCGCGCTGGCATCGCTCTTGATTATGCCCTGCGCCGCAAAGGGCCGATGAGCCTTGGCGCGAGCCAAGTCGCCATTTTCGCCAAATCCATGGAAGGTGTGGTAACCCCGGACATCCAGTTCCACTTCCAACCCCTCTCGGCCGACAAACCCGGCATCCAGATGCACCCCTTCTCGGGCTTTACCTCGTCCGTCTGTCAGTTGCGGCCCGAAAGCCGGGGCCATATCCACATTCAAAGCCCGAAAGCCAGCCAGCACCCCAAGATCGTGCCAAACTACCTCTCGACTACCGGCGACGAGCTTTGCGCCATCCGCGCGGTGAAATTCGCACGCGCGATGACAGAGCAACCAGCGCTCAAGCCGTTGGTGGTGCGCGAACATTTACCCCAATCGCCACCTCAAACCGACGAAGATCACCTGCAAACTGCGCGCGATCTCAGCCAGACCATCTACCATCCCACCAGCACGTGTCGCATGGGCGCAGATGACGCGGCGGTTGTGGCCCCTGATCTCAAAGTTAACGGCATTCAGGGCCTGCGCATCGCAGACGCCTCGATCATGCCGACGATCCCAAGCGGCAACACCAACGCGCCCGCGATCATGGTCGGCGAAAAATGCTCAGACTTGATCCTTGCCAACCGTCGTGCCTGATCCGTTCATCGGTCAATAAATATGGTGGGGAAGCCGAAGGCGTGGGGCAAAGCCCTATAAAACATGGAGCGCGTGCTTGCACGCTCAGCTACTTAAAAATCGACAGCAATGCCTTTGCGCTCCCAATCACCATAGCGGACCGGTTCGGGTCCATCACGCCCGCCCAATTCCACCGGAAGTTCTTGCTCTGCAGCGTTTTTCCGCCGTTCTTCGGCTTCCTTCAACGCACGCTTTGCTGCCTCGGGCAGGTCTTTATGGGGTGTCTCACTCATAAACACTCGTTATAGGGGGCAAAACCTCTCTGACAAGGCTTCACGTAAATGGCAAAACCCGGCTCTTTAGCCCGCGCAGCAGCGGCCAAGGCAATGACCGCCGTTACCAAAGAGCAGGTGATGCTGCGCGATGTATTTGCGGACCTCAGTTTGCCGCCCGCCGAACTTGCGCGCGCTCAAAGGCTTGCCACGAACGCTCTGCGGTTCGCGCCCCGCTCCGACCAGCTTTTGGGTCCACACCTGCGGATGAAACCAGAAGACGAAGTGATGAGCCTGCTGCGGCTCGCGATTTACGAGATCAATTCCGGCGCCCCAGCCCATGCGGCGATAGACGGTGCGGTTGATCTTGCATCGAAATCGAAAAAAGGCCTCATCAACGCCGTGCTGCGCAACGTGCAACGCACGGCCACCGATTGGGACAGCCTTGGCGCGCCTAAGATGCCAAAATGGTTAAAAAAACCGCTGACCAAAGCCTGGGGAAAAGCGGCTGTCGAGGCGATGGAGGCAGTGCACGCGACCGAGCCACCCCTCGATCTGACGCTCAAAGATGCGACCCAAGCCGATCACTGGGCAAAAGAACTTGGCGCGACCATCTTGCCCAACGGCTCGCTTCGACTTGTCAAAACAGGCCAGGTCTCGAACTTTCCCGGCTTTGAAGACGGCGCGTGGTGGGTGCAGGACGCGGGCGCGACGGTTGCTGCCAAATTGCTTGATGCGCAACCCGGTGAGATGATCCTCGACCTCTGCGCCGCCCCTGGCGGTAAGACAATGCAACTCACCGCAGCAGGCTCTGACGTTACCGCTCTCGATATCTCGGGCCCACGCCTGAAACGGCTTGAGCAAAACCTCCAGCGCACGGGACATAAGGCAAATCTTGTCACCACCGACGCCCTGCATTGGGAACCTGAGGCGCAATTTGACGCGATCCTGCTTGATGCGCCCTGCTCCGCCACCGGCACTTTGCGCCGCCATCCAGATCTTGCTTTTGCCAAGGATGGCAACGAGTTAACCGCCCTTCTCCCTTTGCAAGCAGCCTTGATTGACCGCGCGCTCACGTACCTCAAACCGAACGGGCGCCTGATTTACTGCACCTGTTCGCTCTTCCCCGATGAGGGCGAAGCGCAGATCGAGGCTGCCCTTGAGCGTCACGCCCTCAAATCCACTTTGCCGAACGCGCCTTGGATCGACCCGAAGTGGCGCACCGATCTTGGTCTGCGCCTGCGCCCGGACCATTGGGCGGAAATCGGCGGCATTGACGGATTTTTCATCGCCCGGCTTGAAAATCGCGCATGACAGCCCGACCCTGATTCTGGTACCTTAGTCAAAACGGCCCGGGGGCAGTCGGGTAAACAACAGGCAGGACACGCACGTTGTCCAATGAAAACGGCAAATCTGCGCGAAAGACGCGCCTTTGGAACCGTGTGCACGCACGGCTCGCAACTTTTTCGCGCCCGGCCACTGCTTTCACCTCAACACCAGAGCCACGCACCATCGGCACCTTTGCCCGAGGACGGCAAATCACCGGTGGCAACTTTCTTTTTTCTGGCTTTCTGGTGCAGGCTCCGGCAACCGCGATCTGGGATTTGCCGATGCCCGATGCCGCGTTTGAGGCCGAGTTGCACGGCTTTACCTGGCTCGATGATCTGGCGGCTGTCGGCGATGCCCACGCCACGAAACGCGCGCAAACCTGGACACACGAGTGGGTCGCAGTTTTCGGAAAGGGCCAAGGGCCGGGCTGGACCCCTGATCTCACCGGAAGACGGCTGATCCGCTGGATCAACCACGCGATTTTGCTGCTCAACGGTCAGGAGAAAGCTGTCAGCGAAGCGTATTTCCGCTCGCTGGCCAGCCAGACCATTTTCCTGTCACGCCGCTGGAAGGCCGCCTCTCCCGGCCTGCCCCGGTTCGAAGCACTCACCGGCCTGATTTACGCAGGTATAGCCCTGACTGGGATGGACCGGCACGTGGGCCAGGCAATGCGCGCACTGGCAAAGGAATGCCAGAACGAGATCGATGCCAAAGGTGCTTTGGTCACACGGAACCCCGAAGAATTACTTGAGGTCTTCACCTTGCTCAATTGGGCTGCAGCGGCCTTGCAAGACGCGGGCCGCATGCCAGCGGAGGCCCATATTAGAGCGATCAAAACCGCCGCGCCGGTGCTGCGAGCGCTGCGCCATTCGGACGGTGGACTTGCACGCTTTCACGGCGGCGGTCGCGGTCTGGAAGGCCGTCTCGATCGCGCCTTGGCCACATCAGGCATCCGTGGTGTCGCCAACACAGAACTTGCTATGGGCTATTCCCGGATCGCGCACGGACGTACCAGCATCATCATCGACGCCGCCCGCCCGCCTGTGGCCGGGGCCTCTGCCAACGCTCATGCCTCGACACTTGCGTTCGAGCTGACCTCAGGGCGCCGCCCGCTGATCGTCAATTGCGGCTCTGGCGCAACTTTCGGCAAGAACTGGCGCCGCGCCGGTCGCGCCACACCCAGCCATTCAACACTTGGCATTGAAGGTATGTCGTCGTCACGCTTGGGCGAGGCGGGCACCGCCTCTGGCGATGCCGAGCTTTTGATCGACACGCCCAAGGACGTGCGTTTTGAGCGTGCCGAGGTTGAAGGCGGCACGCGGGTGGTCGTTGGCCACAACGGGTATCAGGCAAGCCACGGCCTGACCCACGCCCGCACCTTTCATCTTGGCTTTGAGGGCCGCGAGCTGAAAGGCGAAGACGTGCTGATGGCAATGTCCGCAGACGACAAGCGCCGCTTTGATCTGGCCTTCGACAAAACAAGGCTCCAAGGCGTCGAATACGCGATTCGTTTCCATCTGCACCCGGACGTGGATGCAACACTTGATATGAACGGCAACGCTGTTTCGATGGCGCTGAAAAGCAGCGAAATGTGGGTGTTCCGGGTCGAGGGCGCCGTGGAAATTGGCATCGAATCAAGTGTCTATCTGGAAAAATCCCGACTCAGCCCGCGTGCGACCAAACAGATTGTTCTCTCTGGCCGCGCCATGGAGTATTCCACCCGCATCATCTGGTCTTTGGCCAAAACGCAGGACACGCCTTCGGCGATCCGTGACTATGAAACCGAAGAGCTTCAGATGACGGTGGAGTGAGAAAAAAGCGAGCATTGATCTAAGATGACTGACCTAGAGCCGGTACGCCGTGCGCTTTTGTCCGTGTCCGACAAGACGGGACTTGTGGAATTTGCAACGAAACTATTCGAACGCGGGATCGAACTTGTGTCGACAGGCGGCACCGCAAAGGCGTTGCGCGATGCCGGACTTAGTGTGGCGGATGTGGCCGACCTGACTGGCTTTCCCGAGATGATGGACGGGCGGGTAAAAACGCTTCACCCGGCTGTCCACGGTGGTCTTTTGGCTTTGCGCGATGACAGAGCGCACGTGGCCGCGATGTCGGCTCACAGTATCGAGGCGATCGATCTGCTTGTGGTTAACCTTTATCCCTTTGAGGCAACGGTTGCTGCTGGTGCCGATTATGCCACCGCGATTGAGAACATCGACATTGGTGGTCCTGCGATGATCCGCGCTGCCGCAAAGAACCATGCCTTCGTGAACGTGGTGGTCGATGTAGAAGACTATGACAGCGTGCTGGGTGAGTTGGATGCAAACGACAACCAAACCAGCTATGCCTTCCGCCAAAGGCTCGCACTCACGGCCTATTCCCGCACGGGTGCCTACGATGCCGCGGTTTCGACTTGGATGGCCAATGCGCTGGAAGCGCCAACACCGCGCCGCCGCGCCTTTGCAGGAACGCTCAAGCAAACCATGCGCTATGGCGAGAATCCGCATCAGAATGCTGCCTTTTACGTCGATGGCTCGGACCAGCCAGGTGTCGCCACAGCAGTGCAGCATCAGGGCAAGGAACTGAGCTACAACAACATCAACGACACAGATGCCGCTTTTCGGCTGGTTTCCGAGTTCGCCCCTGCCGATGGCCCGGCCTGCGCGATTATCAAGCACGCGAACCCTTGCGGAGTGGCGCGTGGAGCGACATTTGCAGAGGCATTTGGGCACGCGTTCGATTGCGACCGTACATCGGCATTCGGCGGTATTGTTGCGCTGAACGGCACGCTTGATGGCGACACGGCCCGCGCGATCTCGGAGATCTTCACTGAAGTTGTCATCGCACCGGACGCCACTGATGAGGCGAAAGAGGTGTTCGCTGCCAAAAAAAACCTGCGTCTGCTGACCACGGGCGGCTTACCTGATCCACGCGCCGCCCGGCTCAGTGCACGTCAGGTGTCCGGTGGATGGCTGGTGCAGGATGATGACGTCGGCCACATCACTGCTGACGACCTTAAAGTTGTGACAAAAATCGCCCCAACCGACGACCAGATCGCCGATCTGCTTTTCGCGTGGCGTGTGGCGAAACACGTGAAGTCCAACGCAATCATCTATGCCAAGAACAGTGCCACTGTCGGAATCGGCGCAGGCCAGATGAGCCGCGTTGACAGCTCGACCATCGCCGCACTCAAGGCCAAGCGCATGGCCGAAGAACTCGGCCTTTCCAAGACACCCGCCATCGGCTCCGCCGTAGCATCCGACGCGTTTTTTCCTTTCCCCGACGGCCTGCTTGCCGCCGCCGAGGCAGGCGCAACAGCGGTGATCCAACCCGGCGGCTCGATGCGAGATGACGCCGTCATCGAAGCGGCGGACGAGGCAGGCCTTGCAATGGTCTTCACTGGCATGAGACATTTCCGGCACTGATGACAACACTTGCTCCCATGATCCGAACGGGTTTGACCGTTTTCGTGCTCGACCAGATCACCAAGCTGGTGGTTGTGCATGCGCTGGATCTGAAAAACATCGGTGTGATGCTGCTTTGGCACCCGTACATCGATCTGCGCATGGCGTGGAACACGGGCATCAACTTTGGCATCCCTCTTGGCAACAAGTGGATCCTGATAGCCATGGCCCTTGCCATCTGTGGCTGGATCATCTGGTGGATGACGCGCGAACGCCCCGGAACATGGGTGCAGGTTTCCGCAGGTCTTGTCGTTGGCGGCGCGCTTGGCAATGTGGTTGACCGCTTCTTTTACGGCGCGGTAGCGGATTTTCTGAACATGTCGTGCTGTGGCTGGGAGAACCCGTGGTCGTTCAATGTGGCCGACATCGCAATCTTTGTCGGCGCGCTTGGATTGATCTTTCTGACCGGCGGCGAAAAGACGGTTGAACCCACAGAAGACGAGAAGACCTGAAAACAGTTTCCCCCGCGGCTTTTGCAGAGTAAACCTGAGGAAATCTTCGTGGAGAGTGCAATGGTGCGCGCAGTTTTGGCATTTGGTTTGATGGTGGCCCTGACCGCTTGCGGCGGAGGCGACGCCGAGCCCAATTTGCTGAACATCAAACAACCGCGGACGGACGGGCCTGACGAGTTTTCCGTTCTGCCCTCAAAGCCCATTGAGATCCCGCAAGACCTTGCAGCCCTTCCGCCACCTACGCCGGGTGGCACAAACCGCACCGATCCAACGCCCGAGGCTGACGTTGCCGTGGCACTTGGTGGAAATCCTGCCGTTCTGTCTCGGCGCGGCACAGACGGCGCGCTGCGTGCGCACACTGGTCGCTTTGGCGTCGATCCACAAATCCGCGAAGAACTGGCAGCCGCTGATCTCGAATTCCGCCGTCAAAATGATGGCCGCCTGCTGGAGCGGATATTCAACGTAAACGTCTATTTTCAAGCCTATGAGCCGTTTGAGCTGGACCAGTACAGAGAGCTTGAGCGACTGCGGCGCGCGGGAATTCGCACGTCGGGCGTGCCACCAGAAGACACAGGCGAAGAATAATAATCCTCACATCCCCGTAAGCTGTGCTTGAAGCCGAGCGTAATCGCGCTCATTTCTGAGGTGATTTGAAGAAAAAGGAGCGCACATGCGCCAATTCCTTATTGGATTGATTCCCGCTCTGATGCTGGCTTTGCCTGCTCAGGCGTCAGAAGTAACCACGTATTCTCTCGACAATGGCATGGACGTGGTTGAAATCGAAGATCACCGGGCACCCGTTGTTGTGCACATGGTTTGGTACCGTGTTGGCTCGGCCGACGAACCGCCCGGCAGATCGGGCATCGCGCATTTTCTGGAACACCTGATGTTCAAGGCCACCGATGAATTGGCCTCCGGCGAATTCAGTGAAACTGTTGCTTTAAACGGCGGCAGTGACAACGCTTTCACCTCTTACGACTACACTGGCTATTTCCAGCGCATCGCAGCCGACCGGCTGGAGCTTGTCATGCGCATGGAAGCGAGCCGCATGGATGGGCTTGCTCTCGTGCCTGAAGACATTGCCACCGAACGCGACGTGGTGATCGAAGAGCGCAATCTGCGGACGGAAAACGACGCGGGCGCTCTTTTCAATGAACAGATGCGTGCCGCGCTGTATCTCAACCACCGCTACGGCGTCCCGATCATCGGTTGGAAGCACGAGGCGCATTCTCTGACGCTGGAAGACGCAGAAGCGTTCTACAAGGCACACTATGGCCCCAACAACGCGATCCTCGTCGTTGCCGGAGACGTGCAGCCTGAAGATGTGCTCGCCTTGGCTGAAACCTATTACGGCGTGATCCCGCCGAACCCTGCGATCCAGCCGCGCGAGCGCACGCAGGAACCTCCGCAAATCGCCGAAAGACGCCTGAACTATGCAGATCCTAGGATTGGCAACGATTATGTAGTGCGTACTTATCTGGCGCCAGAGCGTGACGCGGGCAATCAGGAAACAGCCGCGGCCCTGACAATCTTGGCCGAGCTTCTGGGTGGCTCTCCCACCACGTCCGTCTTTGCCCGCAAGCTGCAGTTTGAAGAGCAAAAGGCGGTTTACACCGGTGCCTGGTACAGCGGACAAAACCTCGACGACACCTCTTTCGGGATGGCCATCGTACCGGTTTCAGGTATGTCGCTTGATGAAGCAGAAGCAGCACTTGATCAGGCGTTGGCCGAGTTTCTGGAAGAAGGTGTGGATGCGGACGAACTGGATCGTATCAAAATGCAAATTCGCGCTGGCCAGATTTATGCGCTCGACAATGTCAGCTCGATGGCAAACCGCTATGGCGCAGCCCTGACCAGCGGTCTGACCGTTGAGGACGTGCAGGCTTGGCCCGGCATACTGGATGCGATCACCGCCGAAGATGTTCTTGTCGCTGCAGCAATGGTTTTTGACCGCCGCATGTCGGTGACCGGCCATGTGCGTCAGACAGAGGAGGTCTCTCAATGATCCGCGCTTTACTTGCCGTTTCCTTGACCCTCGTCTTTGCCTTGCCGCTGCGCGCTGGCGATGTCGATATTCAGGAAGTCACCTCGCCCGGCGGCATCAATGCCTGGTTGGTCGAAGAACGCTCTATTCCCTTTGCGGCGATTGAGATCATCGTTAAAGGCGGCCACTCGCTTGATCCGCCTGACAAGCGTGGTGCCATCAACCTGATGACCGGGTTGATCGAAGAAGGAGCAGGCGATCTGGATGCCCAGACCTTCGCGGCCGCCCGCGATGCACTGGCAGCCAGCTTCAGTTTCGACTCAACCCGCGACGAACTCAGCATCTCCGCGCGCTTTCTCACCGAGAACCGCGATGAAGCCATAGCGCTGCTGCGCGAAGCCATTATCAATCCGCGCTTTGATCAAGCGGCCATTGATCGCGTGCGCGCACAGGTTTTGACCGGCATCCGATCGGACGCTCTGGACCCTGACGAGGTCGCAGGGCGCGCGTTTGCTGACCTTTCCTTTGCCGACACACACCCCTATGGCCACGACACAGAAGGCACATTGGAAAGCGTGTCTGCGCTCACCCGCGATGACATTGTCGAAGCGCATCGTAACGCGCTGGTCAAAGATCGCCTTTATGTTGGCGCAACCGGTGACATCAGTGCTGAAGAACTGGGGGACCTGCTCGATACACTGCTTGGCGACCTGCCCGAGTCCGGACCTGCATTGCCCGGACCGGCCGAAGTACAACTGACCGGGGGTGTGACCGTTATCGAGTTTGACACTCCGCAGTCTGTCGCCGTCTTTGGACACAGTGGCATTGATCGTGACGA
>JABDJX010000243.1 GCA_013003245.1 Silicimonas sp. | reverse complement strand
AACAGGATGCCTTTCGGCAGGCAGGGCCTGCGATTTTGCCGAAGGCCGTACGCAGCGTGTCAAAGCCGCTGTCGATCCTGACAAACAAGTTCATTCCTGCCGAGGTGATCGAGGCGGCCATTCGCGGTGCGGATTGGGCGGCGTCCTCGTCGATCAGAAAAGCCGCGATCAATCATGATTTCAACAGCTTGGAAGAGTGTGACGAAGCGACCGCCGAGATCAGGCGCTGGGCCTTGGGCTATGCCGTGACTGGTGGCGGGGCTGCGGGCGCTTTTGGCGCGATTGGTCTGGCGATTGATGTGCCGGCAACGGTGGCGCTTGCTCTTCGCACGGTGCGTTTGACGGGGCTGGCCTATGGCTTTGGCGGCGATAGCGAGGCGGAACGGGTTTATATCCTGGATATCCTGCAGCTTGCCGGGGCTAATTCCGCGCAGGACCGCGACGCGGCCCTGGCCCAGCTGGAAGAGGGTCGCGAGGGGCTGGGTCGCGAGGATTGGCAAAAGATTGTGCGCCTGACAGGGCAAAGCACTGGATCAGTCGCAGCCGTGCATAAAGTTGCCACGACACTGGGTATCAACCTGTCGACCCGCAAAGTGGCGCAGGTCCTGCCGTTTGTGGGGGCTGCTGTGGGGGCAGGGGTGAATGCGGCGTTTCAGAACGACGTGGCGGCAGCGGCGCGCTTTGCCTATCGCGCACGCTGGTTGGAGATGAACGAAGGTATTATCGACCGGCGGGCAGGTAAGAGTGAGGTGGGATAGGCCTGGCGCATGTGATGCATGTCGAGGGGCTTTGCCCCACGTCGCTGCGCGACGCCCCCAGGATATTTTTGCCAAGAAGAAAGACAATTAGAGTTAAAGTGTCTGGGTTTTTGTGGAGTGGTTGACGCTTTGCAAAGCTCTGGGTAGGTAAAACCTGAAGTTATGGAGTGACGCGCTTGGACAATCTTTTGATGGAATATCTGCCGATCCTGATTTTCCTTGGGATTTGCCTAGGTCTGGCGCTTGTTTTGATGCTGTCGGCTGCGATTTTGGCCCCGCGCGATGCGGACCCCGAAAAGCTCAGCGCTTATGAGTGTGGGTTTAACGCTTTTGATGATGCGCGGATGAAGTTTGATGTGCGGTTTTATCTGGTGTCGATCCTGTTCATTATTTTTGACCTTGAGATCGCGTTTCTCTTCCCTTGGGCGGTGGCCTTTGGCGATTTGTCGGACGTCGCTTTCTGGTCGATGATGGTTTTTCTTGGCATCCTGACGCTTGGTTTTGCCTATGAGTGGAAAAAGGGCGCGATGGAGTGGGAGTAAGCTCCGCTTTACGTCTTCAAGTTATCGCCGAATTTTCCCATGGTGGGTCCGGTTGTCGCCTTGACCTTGGCGTGGCCGCGCCGTAACCAATTCTAGCCGATCAGACAGTATCAGGAGCCCTACCACATGGGTGTTGCAACAGGTGCCAACGATGCCGGTCCGGACCGTGAGGTTGCGACCGCTGCTTTGAACAACGAGCTTCAGGACAAGGGGTTTCTTGTCACCTCGACCGATGATATCATCAATTGGGCGCGCACCGGCTCCCTGCACTGGATGACTTTTGGTCTGGCGTGTTGCGCGGTTGAGATGATGCATACCTCGATGCCGCGCTATGATGCCGAACGTTTCGGGATCGCACCCCGCGCCAGCCCGCGCCAATCGGACCTGATGATCGTGGCAGGCACGCTTACCAACAAGATGGCGCCTGCACTGCGCAAGGTTTATGACCAGATGCCAGAGCCGCGCTATGTGCTGTCGATGGGATCGTGCGCCAATGGCGGCGGGTATTATCACTATAGCTACAGCGTTGTGCGAGGGTGCGACCGGATTGTGCCCGTGGATATTTACGTGCCCGGCTGCCCGCCGACGGCAGAGGCGCTGCTTTATGGCATCCTGCAGTTGCAGCGCAAAATGCGCCGCACCGGCACGATCACGCGGTAAGGAGAGACCATGACCGAGGCCCTGACCGAACTTGCCGAACATATCGAGGCCAAGCGCCCTGACAGCGTGGTGTCGTGGGCCATTGCCCATGACGAGTTGACGGTGACAGTCGCCGCGACGTCGCTGACGTCTTTCGTTGAGTTTCTGAAGACCGACAGCACCTGCCGGTTTTCGACACTGGTGGACATCACCGCGATTGATTACCCGGCGCGCGAGGCGCGGTTTGACGTCGTCTATCACTTCCTGTCGATGTACCAGAACCAGCGGATCCGCCTGCGGCTTGAGGCGCGCGAGGACGACGTTGTGCCGTCTCTGACTGAGGTGCACCCTTCGGCCAACTGGTTCGAGCGCGAAGTGTTCGACATGTTCGGGATCCTGTTCTCGGGCCATCCAGATTTGCGCCGGATTCTGACCGACTATGGTTTTCGCGGTTATCCGCTGCGCAAGGATTTCCCGACCACTGGCTATACCGAAGTGCGTTATGACGACGAGCAAAAGCGCGTGGTTTATGAGCCGGTGAAGCTGGTGCAGGAATACCGTCAGTTTGATTTCATGAGCCCGTGGGAGGGTGCGGAATATATCCTTCCGGGCGACGACAAGGCCGACGATAAGGCCGAGGCAAAGGGCTGAGCCGGTGGGCGGACCGTACATATGGGGCATACTGATTGCCTTGCTGCTGGTCATCCCGTTCTGGCGGATTTTGCCACGCCACGGGCTTTCCAAATATTTGGCTGTTCTGGCCGTTATCCCGATTTTCGCCATCGCCCTTTTGTGGATCATCGCCTTTCGCGATGAGATCGAAGGTTTTGGCAAATGAGCGTGCTGTTTTTCTGCGTCGGCGCGGCCAAGGCGGGCACAAGCTGGCTTTACAGCCAGTTGGCAGAGCATCCCGAATGCCATTTTCGCGCGATTAAGGAATTGCATTACTTTGACGCGGTGGATGACGGCAAGCTGGAGCGTGAGTTGCGCAAGCATCAGGGCCAGCAGGCGCGGATTTTGAACAACGTTGCCGCCAGCGGAAACACTCCCAGCGATGATCAGGCGCGGCGGCTGACGGATCGTGCCGCGTGGATGGATGTGCTGGAGCAGGGCGAGGACACGGAGGCCTATCTGGGCTATCTGAACCACGATGCAGGCGATGCAAAAGTGGTGGGGGATATCACGCCGGGCTATGCCCTGCTTTCAGAGACGCGGTTTCGCACGATGTCAAAGCTGGCAGGCGACGTGCGGTTTTTGATGCTTTTGCGCGATCCGGTGGAACGGCTTTGGAGCCACGTTCGGATGATCGCAGCGCGCCGGGATGACAGTGGGACGGCAACGGCTGAGCGCTGTGATCGTATTTTAAAGCGCACGATCAGGGGCAAGGAAGACCAGATTGCCAAACGGTCGAACTATGCCGTGACGATAGAGCGTTTGATGGCCGCTGTGCCCGGTGGCAAACTGCTGATCGAGGTGTTTGAAGAGATGGTGTCCGGCGAGGGGCTGGCGCGGATATGCGCACACCTTGGGATTGCTCCGATTGTGCCCAATCTGGCGCGTTTGCACGCGGGCCAGCATGTGGCGATGACACAAGACCAACGACGGGCCGCCGCGCACTGGCTGGCCCCGCAGTATGAGGCGTCAGCCAAAGCTTTGGGCCGCATGCCCGAGGCCTGGATGCGAAAAGGACAAGATGATGGACGGTAATTTTGAAGACGCTCTGACAGGCGAACAGAAGATCCGAAACTTCAACATCAACTTCGGGCCGCAACACCCTGCCGCCCACGGCGTTTTGCGTCTGGTGCTGGAACTGGACGGCGAGATTGTCGAGCGCTGCGATCCGCATATCGGCCTGCTGCATCGTGGCACAGAAAAGCTGATGGAAAGCCGGACGTACCTGCAGAACCTGCCGTATTTCGACCGGCTGGATTACGTCGCTCCGATGAATCAGGAGCACGCGTGGTGCCTGGCGATTGAAAAACTGACGGGTGTCGAAGTGCCGCGCCGGGCGTCGCTGATCCGTGTGCTTTACTCCGAGATCGGGCGCATTCTGAACCACCTGCTGAACGTGACGACGCAGGCGCTGGACGTGGGCGCGCTTACGCCGCCGCTTTGGGGCTTTGAAGAGCGTGAAAAGCTGATGGTATTTTACGAGCGCGCTTGTGGTGCCCGTCTGCACGCGGCCTATTTCCGCCCCGGCGGGGTGCATCAGGACCTGCCGGATGATCTGATCGACGACATTGATCAATGGGCCGATGAATTCCCGGCCGTTCTGGACGATATCAGCGGGCTTTTAACCGAAAACCGCATCTTCAAACAGCGCAACGTGGATATCTGCGTGGTGAGCGAACAAGAGGCGCTGGACTGGGGCTTTTCCGGCGTGATGGTGCGCGGCTCTGGCATGGCGTGGGATTTGCGGCGCGCGCAACCCTACGAATGTTATGATGAATTCGAGTTTGAGATTCCCGTCGGCACCAAGGGCGATTGCTATGATCGCTACCTGTGCCGGATGGCCGAGATGGGCGAAAGCATCAAAATCATCAAGCAGGCCTGCGAGAAAT
>JABDJX010000238.1 GCA_013003245.1 Silicimonas sp. | reverse complement strand
GCCAGTACCAGCTGAAAAAGCCATACGCGCCGTCTTGGGCGTTCACGATGGCACCAAAATTGATTGATCCGGTCGAGATGATGATGCCGATGATGATCAGGCCAATCGAGACTTCGTAAGAGATCATCTGCGCTGCAGAGCGCAGCGAGCCAAGGAATGGATATTTCGAGTTCGACGCCCACCCGCCCATGATTACGCCGTAAACCTCCAAAGAGGAAATCGCGAAGACGAACAGGATCGCCACATTGATGTTTGACAATACCATGCTGTCGCTGAACGGGATCACCGCCCAGGCCAGCATCGCAAGGGTAAAGCTGAGCAGCGGGGCGAGCAGGAACACCGCACGATCCGCACCGGCAGGAATAACGATTTCCTTCAGCACCAGCTTGAGCATGTCCGCGAGTGATTGCAGCAACCCCCAGGCACCCACAACATTGGGCCCCCGGCGCATTTGCACGGCGGCCCAGATTTTGCGGTCGGCATACAAGATGAAATAGGCAGACAGCAGAAGAAAGACCGCCATCAGCAATCCTTGCGCCGCTATGGTCACGAAGATGCCGAGAGGTGTTGTCAGAAACTCAGCCATGTGCCCTCGTCTTTATGCTCTTTTGGGCGGTCTTAAGCCGTCCGCCCTTTCTAAACCGTATCTTGCTGGTAAGTTCCAGCCCCTTGGAGGCAATCAAAGCCTCTTTTTTGCCGCTTATTCCGCTGCGAGTTTGCCTGCCTTGCGATCGCGCACGCCTGCCTGCAGCTCTGCCATTAAGGGCGCTGCCCGCAGGATCGGGTTTGTCAGATAGTGATCGCCCTCCGCCTGGCCGAAATCGCCCGTGCCTTCGCCGCCCGCCTCCACGGCTTCCCAGTCGTTTTCCGGCACCTGATCGATGTCCTTCAGGTGCGGCACGGCCTCCACCAGCGCTTTGCGCAGTTGCGCAAGGCTGTCAAAGGGCAGCGTGGCGTCAACCTCAGCCGACAGCGCGCGCAGAATGGCCCAGTTTTCCTTGGCTTCGCCGGGTGGGAAGCCTGCACGCAATGCAAGCTGCGGGCGGCCTTCGGTGTTGACGAAAAGGCCGTTTTCCTCGGTCCACGCCGCCGCTGGCAGAATGATATCGGCGCGATGTGCGCCACGGTCACCGTGGCTGCCCTGATAGATCACCGTGGCACCCGCAGGCACCTCGATCTCATCTGCGCCAAGGTTGTAGATCACGTCTGCTGAAAGCACGTCATCAAGGCTTTCAGACGCGACAGCACCAACATCGAGCGCGCCAACACGGCTGGCTGCCGTGTGCAACACAAGAAACTTTGACTGCGTCGCCTCGGCATAGGCCATTGCATCCGCCAGAACGCCCTTGCCCCCGTCCGAGGCCAATGCTGCCTGTCCGACGATCACAAGGGTATTTTTGCCGTGCGCCTTTTCGGGTGACATATCCATCAGGCCGCGCAGCGCGTCGCGCCCGGTGCCCAGATGCGTGTAATCATAGGTCAGATCAACGGCGTCGCCGACAAGCCCAACATTTGCGCCGCGCGACCACGCTTTGCGAATGCGCGCGTTCAAAACAGGGGCTTCCGCGCGCGGGTTGGTGCCGATCAGCATGATCGCTTCGGCGGAATCGATGTCTTCGATCGTGGCCGTACCGACATAAGCCGAGCGGTTGCCCGCAGGCAGTTTGGCCCCATCGGTGCGACATTCCACAACGCCGCCCTGCCCTTCGATCAGCTCTTTAAGCACATACACCGCCTCGACCGGGGCCAGATCGCCCACGATGCCTGACAGTTTCGCGCCTTTCATCGCGGCCGCTGCAGCACCAAGTGCTTCGCCCCAATCGGCGGCGCGCAGTTTACCGTTCTCTCGAATGTAAGGCTTATCAAGCCGCTGACGGCGCAACCCATCCCAGACATAGCGCGACTTGTCCGACAGCCACTCTTCGTTCACGCCGTCATGATTGCGCGGCAGGATGCGCATCACTTCGCGGCCCTTGGTATCGACGCGGATGTTTGAGCCAAGCGCATCCATCACGTCGATGCTTTCGGTCTTGGTCAGTTCCCAAGGACGGGCGGTAAAGGCGTAAGGTTTCGATGTCAGTGCGCCGACTGGGCACAAATCGACGATGTTGCCCTGCAATTCGCTATCCAGCGTCTGACCCAGATAGCTGGTGATCTCGGCATCCTCGCCGCGCCCCGTCTGGCCCAGCTCGGGCATGCCTGCGACTTCGGTGATGAACCGCACGCAGCGGGTGCACGAAATGCAGCGCGTCATCGCCGTGCCGACAAGCGGGCCAAGCTCCAAAGCATCGACAGCGCGCTTTGGCTCGCGATAGCGGCTGAAATCAACGCCATACGCCATCGCCTGATCCTGCAAATCACACTCGCCACCCTGATCGCAGATCGGGCAATCCAGCGGGTGGTTGATCAACAGAAACTCCATCACCCCTTCGCGGGCCTTTTTGACCATTGGCGAGTTGGTTTTCACCACAGGAGGCGCGCCTTCCGGACCGGGGCGCAAATCCTTGACCTGCATCGCGCAAGAGGCCGCAGGCTTGGGCGGGCCGCCGACAACTTCGACCAGACACATCCGGCAGTTGCCAGCAATAGACAGCCGCTCATGATAGCAAAATCTGGGGATTTCGATGCCAGCCTGCTCACAGGCCTGGATAAGTGTCAGGGCTGGATCAACCTCGACCTCGATATCATCAATGATCAGCTTGCGAAGATCGGACATATGGCTCTGCGTTCCCTAAGGGCGCCGCCTGATGTCCGGCGGCTGTTACTTAAGCCGCAGGAGTCGCCCCGCGGCGCTGTTCTTGGCTATTTCTTCGCGGCCCACAGTGCAATAGCCTTCGGGTGTTTTTGGTGACGCACCCCTTTTGGCCAGATCGGCACGGATAATTTTGCGCAGACGCTCTTTTTCTGCTTTGTTATCAGTCAGTTCCTTGATCTGCTCGTCACTATAGCCTGCCTTTTGCGCATAACGGCCCAAAGATCTGAGGTAATTGTAGGCCCGAAACATGCGCGCATCGATGATATCGCAGTTCTTGCGCAGCTCGTCTGCCAGCCCAATTGCGTAAAATCCGTTAATAACGGTCGGATTCTCATGCAATGGCTGCAAAGCCGCAGCAGGACTTGCCGTCATTGCCAGTAGCACGGCGCTTAAAACTGTCTGTCGCATCTGTTCTCTACCTCAAAGCCAGGCGGCCTTTGATAACCTGAGGGGTGATATAGGCCTTTCGATGGCAAATTAGGAGGTCGGGGTCGCGATATGCCATATCACGGTGGATATATGCTGATACCTTGGCGGACTCGATTTAAAAATAATTTAATATCAGATATTTAAGATCATAATTGGGTTCGTGAGAACTATTTCGAAGTCTTACAGCCCCGCGATCAGGCCGGCTTTGACATGCGATATCAATGCCGCCTGCGCGGATCGTCTCGCATTGGATGGATGCCGTTGATCACCTTGCGCAAAAAAGCCACGACCATCAGGCTGCCGATCACAAAATGAAGCCCCAAAGGCCCCCAGGCCCAGACAGGCAGCATTTCGGCCTGAATCGCGAGAAAGGCCCCATAGGTGGGCACACCCGCAATGGCAGCGGTTGCAATAGCGGAAAGCAGGCTTAAGAAGCCATCCCAAATGCGTATCAAGAAAGCCTCGTGCGCGTTATCAACTTCATTCCGCGACAAAATACCAAGGATGATGCAATTTCAAATCATAGATGAGCGAAACGTTAACAAGCGCAGGCGCCCGTCACCCATTGCCCACACTGATAGACGATCAGCGCGCCAGACACCGGCCCGAAAAGACCATGTCTTCACCGTTGCGCGTAAACGCCCAGTCCTGCGTGGCCGGATCAATCACCCAGTTCACGTCAGAGCCGCCATATGTTGGCAGGCAATAGCGCGTGGCGGTAAAGCGCACCGTTTCGCGCACCGCCTCTAAACTGTTGTTCCCGGCATGCACGGCAACGGTAAAATCGCGCGCATCCTCGCCCTTGGACAAGCTGGCGCGGAATGGAAGGGGCGTGTCCGACACACCGTCGCCATCTCCGAAAAGGTTGAAGTTGAAGAAACTGCAGCCCGACACCGCCAGGGTCACACCCAATAGAACAGCTAGTCTCACGTCTTACTCCCCCTCGCCCCGCCACTAGGCCACGTTTTGAACGCTAGATAAATCAGCGACACAAGCAATGTCGGGTAAATGTATGATGCAAAGTCCAAGGCGGTTACAAGTTCACACTTCGACACAGAGTATTCCGCTCCGCAATATTCTTCCATCGGAAAGACGAACGCTGAAAGCACAGTCAGCAGCGTACTGATACACATCAACGCAAATATACCATCCCAAAAACGTCCGTGTCCGGTTCGCTTGGCAATTCTCCATATTGCGAATGGCAAAACAAGTAAAAAACCGAAAAAAGCAATTGCTCCAACCATTGCAGCAGTGCTCATTTCGCACCGTTTTGCATTATGGGCCAAGTTTTCAGCGCCAAGATCAAAGGCAACATAAGGGATAGTGCAAAGTAACAAGTTGCCAAAACCCGGCATACGGCAAGCACGCTTTGGCCAACCGGCCCGAGCGACACCAAAAATACGCTCGCCGAACCGGCAAGACCTGCACAAATCGCGGATGCTAGATGCAAACAGAAAAGCATCAGCCAGACGTTACCGTGGCCAGTTCGCTTTGCTAATCTCCAAACTGAAATGGGAATGCCAAACAGAAGAAGTAGCGCGCCCAGGGTTGCCACGCCTACTCCGCCGCAACCGCACTCACCTTGCCCGTCCGTTTCGCCTTGATCCGATCCTCGATCTCGTCGCGGAAGTGGCGGATCAGGCCTTGGATCGGCCAAGCAGCGGCATCGCCAAGGGCGCAGATGGTGTGGCCTTCGACCTGTTTGGTCACGTCGAGCAGCATGTCGATCTCTTCAACCTCGGCCTCGCCCCGCACCAAACGGTCCATCACGCGCATCATCCAGCCTGTGCCTTCACGACACGGCGTACACTGGCCGCAGCTTTCGTGCTTGTAAAACGCGCTGAGCCGCCAGATCGCTTTGATGATGTCGGTCGACTGGTCCATCACAATGACCGCAGCGGTCCCAAGGCCTGACTGCTGCTCGCGCAGCCAGTCAAAATCCATGATTGCGTCGTCTTTCATCACCTGCCCCGGCAGGCAGGGCACGGACGATCCGCCCGGGATCACTGCCTTGAGGTTGTCCCAACCGCCACGAATGCCGCCGCAGTGGCGGTCGATCAGCTCGCGGAAGGAAATCGACATCGCTTCTTCAACCACGCATGGGTTATTCACGTGCCCCGAGATCGCAAAAAGCTTGGTGCCTGCGTTGTTGGGGCGGCCAAATCCTGCAAACCACTCCGGCCCCCGGCGCAAAATGGTCGGCACAACGGCGATCGATTCAACGTTGTTCACCGTGGTCGGGCAGCCATAAAGCCCGGCACCTGCTGGAAACGGTGGCTTCATCCGCGGCATGCCCTTTTTGCCCTCAAGGCTTTCGAGCAGCGCTGTTTCCTCGCCACAAATGTAAGCGCCCGCACCGTGGTGCAGGTAAATGTCGAAATCCCAACCAGAGCCCGCCGCATTGGGGCCGACCAGCCCGGCATCATAGGCTTCGTCAATCGCTCTTTGCAGCGCTTCTTTCTCGCGGATGTATTCGCCGCGGATGTAGATATAGCAGGCGTTGGCGTTCATCGCGAAAGACGCAATCAAACAGCCCTCGACCAGCGTGTGCGGGTCGTGGCGCATAATCTCGCGGTCTTTGCAGGTGCCGGGCTCGGATTCGTCGGCGTTCACCACCAGATAGGCAGGCCGCCCGTCACTTTCCTTGGGCATAAAGCTCCACTTAAGACCCGTCGGAAATCCAGCGCCACCGCGCCCGCGCAGACCGCTGGCCTTCATCTGCTCAACAATCCAGTCGCGGCCCTTTTTGATGATATCCGCCGTGCCGTCCCAATGCCCGCGCGCCTTCGCGCCGGCCAATGTGCGGTCGTGCATGCCATACAAGTTGGTAAAGATGCGATCTTTGTCGTCCAGCATCAAACTGATCCCGTGCTGCGTCCCTAAAAGGGAAATTTACCCGTGTGCGCGGCGTTTCCGCCAGATTTGGAATGTCACGATTAGCGCCCAGAGAAAACCCGCAAGTGCAAAAAGATCTGCAAGAAAAACGTAGTGTTCGGCAACGCCGAGCTTGCCCCCAAGCCATTGTGCAGCCATCCACAGGATCATCGTGCCGGCAATAACAATCGAAACAAAGCGGGCTTGGCGCGAGAGTGCCTGTTCTTTTGCGTCAGCTTGACTGGTCATATTCTGCATTCCAATCCTTCGCGTTCAGCATAGGTTATATATTCGGCCCACCTCGGCGTGCAATGCAAATTGCGAGAACCGGGGATACAGCGTCGCAACCGTCTCCCCGATATGGCTTTAAATGGCGTTAAAAAGCGATCAGTAGACATCCCCGTCTTCAACGCGCTTTGAAAACTCTGTTTCACCACCACCGGCCAGAACCTTGGCCTGTTCCACCCAGGTATCGCGGGTTACCCGACCCTTGAAACCTTCCAGATTGGCATCAACCCAAGCCACCTCATCGGCGGACCACGCGGCGATCTGGTCGAAGTGCCAAAAGCCCAAACGGTTGCAGAGTGCTTCCATTTTGGCCCCTATCCCCTTGATTTGCTTAAGATCATCGGCTTTGCCGTCGCGCGGCGCGTCAAGACCGGCAGGTCTGGTTCCTTCATTCACACCCTCGCGCACACCATCGCCATCATAATCCGGCGTAGTCTCTGTGCCTGGTGCGGATGTCTGTGCGGTCGCGGCTTCTTCTGCCTTGCGTTTGGCTTCGGCGGCCTCGTCCGCCTCCTGCTTGCGCCGCGCCTCGTCAGCAGCAGCACGCTCGGCTGCCTCTGCATCGGCTGCTTTTTTGGCGTCGGCGGCCTCGGCCGCACGATCCGCATCAGAAACCGCCGCCGCAGCCGCTGCGGGCGCGGTTTCCGGGGCGGCATCTGCTGCAGGCTCTGCTGTTTTGGACGGGACCGACGTAGCTTCATCGCCCGATGGCCGTCCAAGCCCAATATAAAGGACAATCCATGCAATCAGCGCAATGACCGCAGCCAAAAAGACTGCTGGGAACAAGGTGAAATCACCCAATGTCCAAAGGCAGGCAAAGGCCACCAAAAATATACCAATAGCCAACGTTGTGGCGAGGCTCAGTGAGCCCTGTGAATTCTCCGACATAGATTTAGTGCCTCCCGGGGTGTTGCAGCCTCTAACACTGCACAACCCAAGGCACGGATCAAGAGAAAGGTTCTACTTGCCTTCGGCAAGTTCCCTGGCCTGCGCCACCCATTCATCGCGTGTAACCCGGCCTTTGAAGCCTTCAAGGTTGTCATCGACCCAGGCAATCTCGTCCTCGGACCAGACCGCAACCTGATCAAAATGGAAGAAACCAAGGCTGTGCAACAGCTTTTCCAGCTTGGGACCGACGCCCTTGATCTTCTTGAGATCATCCGGTGCGCCGCCGCGTGCTTCGCTCAAACCCTCAGGCTTGCGACCCTCTACCACTTGCGGCGTCTCGGCTTTGACCGGCGTTGGCTCGGGGCGCGCCACTTGTTCTTCGCGCACCTCTTTAACGGGCATGTCAACCGCTCTGGGCGCGTCTTCCACCGGTTCGACCCCTCCGTGCGAGGCACCCTTGCCGTCACGCCAAGGGGCAATCAGCGGCACTTCGGTGCCATCGATGCGCTTGACGGTGTCGCCGATATCCACGGCCAGTTGCGCACTGGCGTTATACTGTGCCCTGCCCGCCTCGTATTTGCTCAGGCTGGTCAGCCCCGATTTTGGCTCGGCCGCATAACGCCCGTTCTGTGGCCCCGGTACGGGGACCTTGCCTGCCGCCAGCTCATCGAGGATTTCCGAGAACCGCTCGGTCGTCAGATCTTCATAATAATCCTTGCCAATCTGGGCCATTGGCGCGTTGGCACAAGCGCCCAGACACTCGACCTCTTCCCATGTAAACTTGCCATCGGCAGAGAGCGTGTGCGGCTTGGTGGAGATTTTCTCTTTGCAGACCGCAACCAGGTCCTCCGCCCCGCAGATCATGCACGACGTGGTGCCGCAAATCTGGATGTTGGCAATCGAACCGGTCGGCTGAAGCTGGAACATGAAGTAGAACGTCGCCACCTCAAGCGCGCGGATATAGGCCAGACCCAGCATCGCCGCCACGCCTTCAATCGCGGGCCGGGTCAGCCACCCCTCCTGCTCCTGCGCGCGCCACAACAGCGGAATAATCGCAGACGCCTGCCGCCCCTCGGGATACTTCGAGATCTGCGCCTCGGCCCAGGCCGCATTCGCGGGAGTAAATGCGAAACTCTCAGGTTGTTCGGGATGAAGTCGGCGGAGCATTCAGTTTCCTTTCCCGGAAATATCGGCACATCTGGCAACAAGCTCACTGGAGCGGTCATAGAGGACTGCAGCAAGTGTCATTCGGCTTCCCTCTGCGTCTTTCTTCAAACTGCGCAAGATGTTTGAAACGGATGTTTCTTCCGGATCGCCGAAAACCGATACATCGACTCCCTGCCCAAGCGCAACCGCGCGCAATCGCGCATGAGCAAATGCAAGGCCTTGCGATGTTTTCATCAGTTCTGCGTCGCTGAGAGGAAATTCGTATCGTTGATCCTGCCCCGCCGTGCTGGTCTCCCAGTCAATCTGCGGCTGCAAAAGGTCTACGGCCTGTTGCGTTGTTTCCGAGGCAAGATCGATACAGCTTTCGAATGTCGTCAAAGCATTTGCTGACGTCGCAGCCAATACCGAAAAAACGCAGAACTTAAGCACTAGAAGCAGTTTTCGCATCATTCGCATCAGATCAGAGCTTTTCGAAAGGAACATCCCCATACAAAAAATCTCACCGATCAATCTCGCCAAAGACCACGTCCATCGTTCCAATGATCGCCGCCACATCCGCAAGTTGGTGCCCCTTGGCGACATGATCAATCGCCTGCAGGTGCAGATACCCCGGCGCGCGGATCTTGGCGCGGTAGGGTTGGTTGCTGCCATCGGCCACCAGATAGACGCCGAACTCGCCCTTGGGCGCCTCGACAGCGGCATAAACCTCGCCCTCGGGCACGTGAAACCCTTCGGTGTAAAGCTTGAAATGATGGATCAGCGCTTCCATCGAGGTTTTCATGTCGCCGCGAGTCGGCGGGGTGAGTTTGCCGCGCGCCAGAACCTCGCCCGGTTCATTGCGCAGTTTTTCACAGGCCTGATGGATAATTTTGATGCTTTCGCGCATCTCGGCCATCCGACAGAGGTAGCGATCATAACAATCGCCCTTGGTCCCAACCGGAATCTCAAACTCGAATTCATCATAACATTCATAGGGTTGCGCGCGCCGCAAATCCCACGCCATGCCAGAGCCGCGCACCATCACGCCGGAAAAACCCCAGTCGAGCGCCTCTTGCTCGGACACGACACAGATATCCACGTTGCGCTGTTTGAAGATGCGATTTTCCGTCAGCAGCCCGTCGATATCCGCCAGAACATCCGGGAATGCGTCCGCCCAAGCATCAATGTCGTCGATCAGATCATCCGGCAGGTCCTGATGCACCCCGCCGGGGCGGAAATAGGCCGCGTGCAGACGGGCACCACAAGCGCGCTCATAAAATACCATCAGCTTTTCACGCTCTTCAAAGCCCCAAAGCGGCGGCGTAAGCGCGCCCACGTCCAGCGCCTGCGTCGTCACGTTCAGCAGGTGGTTCAGAATGCGCCC
>JABDJX010000192.1 GCA_013003245.1 Silicimonas sp. | reverse complement strand
CCTTCGTGTTGGACCCGTTGAAAGGGCCGTTGAATGAATACATAGAGTATGACGAAACACGGATCGAGTACAAAAAGGTGTTTGCCAATGCGGGCAGGTTCTTTGGCGGAATTATCCGAAATCCGGTCTTGGTCGCACTCCCGATGTTCATCTACATGGGCCTGATGCTGGACCAATCTGGTGTAGCACAGCGCATGATGAAATCGATGCAGGTGCTTTTCGGTGCCATGCGCGGTGGGCTGGCTCTATCGGTCATGCTGATCGGTATCATCCTTGCGGCATCCACCGGCGTAATCGGTGCATCGGTTGTTTTGCTTGGCGTGATGAGCCTGCCAACCATGATGAACCAATCCTATTCCAAGCCGATCGCGACAGGCACAATTGCGGCGTCGGGTACGCTTGGCATTCTAATCCCGCCTTCGATCATGCTTGTGGTCATGTCAGACCAGTTGTCGATTTCGCTTGGTGACTTGTTTATGGGCGCATTGTTCCCGGGCCTGCTGTTGGGAGCGCTCTATATCATCTTCATTGTCACTTACGGTTTGATCAGTCCAAATTCGATGCCGCTTCCAGAAAACCGCGAGCCAGTGACTGGTAAGGTTATCCTAGAGGTTTTCCTGTCGGTCCTGCCACCGTTTGGCCTGATTATCCTTGTTCTGGGTTCAATCTTCTTCGGCTTTGCAACGCCAACCGAGGCATCCGGCCTTGGTGCTTTGGGTGCCACGATCCTTGCGCTTGCCTCGCGGCGATTAAGCATGAAGGTCTTTCTTGATGTGATGCGGCAGACGCTGAACACCTCGGGCTTTATCTTTGCAATCTTCATTGCGGCCAACTTTTTTGCCTATGTCCTGCGGCTTTATGGTGGTGACGAGACTATCGAGCACATGGTTGCCGGCACGTTTGAGAACCCTGCGCATATCATACTGTTTATCTTGTTCATCGTGTTCTTGTTGGGTTTCCTGCTTGATTGGATTGAGATCACGCTGATCATTATGCCGCTGATGCTGCCCATTGTTCAGGGCCTTGATCTGGCGATCAACGGTTACGGCGTTGTGGGTGATCCGGTTGTGGTGTGGTTCGCGATCCTTGTGGCTGTCACTCTGCAAACATCGTTTCTGACGCCGCCTGTTGGATTTGCGCTGTTCTATCTCAAGGGTGTCTGCCCGCCCGGAGTTACGATTGGGCATATTTACAAAGGGGTCGTCCCTTTTGTGTCGCTGCAAATCCTGGGCCTGATCATTGTGTTTAACTATCCGGCGCTGGTAACTTGGCTTCCGGCAGTTGCCTATGGAAACTAGAGTGCAATGGTCACACCGTTAGGAATTGAACCGTCACAATGTTTTGTCGCCGGGGCGTGGGTCGCGCCGCGTGCGGGCGAAACGCTTGATCTTATCAACCCTTCCGATGGCAGCACCCTATGCGCGATCGCACGTGGGCAAGCGGGCGATATTGATGCAGCGGTCGAGGCCGCGCAATCCGCTTTGAACGGTGACTGGGGCAAGGCAACTGCCGCCGAGCGTGGCCGCGTACTTGCCCGTATCGGCGCGCTGGTTCTTGAGAACACGGATGAACTTGCGCGGCTTGAAGCGATGGACGTTGGCAAACCGCTGACCCAGGCGCGCGCTGATGTCTTGGCCTTGGCCCGATATATGGAGTTCTACGCTGGTGCCGCAGACAAGCTTCACGGTCAGACCATTCCGTATCTGGATGGCTACACGGTTTACACACTGCGCGAACCGCATGGCGTGACAGGACATATCATCCCGTGGAACTACCCGATGCAGATTATCGGTAGGTCTGTTGGCGCGGCTCTTGCGGTTGGAAACGCTTGTGTTTTGAAGCCTGCCGAAGAGGCGTGCCTGACGGCGCTGGCCTTTGCCGAGCTTGCCCGTCGCGCGGGCCTTCCCGCTGGCGCGCTGAACGTGGTGCCGGGGCTTGGGGCTGAGGCGGGTGCTGCCCTGTCTGCGCATCCCGGTGTGAACCACATGTCGTTCACCGGGTCCGTTGGCGTCGGTAAGCTTATTCAAGCGTCAGCTGCAGAAAACATCGTACCGGTAACGTTAGAGCTGGGCGGCAAGTCCCCGCAGGTGGTATTTGATGACGCCGATCTAGAGGCCGCCTTGCCGTTTTTGGTTAACGCGGGCATTCAAAACGCGGGGCAAACTTGCTCAGCCTCCTCGCGCATTTTGGTGCAGCGTGGACTTTATGATCAGGTGATCGAAGCCATGGCAGCCCGCTATTCCCAATTGCGCGCAGGTCCTGCTTTGGATGATCTGGAAGTTGGTCCACTGGTATCGATGCGGCAAAAAGCGATTGTCGAAAGTTTTCTCGCCAAGGGCGCTGACCTTTTGATCGCGGGGCAAGGCCGTGTGAACGATGGCGCTCCTGAAGGTGGAGCGTACGTGAGACCAACACTGTTCGCCGATGTCCCCCCCGATCATACCCTTGCACAGGACGAGATCTTTGGACCGGTTCAGGTGATCATGCCATTCGATGACGAAGACGAAGCGGTGGCGATTGCGAACGGCACCGAATTTGGCTTGGTCGCCTCGTGTTGGACCCGCGATGGTGCGCGGCAGATGCGGATGGCCAAGCGGTTGCGGGCTGGTCAGGTCTTTTTGAACAACTATGGTGCTGGCGGCGGTGTGGAATTGCCTTTTGGGGGCACTGGCCTTTCAGGTCATGGTCGCGAAAAGGGGTTCGAGGCCCTTTATGGGTTTTCGGTATTGAAAACTGTTGCTGCGTTGCACGGCTAGGGGGATCGGATGAGACTGGAACGGAAAACCGCAATCGTCACTGGCGGCGCGTCAGGTTTTGGCGAGGGCATCGTGCGCAAGTTTGTCGCCGAGGGTGCGCGGGTGATGATTGCTGATCTCAATTCTCAAGGTGCGCAGGCGCTGGCCGACGAACTTGGCGCTCAGACCATCGCTCAAACTGTTAATGTGGCCCAAGACAAAGACGTGAAAATGATGATCGACGCGGCCATCGGCGCTTTTGGTCACATCGACATCCTGATCAACAATGCAGGCACAACTCACCTTCCCACGCCACTGGACGAGATCAGCGAAGCGGACTTTGACAAGGTTTTCGCCGTGAACTGCAAATCGGTCTATCTGACGGCCAAGCATTGCGTTCCGCTTTTCAAGGCCCAGGGGTCTGGCGCAATCCTGAACGTCGCATCGACTGCAGGGGTCAGTCCGCGCCCTCGGCTCAGCTGGTACAATGCATCAAAGGGTTGGATGAACACTGCCACGAAAAGTATGGCCGTGGAACTTGCCCCGCTGGGGATAAGGGTAAATGCGATTAATCCGGTAGCGGGTGAGACGCCACTGCTAAAGAGCTTTATGGGTGAAGATACGCCTGAAGTGCGTGCGAAGTTTCTGTCCACCATTCCGCTGGGACGGTTTTCACTGCCCGAGGATATGGGCAACGCCGCATGCTACTTATGTTCCGACGAGGCCAGTATGGTCACCGGCGTTTGCATGGAAGTGGATGGCGGGCGCTGTATCTGACCGTCTTGTCTTGTTTTCGCCTGATTGCGTCCAAATGCGCCTTGCCGGATAATGGGCGCAGGGCTAAACCTCGCTCCAACGCAATCAAAGGCGAAATCCGATGTCGAAACTGGTGACGATCTATGGCGGTTCGGGATTTGTAGGGCGCTACATCGCACAGCGCATGGCACGTCAGGGATGGCGCGTTCGCGTTGCAGTACGCCGACCGAACGAGGCGATTTTCGTCAAGCCATATGGCGTTGTTGGTCAGGTCGAACCTGTTTTGTGCAACATCCGCGATGATGCCAGCGTGCGCAGTGCGGCTATGGGCGCTGATGCGGTGGTCAACTGCGTTGGCACGTTCGATGCCCGCGGAAAGAACAATTTCGACGCAGTGCAGCGCGAAGGCGCCGGTCGCATCGCGCGGATCGCTGCCGAAGAAGGCGTTGCTCAGATGGTGCATATTTCTGCCATTGGTGCTGATGTTGACGGGCCCAGCCAATATGCGCGCAGCAAAGGAGAGGGCGAGGCGGCGATCCTTGCTGCTATGCCGGATGCCACGATATTGCGTCCTTCCGTTGTTTTTGGACCGGAAGACCAATTCTTCAACCGCTTCGCAGCCATGACACGCCTTTCGCCGGTTGTTCCGCTTTTTGGGGCTGAGGCAAAGTTTCAGCCAGTCTATGTTGACGATATCGCCGAGGCGGTTGAGACCGTTTTGACGGGCAAGGCGCAGGCGGGCACCTATGAGTTGGGTGGTCCGGAAGTTGCGACGTTCAAAGAGCTTATGCACATCATGCTGGATGTCGTGCGCCGTCGCCGCCTTGTGTTGCCGCTACCGTTTTGGGTTGGCGGTATCATGGCGCGCGTTACTGGCGCGCTGTCGTTCCTAACCGGTGGGTTGGCTCCGCAGCCGGTAACGTCTGACCAGCTTCTCGAATTGCGCCGTGACAACATTGCAGGCGAAAACGCAAAAGGCTTTGCCGCCCTGGGGATCAAGCCGACCGCCCTTGAAGCTGTTCTGCCGTCCTATCTGTGGCAGTTCCGCCCCTCGGGCCAGTACGAAGCTTTGAAAGAAAGTGCGCGCAATCTGAAGGGCTAGGTGTAGGCGATGGTCAGCAGCACAATGCCTAGGGCAATGCGATAAATCACATACGGCGTGAAGCTGACCGCTCTTAGAAGCCGCATCATGAAATGAAGCGCGCCCAATGCAGCAAAGAACGCAAAGACAGCGCCAATGGCTGCGTCTTTGGCGGCGGCGACATCCATATTCAGCGCCACCTCGGCACCGAGCAACGTCCCTGAAGCCAGAATTGTCGGGATCGACATAAGCATTGCAAGCCTTGCGGCATCCTGCCTTGCATATCCAAGATGGCGGGCGCCGGTGATGGTGATTCCAGAGCGCGACGTTCCGGGGATTAGGGCAAGGACCTGCCAGAGGCCCATTGTTATGGCATCTTTCAATGACCAGTCACCAGCACCCTTGTGCGCGGTTCCCGTCCGGTCCGCCCAGTAAAGCACAAGGCCGAAAATCAGCGTTGCCCAGCCGACCACCGTGACCGACCGCAAGGCATCGTTGAGCCCGGTGAGCTTAAGGATCAGTCCGGCAATGATGACAGGTATGGTGGCCAGAATCAGGCATAGGGCAAGCCATGCGTTTTGATCATCAATCTTGCCGCGGATGACTTTTGGAAGACCAAGTGCTGCGCGCCTGACATCGCCCCAGAAATAGAGAACCACAGCACCCAAAGTGCCGACATGCACAGCCACATCGATCACTTGTCCCTGGTCATCCAAACCGGTGAGATTCGGCAACAGGATCAGGTGACCAGAGGAGGAGACCGGCAAGAACTCGGTTATACCTTGGACAAGTGCGACGAGGATCAGATGAAGAATTGGCATGTGGTTTGTTCTGCCTGAGAATTTGCCTGCACTCTAACCGATTGAGACTCATAGGGAAGTCGTGAAATATGTATCATTTCGGACCTAAATTCTGCTTTGCAGAGGTACAATCGTTGCGTTGCAGCAATAAAAACATAAAAATAGGTCAGTAAAAGTGACTTTTATTTCCAATCAAATCCCCTTATGAGAGCGGTCTGGAAGTTTGGGAGTCTTGGGCTTATGGCTGACAATCCGATGCTAAAATTTGTCTCTGTTGAGCGCGACATGCCTCAGAAACGTGACGCCACTGTGCGTCGCGAAGACTTTGATGAGATTTATGCGGAGTACGCTGATCCCAAGGCCAAGGAGCAGGCGGCGCGGTGTAGCCAGTGCGGCGTGCCTTTTTGCCAGTCGCATTGTCCTTTGCATAACAACATCCCAGATTGGCTGATGCTTACGGCCGAGGGACGCCTGAGAGAGGCGTATGAGATAAGCCAGGCAACCAATACATTCCCCGAGATTTGCGGGCGTATTTGTCCGCAGGATCGTCTTTGCGAAGGTAATTGCGTGATCGAACAATCGGGCCACGGCACGGTCACGATCGGCTCGGTTGAAAAGTACATCACTGACACCGCTTGGGAAGAAGGCTGGGTCGAAGGCATTGCGCCGAAGGTTGAGCGTACCGAAAGCGTTGGCATTATTGGCGCGGGTCCTGGCGGGCTGGCAGCAGCCGATCGGTTGCGGCGTGCGGGCATTCAGGTGACTGTTTATGACCGTTATGATCGGGCTGGTGGTCTGATGATGTATGGCATTCCCGGCTTCAAGCTTGAGAAAGACGTGGTGCAGCGGCGCAATGATCAGCTGGCCGAGGGCGGTGTTGAATTTGTGCTGAATTGCAACGTGGGCGAAGACATCTCATTCGACGACATTCGGGCCAAGCACAACGCGGTCCTGATTGCCACAGGGGTCTATAAAAGCCGTGAGTTACAAGGGCCTGGCAGTGGTGCGGATGGTATTGTCCGGGCAATTGATTACCTTACCGCATCAAACCGCAAAAGCTTTGGCGACAAGGTGCCAGAGTTTGATTCAGGCGAGTTGACTGCCGAGGGGAAAAAGGTCGTCGTCATCGGCGGTGGTGACACGGCGATGGACTGCGTGCGCACGGCGGTCCGGCAGGGTGCGACCAGCGTGAAGTGTCTTTACCGTCGCGACCGCGCTAACATGCCGGGCTCGCAGCGAGAGACGATGAACGCCGAAGAAGAAGGCGTGGAATTTGTCTGGCTGACCGCACCCAAAGGGTTCACCGGCGATGCTGTCACTGGCGTGATTGCCGAGAAGATGCGCCTTGGTGCGCCCGATGCAACGGGGCGGCAGGTGCCGGAGTTAATCGAAGGATCAGATTATACCGAAGAGGCTGATTTGGTGATCAAGGCGCTTGGGTTCGAGCCTGAAGAGCTGCCCAAGCTTTGGGGCGTTGACGAATTGGAAGTCACGCGCTGGGGCACGATCAAGGCGGCGTTCGAGACGCACGAAACCTCGCTTGAAGGGGTTTATGCCGTTGGCGATATCGTGCGGGGGGCGTCGCTGGTTGTGTGGGCGATCCGTGACGGGCGCGAAGCTGCGGATGCAATTTTGGAACGACTGAACGCATCGGCAAAAGTCGCCGCAGAGTAATTTGTTAACCCGACCGTGCGCGCGAAAATACTAGAAATGTACGTCTTTTTAAAAAAGATTTTCTGGTTTGTACCGGTCAGCGTACGCAAGTCGATAAAGAGAAGATAAACGCGACAGGACAGCAGTGCTGACCCTCTTGCTTAACAGGGAGTGAACGATGAGTGACAAGCTGAACGGCAAATGCCTGTGCGGCGCGTGCACGGTTTCGCTTATTCCTGCGAAAGACGAAATGCACGTCTGCCATTGCGATATGTGCCGCGCGTGGACCGGGCTGGGGTCGATGGCGATCGAGGCCGAGAGCGGGAGCATTGATGCAAAAGGTCCGATCAAAACACGCGCGACGTCTGAATGGGCTGAGCGGGCGTGGTGTGATGAGTGTGGGTCGAGCCTTTATTATCACGTGACCGCTGAGGGGCCGTATCACGACACCTATTACGTTTCGTCCGGGCTGTTCCCCAACGCGGGCGGGCTGACATTGAAGGGCGAACTTTACACCGACAAACGCCCGTCGGGTTATGCCTTTGCGGGCGAGTTGCGTGGCATGACCGAAGCTGAGGTTCTGGCTCACTTTGGTGTTGAATAACGGGCTCCGGCCCAAGGATGAATGAGGCGATTGACATGACCAAATATGATGCAGAATGGGCCGCCGCTGAAGAAGCACGCCGGGCCTGGATGGCTGAAAACAGTCTCTATTCAGAGGATAATGAGCATGCGTCTTGCGGTGTGGGGCTTGTTGTGGCGATTGACGGCAAGCGATCGCGCAAGGTGGTCGAGCATGGGATCAACGCACTGAAAGCGATCTGGCACCGGGGTGCTGTTGATGCCGATGGCAAAACCGGCGATGGCGCGGGCATCCATGTGCAGATTCCGACCGCCTTTTTCTATGATCAGGTTGAGCGGACAGGCCATACACCCAAAAAAGATCAAATGCTGGCTATTGGGCAGGTGTTTTTGCCGCGCACGGATTTTGGTGCGCAGGAGACCTGTCGGACCATCGTTGAGACCGAAGTTTTGCGCATGGGCTACTACATTTATGGCTGGCGCCATGTACCGGTGAATGTTGCGGTTCTGGGCGAAAAGGCCAACGCGACGCGGCCGGAGATTGAGCAGATTCTGATTTCGAATTCGAAGGGCGTGGATGAAGAGACGTTTGAGCGCGAGCTTTATGTTATTCGTCGTCGGATTGAAAAGGCTGCTGCTGCTGCACAAGTGCCGCAGCTTTACGTTTGTTCGCTGTCGTGCCGCTCGATCATTTACAAGGGCATGATGCTGGCCGAGCAGGTGGCGGAGTTTTATCCTGATCTGCTTGATGAGCGTTTTGAGAGCGCGTTTGCGATTTATCACCAGCGGTATTCGACAAACACTTTCCCGCAGTGGTGGCTTGCGCAGCCGTTTCGCATGTTGGCGCACAATGGCGAGATCAACACGCTGAAGGGCAACGTCAACTGGATGAAGAGCCACGAGATCCGGATGGTCTCCAGCGCTTTTGGTGAGATGGCGGAGGATATCAAGCCGATCATCGCTTCGGGATCATCGGATTCTGCCGCTTTGGATTCGGTGTTTGAAGTGCTGGTGCGTGCTGGGCGGAATGCGCCGATGGCCAAGACGATGCTGGTGCCGGAGTCGTGGTCGAAGCAGGCTATCGAGCTGCCGGAAGCGTGGCGCGACATGTATTCCTATTGCAACGCCGTGATGGAGCCTTGGGATGGCCCCGCTGCATTGGCGATGACCGACGGGCGCTGGGTGTGTGCCGGTTTGGATCGGAACGGATTGCGCCCGATGCGGTACACGGTGACCGGTGACGGGCTGCTGATTGCGGGGTCCGAGACGGGTATGGTGCCGTGTGACGAGGCGAGCGTTGTTGAAAAAGGCGCGCTTGGTCCAGGCCAGATGATTGCGGTTGATATGACCGAGGGCAAGCTTTTCCACGATGAGGAAATGAAAGACGTTTTGGCCGCATCTGCCCCATTTAGTGACTGGGTTGGCAAGATTTCCGAGATGGACAGCGAGCTTTCCGGTTTGACCGAGAAGCCGCTTTTTGAAGGCGCTGAACTGCGTCGTCGTCAGATTGCAGCCGGTTATTCGATTGAAGAGCTTGAGCAGATACTGGCG
>JABDJX010000173.1 GCA_013003245.1 Silicimonas sp. | reverse complement strand
GGGTCACCTTTTAGCAAGGCAGGCACTTTTTCGATCAAACTGTCGACATTCCGCTTTTGCGCTCTCAGATCGCGCCGCGCCTGCGCCAAGGCCCGCCAATCCGAATCAACACGCGCCATCTGACGCTCGGCAGCTTTGGGGGCGTCTTCCCACAAAAGCATGTCCATGCGAGCGCTGTGATGTTCTTTCAGATCACGCTCATAAAGACGCATGATACGCGCTTCGTCAGAGGCACCCATAACCATCGTACGCCAAACGCGGATGGCTTCTGAACGTGCCTCGTCCCCGCGGCCTTGGTGTCGCAAGGCCGAGATAAGCGCGTAGGCACCGGCGCCGGTTTGAGGTGGATTTTCGGCAAAAAACGCAATCACATCTTGCGATCTTTTTTGGGTCGGAAGCACGGCTTCGCCCTTACGCCGCAGGAGTTTCAGGCCTGGCCAGTCGCCGTTGGTCTCCAGGAAACGCAGGACATCAGTGAAGGTACCCTTGCCTGCACGCAGTCGATTCCATTCGCGGATCTGGCCTGCGATGGCAGCAGCGTTTGGAATCCTTTCGCCCGCCGCGACAGGTCGTTCGCCGGGCGGCAGCACGCGCACACTTTGCAACGCAGCAAGGTCCGAGCGCGATTGCGCTAAGCTGGCATTCACCGGCCAAATCAGAAGACTTACCGCAAGCAGGGCTTTGAACATGGCAGCTCGTTCTATCGTCTTGCGCCCCTTCAGCACCGTGAAACAAAGCATGTTGCATCCCCATTGGCAATTCTTACTGCGCGCGGTAGAGAAAGCGCGCTGATCATAATGACAGATAAATCACTAAGGAGAGGTGTCATGTTCCACGGCTCAATGCCCGCACTCGTCACCCCGTTTGCAGACGGGAAGCTGGATCTTGATGCTCTCAAAAAACTGGTCGAGTGGCAGATCGAGTGTGGCTCAACCGGCTTGGTTCCTGTCGGAACCACCGGAGAAAGCCCGACGCTTAGCCATGATGAGCATGATTTGGTCGTCACCGAAGTGGTCAAAACGGCTGCGGGTCGTGTACCAGTGATCGCTGGCGCAGGATCAAACAGCACCGCTGAAAGCATCCGTCTGGCCAAGCACGCCGAGAGTGTGGGCGCCGATGCCGTTCTTGTGGTAACCCCCTATTATAACAAGCCGACACAAGAAGGGCTGTATCAGCACTTCAAGGCCGTTCATGACTCGGTGAATGTGCCGATCATTATCTACAATATCCCCCCCCGATCAGTGGTGGATATGTCGCCACAGACAATGGGACGATTGGCTGAACTTCCCCGTATTATTGGCGTGAAGGACGCGACAGGGGATGTGTCCCGCGTGGCCAAGCAGCGGCTGAGTTGCGGCAAGGATTTCATCCAGCTTTCGGGCGAGGATCCAACGGCGATTAGCTTTAATGCGCAAGGTGGCGTCGGCTGTATCAGTGTCACTGCCAATGTTGCACCCAAGCTTTGTGCCGAGATGCAAGCTGCAACGCGAGCAGGCGATTTTACGACTGCGCTTGAGATCACGGATCGCCTGATGCCACTGCATATTGCGATCTTCCTTGAGCCAGGGTTGATTGGTGCGAAATATGGCGCGTCTCTGCTAGGCAGATGCTCGGATGAGGTGCGTTTGCCGCATGTGCCCTTAACCGATGGTACAAAAGCCGCTATCCGCGATGGGATGTCTCACGCGGGGCTCTTGAACTAGTCGCGCTTTCCCGAAAGACTGGATATAAGCGAAGGACTGTTTTGGTCCTAAAGTCTGCGTAGGCAAGGGGTCATAACGGCGTTACCCGAAACGCAAAGGCGTTCCGGGCACTTATCGGTTTGCGCCGTACCTTGGGGAGACTTCAATGAACGCACCAAAACTCGACACGTCCCCAAAGGTTTCGGACGAGGTGCGCAAGACCACCTGTTACATGTGCGCCTGTCGCTGCGGCATCAATGTGCACATGAAGGACGGTCAGGTCGCCTATATCGAGGGAAACAAGGATCATCCGGTGAACCAAGGTGTGCTTTGTGCCAAGGGGTCCAGCGGGATCATGCAGCACCTGTCGCCTGCACGACTTAGGTCGCCGATGAAGCGCACGGGGCCGCGTGGCTCGGGCGAGTTCGAAGAGATCTCCTGGGAAGAGGCTTTTGAGCAGGCCGAGAAATGGCTGAAGCCGCTGCGCGAGAAAGACCCAAGCAAGCTGGCGTTTTTCACCGGCCGAGATCAGTCGCAGTCTTTCACCAGCTTTTGGGCCCAGGGGTTCGGCACGCCAAACTACGCAGCCCACGGAGGTTTCTGCTCGGTCAACATGGCGGCGGGCGGTATCTACACGATGGGCGGCGCTTTCTGGGAGTTTGGTCAGCCTGACTGGGAACGCACGAAACTCTTCATGATCTTTGGGGTCGCCGAAGACCACGACAGCAATCCCATCAAGATGGGCATCGGCAAGCTAAAAGGCAAAGGCGGAAAGATCATCGGCGTCAATCCTATCCGCACGGGCTATAACGCTGTGGCCGACGATTGGGTCGGGATTACGCCTGGCACTGACGGCCTGTTCATTCTGAGCCTTGTGCATTGCCTGATGAAGGCCGGGAAGATCGATCTGGATTATCTGGCACGGTTCACGGATGCGCCATGTTTGGTCAATGATGACCCCGGCAGCGATGAGCACGGTCTGATCCTTAAGGACGAGAATGGCAAGGCGCAGGTCGTCGACAAGCGCACCGGCAAGCTTGAGGCGTTTGACACGCCCGGTGTTCAACCTGACCTCAGCGGCACATATCGGCATGCGGGTGTGACGCATCGCCCGGTTCTGCACCACATGGCCGAGAAGTACCTGACGGAAGAATACGCGCCCGAGACGGTGTCCGAGCGGGTTGGCATTTCGGCAAACCGGATAAAGGCCATCGCGGCCGAGCTTGCGCGCGTCGCCTTTGAAGAGGCATTCGAACTAGAGCGTGAATGGACCGATTTCCGAGGCGACGTGCACAAGACAATGGTTGGTCGTCCTGTAAGCTTCCACGCGATGCGCGGAATTTCGGCGCACTCGAATGGCTTTCAGACCTGTCGCGCACTGCACACGCTGCAGATCCTCCTTGGCACTGTCGAAGTGCCCGGCGGCTTTCGCTTCAAGCCACCCTATCCAAAACCTGCCACCGCGCACCCCAAGCCCCACGCGGGCGTGCAGCCAGGCAAGCCACTTGATGGCCCGCACCTTGGGTTTGTGCACGGGCCTGACGATCTGCTGATCGACGACAACGGCATCCCAAAGCGGATCGACAAGGCGTTTTCGTGGGAAAACCCGATGTCCGCACACGGTCTGATGCACATGCTGATCTCGAACGCGCACGCGGGCGACCCATATAAGATCGACACCATGATGCTTTATATGGCGAACATGGCGTGGAACTCTTCGATGAACACATCGAAGGTGATGGAGATGCTGACAGACACAGATGAAAGCGGAGACTATGTCATCCCGCACATCATCTATTCCGATGCCTATTCGTCCGAGATGGTGGCCTATGCCGACCTGATACTGCCCGACACGACATACCTTGAGCGCCACGATTGCATCTCGCTGCTCGACCGCCCGATTTGCGAGGCCGAGGCTGCCGCCGATGCCATCCGCTGGCCGGTGGTCGAGCCTGACCGCAATGTGCGTGGATTTCAGTCGGTACTGTGCGACTTGGGCGGGCGGCTTGGTCTGCCGGGCTTCACCAATGAAGACGGATCAACCAAATACGCTGATTATGCCGACTACATCCAGAACCACGAGCGCAAGCCCGGCGTTGGGCCTTTGGCGGGCTGGCGTGGTGAAGGTAACAAGCACGGGCGAGGTGAGCCAAACCCGAACCAGATTGAAAAGTACATTGAGAGCGGCAGCTTCTGGATCAGCCACATCCCAGAGGATGCCGAGTTCTATAAGCCGTGGAACATGGCCTATCAGGACTGGGCAGTGGAGATTGGCCTGTTTGACAAGGCGACACCATATCTCTTTACGCTGTGGTCAGAGCCCATGCGCCGCTTCCAACTGGCCGCTGAAGGCAAGCACGAAAGGCAGCCGCCAGAGCATCTGCGCGAACGAGTCAAGGAAACCATGTCGCCGCTGCCTTACTGGTATCCACCAATGTCTGAGGCCTTGGACGACGCCGAGTTCACCGTGCACGCACTGACCCAGCGGCCAATGGCGATGTACCACTCCTGGGGGTCGCAAAACGCCTGGTTGCGCCAAATTCACGGACATAACCCGCTTTATGTGCCCACCAAGATTTGGGAAGTGAACAAATTCAAAGAGGGCGACTGGGCCAAGGTCTCATCCCCCCACGGCGAAATCACGGTGCCTGTGGCGCATATGGCTGCACTAAACGAAAACACCGTCTGGACATGGAACGCGATTGGCAAACGTAAAGGCGCCTGGGCGCTGGACGAAGACGCGCCAGAGGCGACCAAGGGCTTTTTGCTGAACCATATCATCCACGAATTGCTACCACCCAAGGGTGACGGCCTGCGTTGGACGAACTCTGATCCGATCACCGGGCAGGCAGCATGGTTTGATCTGCGCGTAAAGATTGAGAAGACACGCGCACCCAAGGAATCGCAACCGTCGCACCTGGCTCAGAAAAGCCCGGTTGGCAAGGGGCCAGAAACCGTGACGCAGAAAGTCGGCTCGTGAGCCAGACCAGAGCCAAAACCTTGCCATCTTTCGTGGTATGCTGGAGCGAAATAACCCTTACGGGAGAACCCCATGCGAAAGTGGTGGAAGAAAACGCAAGCCGAGCCAGAGACGGAAACAGATCCTTGGGACGGCGATCCGGTGTCGGATGCTCCACAGTTTCGTGGCGACTACGAAGGCGAAGGGGTTTGGTACGAATGCGGCAACTGCGATGCGATCCACGAGCTGGACGAAGCGCCGAGCTATCGCGGTTTGATCGAAGATCTTTGCAAATCAGTGAGCGCGAGCACGCAAGCAGCTTACGACCAATTTGGGATCGGCTCGGGCGAAGGGCGTTGGGACGTCATTCCCGACGAGGGGCTTTTCAAATTCACCAATGCGGATGGACGGATGTGCATCGCGCCCTACGGTGTTGTGTCGTCGTGGAACGACCAGACACACAGCTGGCTTTGGGCCTGGGCAATGCCCGAGGGGTGGATTTCGCCGACCGCGTTAACTGTCTGTCAGGCCCTGAAGGCGCGTGCGGACGGGGAGGGCGACTGGGATCCCGTTCAATACGGCACGCTTTTCGTCAACGAGCACGAAGCGTGGCATCTGACAAACCTTGCGGCCTGGGTAAACGATATGCCGATGGTTTATCGCGCCAAGGTCAACGAGATGAACTGGCACTACTTTGCCATTGGCAAACTGACCTGGGCCAACTGATCAACTTCAAGCACTCCTCCCACATTTCCGAACCGACAAAGGTCTTCGAAGACCTTTGTCAAAATCCTTTGAAGGATTTTTGTCTATGACCACTCTTCCCACTCATACTGAAAAGTCGCTTGGTCTTGTGATCGACCTCGACACCTGCGTCGGCTGCCACGCATGCGTGACCGCCTGCAAAGGCTGGAACACCGAAAACTACGGTGCGCCCTTGGCCGATACCGACGCCTATGGCGCCGAACCGGTGGGTAGTTTCCTCAACCGTGTCCATTCGTTTGAGGTACAGCCGGATGAGGGGCCTGCACAGCTTTTCCACTTCCCAAAGTCGTGCCTGCATTGCGCCGATGCGCCTTGCGTGACGGTCTGCCCTACAGGAGCCAGTTACAAGCGTGTGGAAGACGGGATCGTTCTGGTCAACGAAAGCGATTGCATCGGGTGTGGCCTGTGCGCCTGGGCCTGTCCTTACGGCGCACGCGAGATGGACCCGTCCGAGAAGGTGATGAAGAAGTGCACGCTGTGCGTCGATCGGATTTATAACGAGAACCTGCCCGAAGAAGACCGACAGCCCGCCTGTGTGCGTACCTGTCCGGCAGGCGCGCGCCACTTTGGAGATTTCTCAGATCCCGAAAGCAACGTCAGCCAACTCGTGGCCGACCGCGGCGGGATCGAATTGATGCCCGAGCAAGGCACGGCACCGGTGAACCGTTACCTGCCCCCGCGACCAAAGGATGCGATGCCCGAATTTGATGTGTTATCGGAATTTCTTGAGCCTGTCGCCGAAGAGCCGACCGGGTTTCTTGGCTGGCTTGATCGCACTCTAGAGAAGGTGTCCTGACATGCACCCGGCACCCTCGGTTATCATCTTCACCACCCTGTCCGGCCTTGGCTTTGGCATGTTGGTCTTTCTCGGGCTTGATACATCGGCCCCGACCGGCTGGGCCGGCTTTGCGTTCTTCGCAATTGCCTATGCTCTGGCCGTAGGCGGCTTAATGTCTTCGACCCTGCATCTCGGACACCCAGAGCGCGCCTTGAAGGCGTTTACCCAGTGGCGTTCAAGCTGGCTGAGCCGCGAGGGTGTCTTTGCCGTTGCAACCCTTTTGATCATGGCGCTCTTTGCTTTCTCACTGGTGTTTTTTGGAACTCAGATGAGTTTGCTTGGCTGGATTGGTGCGCTTTTATCGATCTTGACGATTTTCGCCACCTCGATGATATACACCCAGCTGAAAACGGTCCCGCGCTGGAACCATTGGTCGCCGCCGGTTCTGTTCATGGCCTATGCTCTTGTCGGAGGTGCTTTGCTGACAGGGCGCGTGACGCTGGTGATGTACCTGCTCCCGCTACTGGCCATCTTGCAGATTTTCGCGTGGTTTGATCAGGATCGTCGCGAAGCAAACTCTGACAGCACCGTCGCCACGGCAACCGGATTAGGCGGCCTTGGAGAGGTGCGGTCTTTTGAAAAGCCGCACACCGGCTCGAACTATCTGACCAAGGAAATGGTATTTCAAGTGGGACGCAAGCATGCCGCGACCCTCAAGGTGATTTCGCTGGCCCTGTCTTGTGCGATACCGTTGCTGTTGCTGCTGGTGAGCTTTAATCACTTTGTGGCCATACTTGCGGTCCTCAGCCATATTGCAGGCGTTTTCGTGCAGCGGTGGTTGTTCTTTGCCGAAGCGAAACACGTTGTCGGCCTGTACTACGGGCGCTAACGTCATAGCGGCTATTCGCATGGTGTGGCGTCGCGTCAGTTGCTTTTTTGCGGCAACTGCATGATACCGCGCGGAACGAAATCAGGAGGAACCACCGTGACCAATGTTGTTATCGCTTCCGCCGCTCGAACTGCTGTTGGCAGTTTCAGCGGCTCTTTTGCCAATACACCTGCTCATGATCTTGGCGCTGCCGTGCTTGAAGCGCTGGTTGAGCGCGCAGGTGTTGACAAGGCAGACGTGTCTGAGACGATTTTGGGCCAGGTGCTGACGGCTGCCCAAGGCCAGAACCCGGCACGCCAGGCACACATAAATGCAGGTCTCCCCAAGGAGAGCGCTGCCTGGGGCATCAACCAGGTTTGTGGGTCGGGCCTCCGTGCAGTGGCACTGGGTGCGCAGCACATCATGCTGGGCGATGCGAAAATCGTTGCAGCCGGTGGTCAGGAAAACATGTCATTGAGCCCCCATGCGCAAGCGATCCGTGCAGGTCAGAAGATGGGCGATCTCGCGTTCATCGACACGATGATTAAAGACGGTCTTTGGGATGCCTTCAACGGCTATCACATGGGTCAAACGGCCGAGAACGTTGCCGACCAGTGGCAGATCACCCGTGATATGCAGGATGAATTTGCTGTGGCCTCACAGAACAAGGCAGAGGCTGCGCAGAAGGCTGGCAAGTTTGATGATGAGATTGCGGCGTTTACGGTGAAAACCCGCAAGGGCGACATCGTGGTCGATAAGGACGAATACATCCGCCATGGCGCAACGATGGAAGCAATGCAGAAACTACGCCCCGCTTTCGCCAAAGAAGGGTCAGTCACAGCGGCCAATGCCTCCGGTTTAAACGATGGTGCCGCAGGCGCGCTTTTGATGAGTGCCGATGAGGCGGAGAAACGAGGCATCGAACCACTGGCACGTATCGCATCTTACGCTACCGCTGGACTTGACCCGTCGGTCATGGGTGTTGGCCCGATTTACGCGTCTCGCAAAGCATTGGACAAAGCCGGTTGGTCAGTTGACGATCTGGACCTTGTTGAGGCGAACGAGGCCTTTGCAGCACAAGCTTGTGCTGTGAACAAGGACATGGGTTGGGACCCATCGATTGTGAACGTGAACGGTGGAGCGATCGCTATCGGTCACCCAATCGGGGCCTCTGGCGCGCGCGTTTTGAACACGCTGCTCTTCGAGATGAAACGCCGGGATGCCAAGAAAGGCCTTGCAACGCTGTGCATCGGTGGCGGTATGGGCGTGGCCATGTGCGTTGAGCGCGGTTGATTTATTGCGGGGCCTAGCGGCCCTGCGGCAAAAGGGGGCGCTGCCCCCTCTTGGCATACGCCAATTCACCCCCGGAGTATTTCTGCCAAGAAGAAAAAGTTCGGGACGATTTCAGAAAGTTTGAGGAGGATATGATATGGCACGTGTAGCACTTGTGACCGGCGGGTCACGTGGGATTGGCGAAGCGATCTCGAAAAGGCTTAAGGCAGATGGATATGACGTTGCTGCAACCTATGCAGGCAACGATGAGGCCGCCGCGGCCTTTACCGCTGAAACCGGGATAAAGACCTATAAGTGGAACGTGGCTGACTATGACGCGTCTGCTGCTGGGATCGCGCAGGTTGAGGCTGATCTTGGTCCAATCGACGTCGTTGTCGCCAATGCTGGAATTACCCGAGATGCACCATTCCACAAGATGACGCCTGAGCAGTGGCATCAGGTTATCGACACAAACCTTACCGGTGTTTTCAACACGGTGCACCCTGTGTGGCCCGGCATGCGCGAGCGCAAGTTTGGCCGCGTGATTGTTATTTCATCAATCAATGGTCAAAAGGGGCAATTCGCTCAGGTGAACTATGCTGCTACAAAAGCAGGCGATTTGGGCATCGTAAAATCGCTGGCACAGGAAGGCGCGCGCGCTGGCATCACGGCCAATGCTGTTTGCCCGGGCTATATCGCGACAGAAATGGTGATGGCTGTGCCAGAGAAAGTGCGCGAAAGCATCATCGGCCAAATTCCAGCGGGTCGTTTGGGTGAGCCGGAGGAGATTGCGCGTTGTGTGGCTTTTCTTGCCTCTGACGATGCGGGTTTTGTGAACGGTTCGACGATTTCTGCCAACGGTGCGCAGTTCTTCGTCTAAATCATTGCTTTAATCAGAAAAGGTCGGCCCGTATTAGGCTGGCCTTTTTGGTTTGGGTTAAACCAACTTACTTGCGGTTCAGCACCTTGCGGAAAAAGCCGGTAATGGCGGCGCTGCGCTCTATATGCGCCTGACGATAGGCGTCTCGCATCTGTGCATTTGTACGTGCTTCGATCATGGGTCTATTCCTTAACAATTGGCTATCTTGTGTGAGTTGAATATGAGCGTGCTTAGGCCTCTTTACAAACGAGACTTTACAGGCATTCACATAAGAAATACTTGTGTGAAATGTCTGATCGACTGCCACCCCTGACCGCTTTGCGTGCCTTTGATGCCGCCGCGCGCCACATGTCGTTTGCCAAAGCGGCGGACGAGCTGAACGTCACGCCCGCTGCGCTTTCTTTTCAGATCAAGTCACTTGAGGACTATTTGGGCGCTCAGGTCTTTCGACGCCTGAACCGCGCGATTGAATTGACGGATGAAGGACGGGCTTTGGTGCCGGGCACGCGTGATGGGTTTGCGGCGTTGACCGCTGCATGGCGCGCGACACAGCGATTGACAGGCCAAAGCGTGTTGACCGTAACGGCTGGGCCCGCGTTTACTTCGCTTTGGTTGGCTCCACGGCTCTATACTTTCGCTGCCGCGCACCCGGAAATCGAGCTTCGTTTTTCGGCAAGCTTTAATATTGTTGATTTTCATCGTGATGATGTCGATGTGGCGATCCGGTTTGGACAAGGCCGGGACCCAGGTCTTTACTCGTTGCAGTTGTTTGACGAATGGTTGACGCCGATGGTCACGCCGCAAATGGCCGAAAGCATTCGGCGACCAGAAGATTTGGCAAAAATGACTCTTTTACAGGACGAACAGACCAGCTTTATCAAGCCGCCGGTCAATTGGGCGGCATGGTTTAAAGTCGCTGGTGTGGCAGTTGATCAAAGCGACATTCATGGGCCGCGCTTCAACCAAGCAGATCACCCCGTCAGCGCCGCACTTGCCGGCGCAGGCGCCTTGATGGGTCGGGTGTCGCTCACCGAGGCCGCCTTGAGAGATGGGCGGCTGGTAATGCCGTTTGATCTGAGTTTGAAATCTGGCGCCACCTACCGGATCGTTTGTCCGGAAGGGTCAGAAGAAAGGCCACGCGTCGCTGCTTTCATCGACTGGGTTACATCCGAAGTCGACAATACAAAGGACTTGTCCGAAGGCCGCAGATTTGTTGCGGCGCCAGATGAATAGACCTTGTCTAGTGACTGAGTCGCTCAATTTCCTCTTTGATTTTTAGTTTTTGTTTTTTGAGCGCTTTGAGATGTATGTCATCAAAAGCCGGGCTGCGCTGGGCCACTTCGACTTCGTTTGAGAGGGTTTCATGTTTCTTGCGGAGTTCTTGTAGGTGTGAACTCATGCTCATCGCGGTCCTCCTTTTATGTCATCGTATCGTTACAGTTCAGCACGAAAGTTGATTCGTGTCACGAATTTCGCATCGAAACTGTTAGTTTTGGACGATAAGCAATCAATTCCTAAACAAAAGTTAATCTGAAAGATGAAGGGGTGCGCCAAACCGCAAAATGTCTTTGGCCTGGTTTGTATAGCTTTCACTGTCCTTTTCATGCCGATCACCTTTGTGCAGGACAAAGGGGGATATTAGCCGGAAAGGGCCCTTTGCCCCCTTCCGGGCCTGAAGGATAATCAATTTGGCGGGTCGACCATCACGTGGAGCCAAGGGAAGCACTGACACATCACCCACACGGGCATCCAGTGCATTGAGAAGCGCTGGCAGTCGGTCTGTCCTTTGGACCACGGTCAGCGTCCCTTTCGGAGAAAGCCGACGTACGCAGGCGTCAATCCATGTGTTTAAGTCTAACGCTTCGCCGCGACCGGTTTCGCGGCCTGCGTCTGTCGCCCGTGTACCTGCTGTGCGGTCAAAAAACGGTGGGTTGGTAAGAACATGATCGAAAGACTGACTGCGAAGATCTGCGGGAAGATCGGATAGATCGCAGTGGTGAATTTCGGGCCTTAAACGGGCACATTCGGCATTTTGGACCGCAAGAAAGGCATAGTGGCTGTTTGCCTCAACACCCCACGCCTTTAGCCCAGGCACACGGGTCATCAGACACAAAAGAGCCGTGCCAACGCCACAGCCCATATCCAGAACAGTGTCACCCGAATTGGCAGGCACAGCGGCGGCTAGGAACACTGGGTCAGCGCCAGCGCGATAGCCTGACTTGGGCTGTCGGATCGTCAGCCTGCCACCGAGAAAGGCGTCTTTGCTAAGATTTTCCATCGAAGACGGGCAACTCATTATCGCGCAATACAGCACTTGCGCGGAAGAAATCTGCGTCGCGCACCATCAGTCGCCGCGGCAATACGCCTATGCTGCCTTCCAGCACGCTCATGTGGACGTCCATGGGAAAGCAGTCTATATCCTCGCTTTCAAGAAGGGCTTCGGCAAAAGCGATGAGTGTTGGGTCATTGGTGCGCATAAGCTCTCTCATGTGATGGACATAAGGGCAGACCGCCG
>JABDJX010000214.1 GCA_013003245.1 Silicimonas sp. | reverse complement strand
CGATAAGATAGTGTTCAAGTCCGATCATTGGTCCGCCTCATAAGGGGTCTTGTCGCCGGTGTATTTCTCATTCCACCGCCCCACAAGCATAGGCCGCAAGCGCTGCTTCGGGGGTGCCCAGAACAAGCCGCACCATCTCCGGCTCGGCACGGGTCTCTAGGGCCTCGGGTGTTGCCCCTGTCGCCATAACGCCAAGCGTCAGGGGCGCGCAGGTCACGCTGCTAAGCGTCATGTCTTCGCCAGTTTTCTGGGAAATCACTTCGATCGATCCATCGGCCGCACGGGTGGCCTCGATCATTGCGTAGGTGGTGTCATCGCCGGGCACTTTAAGTGCGGCCGTGGAGGAGGCAGCGTCGCCTTTGGGTTTGAGCAAGTCGTTCAAGGCATTTTCAGCCTTGTCTTTCACCTCATCAACGGCCTGCTCGGCCTCTGCAGTTAGTGCCGCAACGGCTTCTTCGGCCTTGTCGCCCGCGTCGGTGGCCATCCCGGTCACCGAAGCGACGGCTTCTTCAGCCTCTTCAACTTTTTCCTCAACCGTTTCTGTCACAGCCGCAACTGTATCTTCAGCCACCTCGCGCATGTCGTCCACCTGCTCGGTCACGGCGTCGGCCATCTCCTGCGCCTGATCTGTCGCGGCTTCGGTGGTCTCCTCAACCATCTCATCGGCTTCGGCAACCACAGGCTCTTCCACCTCTGCTTCGACAACCGGAGCCTCAACCGGAGCCTCGGCTACGACCTCGGTTTCAGTCGAGAAGTTCTGCCAGATCGCATAGACCAGAATGCCAGCCAAAACGACGACAGACACGCGAAAGAACGTGCCGAGTGTTCCGAAAAAGCCCCTCTTCTTCGCCATGCTCTAAAGCCCCTGCCCCGGTTTGACGTCACGCATCACCAAGGCCTCGCCCGGATCGCGGTACATCTGTTGCAGAACATCCTGACGTTTGACGTGCGTGCGGTGACGCAGGGTCAGCACAATCGCGCCCACCATGGCGACCAACAGGATCAGGCCAGCCAGTTGGAACAGCAGGAAGTACTTGTCGTAAAGCACGCGGCCAAGGGCGTCGGTATTGTGCTCTCCTCCCCCTGCAACAGCGTCGGGCGCTGCGGCCATTTCAACGCCTTCCGCCGTGGTCCAGACGCCAAAGGCCATCGCCAGTTGCATCAGGATGACCACGCCGATCAGCAGGGCAAGCGGCATATAGCGCGCCATTTCAGCCTTTAGCTCGGCGAAATCCACATCCAGCATCATCACGACGAACAAAAACAACACGGCCACCGCGCCGACGTAGACGATGATCAACAACATCGCCACGAATTCGGCCCCAAGCAGCACGAACAGGCCCGCAGCGGACAGAAACGACAGGATAAGCCACAAAACCGAATGCACCGGGTTGCGTGAGATGACCGTTAAAAGCCCGCCTGCAATGCAGGAGATGGCAAACAGGTAGAATGCAAAAACCATGGGTGTCACGCTTTGTCCTCCGCTCCGGTGTCCATTACCGAGCTTGCCAGTTCCATCGCTTTGGTCATCGCGGGGATCCCCCCAAAGACGCCCATCATCGCAATGGATTCGGCGATTTCCTGATGTGTGGCGCCTGCTTCAATCGCGTGGCGCACCGTCAATCTGATCTGAGCCTCGGCCTGCGCGCCCAGCATCGTCAGCGCGCCCAGCGTCAGGAGCAGTTTCGTCTTAGCGTCCAGACCTTCGGGGTTCAGCCCCTTGCCCATGACGGTTTCCATCATGTCCTTGGGCATGGTCGGCCAAAGCGCTTCGAACCCCTTGGGCGTGAACGATTCAAGCGCGGGGTTCACCGCCTTGGCCCATTCCTGGCTCATGGCCATCATGGCCTCAAAGGGGTTTTGCGGATCACTCATGTGTCGCTCGCCTTGCGACACTTATGCACTTTGCCAAACGCTGAAACCTGCACTGGCACTTCGCGCTTGAAACACACGCTCTCTTCGTCGTGGAAAAAGACCTTGCCCGCCACCGCGGCGTCAATATGACGGATGTCGATCGCATTGCCGACGATAACCGCGCTCAGCGCGCAAAAAGTGATTATCAGTTTCTGTATCATCGGTAAGGCGCGTCTATCTCAAGGTTGCGGGCAATCTCGGCTTCCCAGCGTTCGCCATTGTCGAGCAGTTTGGCTTTGTCGTAAAACAGCTCTTCGCGCGTTTCGGTCGCAAATTCAAAGTTCGGGCCTTCGACAATCGCATCCACCGGGCAGGCCTCTTGGCAGAACCCGCAATAGATGCACTTCGTCATGTCGATGTCATAACGCGTGGTGCGGCGCGACCCATCCTCGCGCGGTTCGGCATCAATCGTGATCGCCTGCGCCGGACACACCGCCTCGCACAGCTTGCAGGCAATGCAGCGCTCTTCCCCGTTGGGATAACGCCGCAGCGCATGTTCGCCGCGAAAACGAGGGCTGAGCGGCCCCTTTTCATGCGGATAGTTCAACGTCGCTTTGGGGGCGAAGAAATACTTCATCCCCAGCTTAAAGCCCTTGAGAAAGTCGAGCAGCAGGAAGTATTTGCCCGCGCGGTTCCAATCAATCTGGGTCATTGCAAATCGCTCCTATACACAATCTGCCAAGAGCTGAGGATCGAATTCTTCTGACCCTTCACCGGCAAGCAGACTTTTATAGTGTTCCAGCCATCCCTTCATCTCGTCAGGGAAATCAGAACCATCAATATCATTCTTCATACATACGAACGCAGCCTCGGACAAATCGCCAAGTTGCTGTTCCTCTGTTGAAAGTCCGCATCCATGCTCGGCCCTATACGCGTTTCTCACCACGATAAAACCAACAAAATATAGAGAATCCACGTAGTCGAATTCCGAAACACTCTTCGCCGAAATAGAAAGGCTTTCCATCCCCGGCGTTTGACCAAATTCCTCTGCCCAGACGCGCAACTGTGGATCGCACAAGCGCTCAGCGTTCGCCGGGCTGACAAGCGCCAAAGTCGCAAGGGCTAAGGGGGAGAGCCGCCGAAACACCATCAGCCTCCCATTGCCCAGCGGGCATAGGCCCCGCCGAAAAATTCAAATTTCGCTGCGAAAGACACAAAGACCACCCAGATCAGCGAGAACGGCAGGAACCATTTCCAGCCCAAGCGCATCAACTGGTCATAGCGGTAGCGTGGCACGATGGCCTTCACCATGGCGAAGATGAAGAAGAAAAAGCCCATTTTCAGGATCATCCACAGCGGGCTGTCGGGCAGGAACGGCACCGGCGACAGCCAACCGCCAAAGAACAACAGCGTGACCAGCGCGCACATCAGGAAGATGGCGATGTATTCGCCCGCCATGAAGAGCAGGAACGGGGTCGAGGAATATTCCACCTGATAGCCTGCCACCAGCTCGGATTCGGCCTCTGGCAGGTCAAACGGTGGGCGGTTGGTTTCGGCCAAGGCGCTGATAAAGAACAGGAACACCATCGGGAAGTGCGGCAGCCAGTACCAGCTGAAAAAGCCGTAATTGCCGTCCTGCGCATTGACGATAGCGCCAAAGTTCATCGATCCGGTCGAGATGATGATACCGATGATGATAAGGCCGATCGAGACTTCGTAAGAAATCATCTGCGCGGCTGACCGCAGCGAGCCAAGGAACGGGTATTTCGAGTTCGACGCCCAGCCACCCATGATCACGCCATAGACC